>CAZUNT010000124.1:4942-20857 GCA_964622215.1 uncultured Caldilineaceae bacterium
GAAATTGACAATTCCGCCTCAATAATTGATAATTGGCCTCTGTATGACTGAATGTTCAGCTTGCGGTGCGGAATTAACCGCGCACGAAACCCGTTGCCCAATTTGCGGCAAACCAACCTCCTTCTATCATCGCCAACGCCGTTGTTTGCACTGCGGCGCACCTGCCGCTCAAAAAGCGGTCACCTGTATGATGTGTGGTAAGCCTATTGATAGTTTGCCACTTAACACCTCCGTTTTCGGTGGTTCCTGGCTTGGCGTTGGGCTAGGCGTACTGATTATTATTGGGTTGGTGTTTGGTATCACCCGCTACCAGGGCCATTCCAGAGCCAGGGCCGAAGCAATAGCTCGGTCAGCAACGCCGACAGTCAGGCCGGCATCCACGCTAACCACTACCCCTCCGCCCACACCTACAGTCACCGATACCCCCATGCCTACTGCGACCTTTACCGTAACTCCCTCTCCAACGCCTCTGGTCCACATTGTTCAGTCGGGTGAATACCCTGAGTTGATTGCCGATCTGTATGGGGTAAACTTAGACGAGTTCTTGAAGTTCAACAACATCAACGATGTGAATGGTCTTCAGGTTGGGCAGGCCTTGTTGATCCCAACTAACGCCCAAACCCCTTCTGAGGCTGAAAACACTGAAAATAGCGGGCCTGCTCAACTCATCAAATATATCGTAGAGTCAGGCGACACCCTGCTGGGTATCGCCCTGGAGTATGACACCACGATTGAAGCTATTCAGGCCGTAAACCCTGATACCAGCCTTGATCTGATCTTCCCCGGTCAGGAAATTATGGTTCCTCTAGCGCCCCCTACCCCCACCGCCACGCCAACCATACCACCCACTCCCACCGCCACGCCGGGACCGGATTATCTCGCCCCAAATTTGCTCAGCCCAACCGCCGGCGAGGTGGTAGACAGCCCCACCTTACTTTTCAACTGGACTTCCACCAGCCTGCTGGCCCCGGATGAGTTTTATGTTTTAAACCTCACCTGGGCCAATGGCCAGCGCACCGAAGCTTGGGTCAAGAACAGCAGTTGGCGGATTACCACAGAGCAACGACTCAGCGGCGGGCCAATCCTCTGGACCGTTTCAATTATGCGCCAAACCGGCGCCGGCCCCGTTGGTTCTCCCACCGGGATTAATCTCAGCCCACCAGGTGAACAACGTACGGTGGAGTGGCGCTCAAAATAGAAGTCCTAATTATGTTGTAATACCCTGCGTTTAATAAGGCAGAGCGGCTGCCGGATGATAGCCTAGTTGAGGCAAGGTTTGGGCGTCGAATAGAAAAAGTTGTTTCGGGGGGAGATGTTCGGTTAACAGAACCGGGCCAAAGGTTTGGCGCAAAAAGAGGTAACGCGAGGAAAAAATGAGGGCCTGCCACTCTGGGTGATAATGCAGCGACAGTGGGTTGTAACGCTTGGCTACCAGCAACTTCTCCGGAGCGCGCTGGTCACTGGCCAGAAAAGTAAGTTCACCCTGGAGCAGGCGTAACTGCGCTCGAACAGCCGGTAGATAATCGCCGTCCAGCCCTGCGGGCGAGATAGGTCCTAACAGGCGAAAGATGATTTCACTATCAACCTGAGCCTGGCGGGGGTAGCCACGAAGGGCAAACATGGCGTCATCATTGGTCACCTGGCCGTTATGGATACCGATAATCGGCCCCACCTGGATCGGATGATTGTTGGCATTGTTGGCCGGGTCGCCCTTGGTTGGATAGCGAGTATGCCCCAAGAGCAGGGTAGTACGAGCATCAAGACGGTCAAGCAAGTTGCAGTACTCGGTTGTGGCAATAAACTGGCTGGCCGGGCTAGCCAGTTTTTGCATTGCTGCCTGGCCGTCCACCCGGACTATCGCCAGGCCGGCGGCAGCCTGCCCACGTTCTTCATTGGCTAACAAATTGTGGGTAAAAAGTTCCTTAATCGCCTGCCACTGGCCGGCCGGTCGTTCCTGGGGGTGAAGTAAAATTGCTGCTAAACCGCACATGGTTAACTGGTAAAAACCATTGTCCCCCGGCGAGTATCCCAACGCAGGCCCCGTAACGATTTCAGCCGGTCGAGTCGCCGTTCTAGCTCTTGAGGAGTCAGGTAAAGCTCACGGGCGGCGTGCCACTGCCAGGCCTCGGCTGAAGGCAGCCCGGCCCATTCATTTAACTCAACCCGCTGCATGAGCCGGTGGTCGGTTTTGTCCAGGCCCACCTCGTCGAGGCAAATGTGGTTGACCAGGCTGGCTTCGATGTCGTCCCAGGTGTAACCGGCGCAGCGCCGGAGTGAAATCGGCTGCTCAGCCAGGGCCTGGAGGATTTCCAAAGCTGGGCTATCGACAAAACGTTCAAAAGTCGGCGTCAGTAAGTCCAGCAGTTCATACCCACCCTGGCGTAATTCCTCGATTATTTCGTCGGTGATAGCGCTGGTGTCGCTGGTAGCCAGGTTGCCGTCGTTGTTACTAAGCCTATCCAGTAACTCGACTTTGCGCCGCCACGGGCCAATTTTACCCACGTGAATAACTCCATACTGGCTTAAATCGACGGCTTTGAGCAGCATAGCCAGAAACAGAAAGGTTTTTGCCGTAACTGAGGTTGGTGAGAGATCGGCATCGGGAAAGCGGAATTCCAGGTGAAGGGGAGACACCTCACCCGAGTCGGTAAACCCCAGGTGTTCCAGGTTGAGAAAGTTTTGGTGAGCCGGGACCGTCCGACTTTCTTGAAGGGTCTG
Source organism: uncultured Caldilineaceae bacterium (assembly GCA_964622215.1). Classification (GTDB taxonomy): domain Bacteria; phylum Chloroflexota; class Anaerolineae; order 4572-78; family J111; genus DSQQ01. The sequence goes on from CAZUNT010000124.1 coordinate 7,661, forward strand.
CCGGATTTGGGCCATCGTCATGAGGCCGGGGGAGTGGCGCACCATCTCCAGGTGGCTGTTGTGGTTGCGGCGGCGACACAGCGCTTCCCGCCGGTCGCCGCCGCTGGTCAAAAATTTGAGTTCCGGCGCATAACGCCGAGTCAGGTTCCACAGGTTGGCCAGAATGATCTCCGGGACAGGTTCAGCCAGGCCAGGGGTGAGCAAGTGAAAGTGAGTGCCACAAGTGGGCCGGGACCGAGCCCCGTGGGCAACCAACACGGCCATAATCAGCCTATACTGCCGTTGGAGCGCCCGGAAATGGGGCTGCCGGCCAATCACCCGAATCTCGACGCCGCAGTGTTCGGTCTGCACATCCAGCACCCCGTTGGTCCCCAACTGTTCCAGGCTGCCCGAGGGGGCCAGGTCCCGGCGAACCGATTCTTCGAAATCGGGCCGGCGGACCCCCTTGGGTGGAGCTACCTCCAGTTCCGTGCCGATCTTGGCGGCCCGGTAGAGCAGGTCTTTCCAATAGCCGGCCTCAGTCGGGGTGAGGATATCGTTACGGCGAAAGAGAATTGGGTCTTTCATCAACGTCCGGTTGTCAGTCCGCCTCAGCCGTCTCTCCGATGATAAGACACTCTCGCTCGCCGACCTGGATATCAACCAGGTGCGATTTGTTGTGTTTCCGGTAACGCAGGGCAGCGCGTACAAGCGTATGGGGAATACAAGCGACGGGTATCCCGGCCCCTTTCAGCCGGAGGCAGGATGATTTTAACAGGCAATCCCGGCAGGTCATCTGCGTCCGGACCCCACCGAGCGATTTAAACTCAATATCGCTGAGCAGGCCGTACTCATCCACCATAATCCGGCCAAGCTCGGTCAGAATATCGGCCGAGTTTTCGCCCTGGATTTCCAGGCCCATTTCCCGTTCCATCTCCTCCAGGATCTCTTCGCCGATCGGCCCCGTAATGCTTTGAGCCGAGTCGCCGAACAAATCGTAAATACCCTTGGCCTGGCCTTCAATGATGGTATTGAACAATTTTAGTTGGCGTGATTTTTTTTGTTCTTCGGTTGCCATAGTGGAAAATCCTTTATTTTATATTGAGAAATTACAAAATGTCGCGTAGCTTGGTCGTCATGGCCCGCACTTCGGCGAAAGCCATACCCAGGTTCACATTCTTGGGCGTCAGGCCGATAAAGAGGGTTTCATTGTTGAGGCCGGCGACGATGACGTTGCCATCATCCCCCTGAATGAGGGTCTGGTTGAAGTTACCCCGCTTGAGCTGCCCGGCGCTGCGTTTGCTCAGCCCCAGGATAGCCGCCGACGTCGCACCAACTATATTTTCGTCGAGGGCCCGCTGCGGCACGTTGGCCGAGTAGACCAGGCCATCTACCCCGACGATAGCTGCGCCTTCGATATCGGATGATTCGGTCAGTAGTTCGGCCAGGGTGTCAGACAATATTTCGCTTTTCTTTTTCATAGCCATAGGTTGAGTCTCCTGTTTAGTAATTGGGATTGAATTGATTTCATCGAGGCGCCGGGCGCCTTCTAACAACAAAGCAGACCAAGTCCGGCTAATGGTGATCGCCGGCGGTTCGGTTTCCAGTTCCAGGCTGAATTGTCCTTCCGACCAGCCCAGAATGGTATAAATAATTTCTTCACCCTGTAAATTGCCCAGGGTGGCGTGAACGACCTGGCCGCCTTTGAAAAAGAGGCTGGCGGTTTGCCGGTCGTGTTGAATGGTCAACTCGGCGGTTTTGTGATCCTGGCAGGCATGTTGGATAAGGTCGGCCGCCGCCATGTGTTGTAAGTTGCCTTGCAGGGCCATGATTAACCTCCTATAACTTCCACAACCGCCGAATAGCGGTAACGGTCTGGCTGGTCAGGCGGCGGTAGCTCCGCGCCTTGCCGGGGACCAGAACGGCCAGAATCAAATCGTGACCGTTGACCTTAAACGGGCGGCAAACCAGGCGCTGCCCATCGGCGGCGGCCAGGGAGATTTCGTCGGTTTGGGCCATCCCCAGTTGGTCGCGGACCTGGACGGCCGTTTTTTGGATCAGGGCGACCACGGCCGATTGGGTTTCGGGGTCCTGGGCGGCAGCCGGCCGGGTGGCCGAAGCGATAGGGAAACCATGCCGGTCGGTCAGGACGGCAATAGGAAAGCCGCCCTGTTCGTTCATAGTGGCCAGCAGTTTGGCCAGTTCAATCGAGCCGGATTTTAGATTTGGATGAGTCACAATCACCTCTTTAGAAAACATTAGGCTATTTCTCGTTGGACGTGGCTTACCACGCCATTAATGATGGCTTTAAGGGTATCAAACACTCCCTGGCCCTGATTGGCTACCGCGGTAAACGTCGGCTGGCCGTTAAGCTGCAAGAATTGGCGTAAGACCTGGGGAGGGATGGCGTTGGGCAGGTCGCGTTTGTTGAATTGGATCACCATAGGCAGGTTGAGCGTGGCCAAGTTGAGCGCAGTCAGGTGTTCGTGCAGGTTCTGCCAGGCCGTTATGTTGTCGGTCAGGCGAGCCGGCGCCGAATCAACCACAAAGACCACCCCATCGGCGCCCCGCAAAACCAGCCGGCGGCTGGCCTCATAGTAGGCCTGGCCGGGTACGGTATAGAGATGAATTTTAGGCGTAAGACCACCGATTTTGCCCAGTTCAAGCTGCATAAAATCGAAATAGAGGGTCCGGTCTTCATTGGTTTTTAGAGAGATCAGCTCACTGCGTTTTTTGGAATCAACCCGGTTATGGATTTGCTCCAGGTTGGTCGTTTTTCCGCTCAAGGCCGGGCCATAGTAGACAATTTTCAAGTTGAGTTCGCGGAGTTGCCAGTTGATGAACATAAGCTCTACTCCTGCCAGATATCGTCCAGAGCGTCACTCAACAGCCTGGACAGATCATCTTTAATATCCGGGTCAAACGGTTCGACTTCTGGAGCCGGCATCATCGTGATCTCGGCTAAATGTTGCGCCGTCTGGCGAATAAGCATCCGCACCCAACCCAGGGGCACCTGCTGAGATACCAGGGCCAGTAGAGCCAGGTGGCTGCCAGCTTCAGAGATCAACGTATGGGTTTGTTGGCCTTCCCGTAAGATTAACTGATAACTTTGGTATTCACCGGTTAACCGACCAATCTCCTGGCTGGCGGCCAGATCACCGGCCATCAGTGAACCCAGGGCGACCAGATCAACCTGGGCCTGGTCGCCCTTAGCGGCGACGATTTGGCCCGTCACATCGATTAACAGAACAAAATTAGCCGGAGCTTTTTGGATCAGCTCGATTAAGAGCCGATCAATCACCTGGTAATGAGCCGGGAATAAAGCCAGACCACTCCGCAGACAATTAGCTCCTCCAGAAACGGGGGTAAGGCGTGAGGCGTTATAATTGGGGGACACGTTATTGGTATCTTCTTCGGAAAATTGCCCTTTGGCCATAAGAGATTCCTTCCTAATAACTCTTTTTGTCGGACCGGCCGTTCAACTCACGTTGTAACAGTTCTTTTGGAATTAACCCTGTCGCCGCTGCCTCTTCAAAACTAATTACCCGGGAACCGGTCATGTCATCCGAAGGCAAAAGTTGGTCGAGTTCGTCACTCAGGGCGGCGCTGATGTCTTCCATAAAGGGCCGGGGCGGAGCGATCTCCGGGAGCAATGGCAGTAATCTGGTAGCCGTCTGCTTGGTATAAAACCAGACCATTCCCGGCTTACCTTCCCGGCCAAAAATTACCGCCAGGAGCAGCTCCTCGGTGATCTTGTAGGCGTAGATGTTATAATCGTTCCCTTCGTGGTAGCTGGACTTAAAAATCGAACCGGTGCCCAGCAGCCGGGCCAGTTCGGCCGCGGCCATAAAATTGGCGGCCACCAGGGCGCTGATACTGATAATGTCGAGGCTGTTCGTCTGTCCCGCTATCTGAACCGGGTAGCCGCCAGCGCTGAGGAGCAGCACACAACGGGCGGCGGTATTGGCCTGGAGGGTTTGGAGAACTTCGATTATGTTGGCGTTTACCACCTGGGCGCCAGAACGATAGGGATCTTCGCCCAGGCCAAGTTGTTGAGTTTGGCCCACGGCCCGGTCGACAATGACTCGAAGTTCCTCTAGGGTAAAGGGTTTATCAATATAACCGGCCAGGACCAAGCTGTCTGCCGCCTGGCGTACCCGGTCAGTTCCGTGGCCGGTCATCAAAATAATCTGTGTCTGTGGTGAGATCTGGCGAATGGATTCGGCCAATTTCAGTCCATTCATGTCGGGCATTGAGTAATCGGTAATCACCAGGGCGTAATGGTTTTGTTGGAGCTTGCTCAAAGCTTCACTGCCATTCTCGGCGGTTTCGACGATATACTCTGAATTCAACTTTTCCAGACCTGCCGCCAGAATTATGGTCAACCTGGGGTCATCGTCGACAAGCAAGACACGTTTTGACTGCATCTGCAAAGCTCTCTTCTCAAGCCTATTCAGAGGTGGTAAAGGGGTTATCCGATTTCAACCCCGCTTATACTGTACTAAGAACATCATATCACCGCTGCTCCTCTGAAACATCCCTCCGGTGAGGGATTATGCGGCGCTCCGGTTAGGTATCTTTGCTACCTTGTTTCTCTACCAATAACTGAGGGAGATAACTCAAGAGATGCTACTTCAAAAAAGTGAAGGTCTACCTAAAATGTGGTAGACCTTCAGTTCTAGCGTTCCTATGGTGTTTTGAAATACCGGTCAAACTCAGGTGGCATCTGGCTTAACTAAACCCTCCCGTACAGCATAGAGAGCAGCCTGAAGGCGATTGGCTAAGTGTAATTTATTTAAAATATTCCGGATATGGGTTCGAACCGTCCATTCACTGATGGTTAGCTTGGCCGCAATATCTTGATTCACCAGGCCGTGGGCCAGCAATTTTAACACTTCAACTTCCCGCTCGGTCAGTGGTTCCTCGGCTGGGGGCAAACTGGATGGCTGGCTGATTTCCTGCATGAGCTTGTGGGCAATAGCCGGCGACATCGAGGGTTCACCCCGATAAATCGCTTGAATGGACCTGAGCAACTCGTCCGGTAAGGTATCTTTCAACAAATAACCTAACGCGCCGGCCTTAATCGCCCTGAAGACTTTATCATCTTCGGTAAAACTGGTCAGGACCAGGATACGCGCCTCAGGGAAAGCCTGCTTGATCTCGCTAATTGCCTCCAGGCCACTTTTACCGGGCATAACCAGGTCCAGTAAAATCACATCGGGCCGCAGGCGTAGAGCCTTCTCCACCGCTTCACTGCCATTGGCCGCTTCGTCCACCAACTCTAGCCCCTCTTCACTGCTGATCAAGGTACGTAAGCCTTGCCGGACAATCGCATGGTCATCGGCAATGAGAATACGAATCGTTTGGGTCATAACAACACCTTTCATAAATTAGATTGGGCTTATTGATTCGTCAGAGGTACTGTTACCTTTAGCGTCGTACCGCTGCCCTGCCCTGAAAGAACGGTTAAAGAGCCGCCCAAATTTTCGGCCCGTTCGTGCATATTAGCCAACCCCATTCCGCCGGTTTTTTGAATCGCGGCCGAGTCAAACCCATTGCCATTGTCAGTTACCTCTAGTTCTACTTGCCGGCCGCTACTCCGTAGCGAAATCGTCACCATGGTCGCCTGGGCGTGCTTGAGGGCATTATTGAGCGCTTCCTGGGCAATCCGGTACAGTTCTACTTCGATGTAAACCGGCAGTTCAAGCGGGCCTTCGACCTTCAGCCCGGTCTGCAGATTGGCCCGCTTTTCCACCGCTTCCAACCGCTGCTGTAAAGCGCCAACCAGCCCTTGCTCGGCCAGGAAGGACGGCCGGAGTTGGTAAATCAGCAGCCGCATTTCTTTGAGCGCCTGGTGGGCCACCTGGACCAAATTGCCCAGGTAAGTATCCAGGTTGTCCAATTGCCCTTTCCGGGCCAGGCGCTGACCGCCGCCGGCGAGGAGCATGAGACTATATAAAGACTGGGTGACTGAATCATGCAAATCCCGGGCCAGCCGTTCTCGCTCTTCCATAATTGCGGCTTGTTTGGCCCGCTGGCGGAGCTTGATATTTTCGATAACGACGCCGACCTGATCGCCGATTGAAGCCAGGAGCGCGACCTCTTCCGGGCTAAATCGTTGCCCGGCCTGCCCAAAAACACTGAGCACTCCTAATGACTGCCCGGCCGTCCGCATCGGCACCCCCACGTAGGTTTGTAATTGGCCCCACTCCCAGGTGGGTGGGGTGTAGAGATTGGCGGTGTCATCAGCCAACAGCAGCGGCTCACCGTGTTTAATTACCCAGCCCGGTAGATTATCATTAACCGGCGCCCGCTGCAATTGGGCCAGAATAGGGGGAGGCAAACCCTGTTGTACATCCAACCGTAAAACTTGTCCCGTTTCATCCCAGGTATGGATAACGCCCACCTGGCTGCGCATGGCGATCAGGGCTTGTTCCAGCAAACGCTCCAGGAGCCGCTCCAGTTCCAACGGTTCGCTGGCCACAGCCGTTACTCGATAAAGGGCGGCCAGTTCCCGCGTCCGATCCTCGACCCGCTGCTCCAGTTCTGTGCTGAGCTGTTGAATTTCTGCCTCGGCCCGCTTCCGCTCGACGACCTCCTGCTCGATCTGCTCAAAGAGCTGGGCATTCTCAATAGCAATCGCCAGGGGGTCGGCCATCGCCTGGGCGATGGTTGCCTCTTCCGATTGGTAAGCGTCCTTCTGCTGCGAGCCAATAGTCCAGGTTCCAATAACCCGCCCTTTGACCTGCAAGGGAATGATCATACCAGAGTGCAGGCCCAGACTGAGCGAATACTCGTCATCGGTAAAGCCACTATCAACAGCGAAGTTACGCCGCAGGAGCAGTTGGCCGTGCCTGATAACCCAGCCGACGCTGGTGGAAGCATCGATCGGGTAGGTGTTCCCTGGCGAGAGTATCCCTCCAGTTTTACTCCTCACATAAATGACCCGGATATGCTCCCCTTCCCGCAGGATAATGGAGATATGGTCGGCCGGCAACAAATGGTAAGCATGGTCGATAAAGGCTTCATACACATCGTTCAGACGCAAACTGGCATTAATCGCCTGGTCCAGGTCGTGCAGCACGGCCATACGCCTGGCCCACTGTTTGGTTTCATCATACAACCGGGCATTTTCAATCGCTACCGCCGCGGACCCGGCCAGGGTTTCTAGCAGGTATAGCTCATAGGGCTGAAAAGAGCCGGGGACCAAATTCAGGGCTTCGATGACCCCAATCACCTCTTCCTTAACCAGCAAAGGAACGGCCAGCAGGGCCCGGGTGGTTAGCTGGGTCAGCCAATCGACCTGGTCGTAGAAACGGGGGTCGACCTGGGCATCCTCCACCAGGGCAGCCCGCCGTTCCTGGACTACCCAGCCGGCAATACCGGCCTTGAGCGGCAGCCGCATGCCCACCAACTGCTCAGCTTTCGACCCGGCGACAATGGCAAACTCCAGTTCCTCACTGGCGGGCCGGCGCAGCAACACCGAAGCCGCATCGGCTTCCAGAATCCCCTTGACCTCGGTTATTACCTGCTCCAACACCGCCTTTAATTCCAGGCTGGAGGTTACGGCCCGGGCGGCCCGGTTAATAGTAACTAATTCATGGGTGCGCCGCTGTAGGGTGGTCAGCAAGTTGGCATTTTCCAGAGCCACAGCCATCTGGTCGGCCAGGGTTTGCAGGATTTGCTGGTCGGCCGGGGTGAAATGATTTAGCTGGCTGCTCTCGATATCGAGCACGCCGATGATTTTTTCACCAACCTTTAGGGGTACAGTCAAGGTTGATAGGCCGGTCCAATCTCCCGGCCCGGAAACGTAGCGCTTATCCAACCTGGTATCCGCCACCAGCAAGGGCTGCCCGCTGCGAGCCACAACAACGCCAAAACCCCTTTCATCTTGGAGGGATAGCCGTAACGGGCTATTTTGTAACTCACTCCCTAAAAGGATATAGCAGTATTTCAGTTCCTGGGTGGTGTTATTCACCCGGCCATAGCCGGCCATCTCAAACTCCAGCAGGGTCGTCGCCGTTACCAGCACCTGTTGAATAATAGCTACTTCATCATGGAGCAGAGGCAACTCCTGGCCGAGTTGATACACGGCCGCCAGCCGCTGCTCTAGTTGTCTGCGCGCGGTGATATCTCTCACCGCGATGATGAAATAATCAGGGGTGCCATCTGGCCTCCGCGCCAATGAACAGGTCAAATATACCCAGGCCAGGGAACCGTTTTTACGGACAAAACGCTTCTCCGCCTCACAGGCGGACAACTGCCCTGCCATCATTTGCCGGGCACGTACCAGGTCGGTCTCAAGCTCAGGCAGGTAGGTAATCTCTTGAAAGGTGCGCGCCAGTAATTCTGCGGGCGTGTAGCCGGTAATAGTGCAGAACTGTTGATTGACCCGCAGAAATTGACCGCGCAACCCCAGGTGGATCAGCCCTACAGCAGCCTGCTCAAAGGTGCTGCGGAAACGTTCTTCGCTTACCTGGAGCGCCTCTTCGGCCTGTTTGCGAGCCAGGATGTTGGCAAAAACTTCGCCGATAAGCCGGAATCGCTGCACCTGGTCATCCGCCCAATTATCTTCATGCCGGAACGAAACAAAGATTATCACCCCCAGGACCCTTTTATCTACAATGAGCGGGATGCCCAGGAACGATTTTATCTCCTCCGCCTGAATATACGCTCTATCTCGGCTACTCTGCTCAGAGGTATTAGCGAAGAGTTGGTTCAGGGTGTAGATCTCGCCGCGATGGATGGCGTCGGTAAACGAGGGCAGCGTCTCATTCAGAGTGATGAGGGGCACTGGTCGACGCCCGGGAGCAACGTAGGAATGGGTAACGCGTAAATGAGCGCTGCACTCTGAAAATTGCGATAACGTACAGCGGTCGAAGTCCAGCAGTTCAACTATCCGTTGGAGACCACCCATGATGGCTCGATCGATTTCGGCCACAGATAGATTGATGAAGGCGGTGGAGAGGTCGGACAGTAATATCTCAAAGCGAATACGTTCCTCTAACGCTGCTTCGGCCTGCCGGCGCTCGTCGATCTCGATCTGCAAAGCCTTGTTAATTGCCCTTAGCTCGGCTGTCCGTTCGGCCACACAGTCCTCCAGGTTCCGGTTGACCCGCCGGATTTCCTGCTCCACCTGCGCCCGCTCGGTAATATCCGGGGCATAAACAGCCACCTGGGTCACTACCCCAACGGTGCTGTAAACAGGATAAAGACTTAGACAGAACCACCTGACCCCAATCTGTTCTTCCCAATAAACCGGCTGGCCTGAGTAGATCATTTCATCTACGTGTACCTTGCAGTGGTTAGCTACCTCTGGCGGCAGCAAATCATAGACACACCTTCCCCCCAACCCCTCAGCCGGCTTATCTATGAACTGGGTAAAGGTCGTATTAAAGGTAAGAATAGTCCCGGTTGTATCTATCAGAAAGATGGCGGTGTTAGTTGCGGAATTCAGTAAAGCACGAACGGTCTCCTCGCCGGTCGCAGCCTCCATCACTCGGATATTTTCATCCATTAGGCAACTCGTGGTAGATCCAATTTTTGAGACCGTAGCCGGCGCATCCCTATGCGTCGGCGGGCGGCATAGGGATGCCACCCTACCAATTTTGGATCTACTCTACTGATTATACCAAACTCAAGTCCAGAACACATTTTGAGTATGTACTTTTTCTCTTCCAAAAAATACCGCCTGCGAGCGGTATTTTTGGGAGAGAGTAAATTTTGGAGTTGAAACCGGCGAAGTTTAGCCCATTACGGCCGGTAATTTGACTATAAATAAACGATCATGATCCGGCTGATTCTCGGCCATTACCCGGCCCGGTATGTGGTTTCTGAGTTCAACGCTCTTTGTTCCGGTAATAACGTTTGAATCGTGTTGAGCAGGCAGGTAACTGAAAAACCGGCCAATAGGACCTCATCGGCCCCATTAAGCCTGGCCAATTGTTGTTGTTTGATATTACTGACCAGGACAATGCATCGGGTCTGTGGCCAGTTGATCTTAATCTGCTTTAAGAGAGTTTGCAACGGGTCGTTGGGCAGATTTGCGTCCAGAAGTACCAACATAGACGAGGGTTGAGCAATTATTTTTAAGGCAGACGGTCCATCCTCGACCTGTCCAATCATGTCGATACCAGGGATAGTTCGGAGAACAGCGCGTAAGCCGTCATGGATCCGGCTCGATTGAGCCACGAGGAGTACCCTTGTTATATTAACCATTAGGGTAATAGATTCCCTCCTTATCGACAGTTTTCTCTCATGCCCTCATTTTATCACTCCTTAAGCCCTATCACATCCCCATAAAAAGGGATTTTGGCCTGCTCAGGTAAGGTATTTCCGGGTTATCTTTTCTCCCAAAATGAATAGGCATATACCAAATTATTTATACCACCAATGAGTGAGGGCCTACCTTAAATTAGGTAGGCCCTTCAAGTGAGACTGTTTGTCAAAATAATCAAATGTATCCAACCTGGAAGGCGGCCAGCGTTAGTTGATGCAGCCACCGAGCCATCTGTTCGGGCGAGTGGCTCATCCCTTCCTCCAACCACCAGACCAACGCTCCATAACTGGCGTGTGATAGATAGCTCAGCACCATCGGCTGGGGCATCTGGGTGCGCCCTTCAGCCAGCGAGGAAGCCTGCCAGCGGGCGTGTAGGGTAGCTTCGGTGAGCCGGCGAATACGCTCGCCAAACCCACTGTAGCCGTGCGGTCAGCGGCATGGGAACCCTGGAGACACCCAACAGCCAGGCAGCGTCTCACTACTACGCCATCACCATCAACGGCGGCGCTAACAATTTCAAGGTAGCTCCTGAAACTTTGACGGAGGTAATACGTAATGCCTAATAACCTGAATTCCGGGTTTTCAGGTTACTACTCAGGTTACACAGACGCGAAGCGCACGGAGAAGACACAGAGAAAAACGGAGAAAAACTAAAAAATTTCCTCTGCGAATCTCTGTGCACCCTTTGTGCATCTTTGTGACCTGAGCAGTTACGTTTTTAGATTGATAATTTACGATTGGAATCTCTACAAATCTTCATCACCCCTTCACAACCTATTCACAATTGGGCGTTATGTTGTTCAAAACTAAAAACAGTATACAGGAGGAGGTTACGCATGTCGATACTTGGGGATTCAGCTCAAACTTTCATCAATAGAACAGTCTCACCGGTCGAACTCGCCATCGAACCTTTAAGCGAACGCGAGGTGGAGGTGCTGCAATGGCTTGCTTCAGGGGTATCTAACCGGGAGATTAGCCAGCGCCTGTATATTACCGAGAATACGGTTAAGCGGCACGTTTACAACATCTTCGGCAAACTGAACGTGCGCAACCGGACTCAGGCCGCGATGCGGGCGCGTAAGTTGGGCATAAACCCTCAGCTCAACTTCTCCCAACTTTGGGAGGGGAGCATGGGGTAAATCTAAAGCCTACAGTTCTCTAAAAGGTGTTGCATCTTGCGTAGGGTCTAAAGATTGGCAGGCAAAATACGCAAGATAGGATTGGAGGAGAGAATTGAGGCGGATATTTATGGTGACAAGGGGGAAAATTCTATGAGTGTTATCTGGCGTAAAGTTTGGTTTGATTTGTGGATTGGATAACTTAAGTTCTGGGATTCGCCCGTTTGTACGCCCTTTGACGCACGTCGTGGTTGAGCTCCCGCTTGCGGACCCGGAGGGACCCCGGGGTTACTTCCAGCAGTTCTTCAGTATCTAAATAATCAATGGCATCGTCGAGCGACAGAATCCGAGCGGGAGTCAGGCCCACGTTAATTTCGGCAAAAGATTTGCGGTGGTTGGTCAGGTGTTTGGTTTTGCAGACGTTGACGATCAAATCATCATCACGAGTATATTGGCCGACCACCTGCCCGGCGTAAACGTCGTCGTCAGGGGTGACAAACATGATGCCCCGTTCTTGCAAATTCATCAGGGCGTAGCTGGTCACTTTGCCTGTTTCTAAGGCTATCAGTGAGCCTCGATCGCGGGTATTGATTTCGCCCGTGTACGGTTCATAGCCGTGGAATAAGGTATGAAAAATGCCGGTGCCGCGCGTGGCAATCAAAAACGGCTGGCGGAAACCCAGCAAACCTCGGGTGGGTATCAGATACTCGGCGTAAACCGTCCCATCCTCACCGTAGCGCAGATCGAGCAAATTAGCCCGCCGCCGGCCTGTCATCTCGCTAACCGCACCTAAAAATTCCTCGGCCACTTCCAGATAGACGTGTTCAACCGGTTCTAGCTGCCCCTCCGGTCCATCCTTAAAAATAACTTCGGGCTTGCTGACGGCAAACTCATAACCCTCGCGGCGCATGGTCTCGATCAAAATCGCCAGGTGTAATTCACCCCGGCCGGAAACGATAAAACGGTCGGCGCTGTCGGTTTCCTGCACGCGTAAGGCCACGTTGCTCTCCAACTCGCGCCAGAGCCGGTCTCGAAGCTGGCGGCTGGTCACAAATTGGCCTTCCCGCCCGGCAAAAGGGCCGTCGTTGATGCTAAAAGTCATGCGTACGGTTGGCTCTTCCACCTTGATCGGGGGCAGCGGGCGGGGGTCAAGCGCATCGGCAATGGTGTCGCCGATGCCCACATTCGGCAAACCGGCCACTGCCACAATATCCCCGGCGGAAACCATCTCCTGTTCAACCCGCTGCAAGTCGCGAAAGGTAAAAACCTGGTTGACCCGGCCCGATACTTGTTGTCCTTCAGGATTAATCGTAATCACCGGTAGGCCGCCGCGAAGCGTACCGCTCCACAACCGACCAATGGCAACCCGGCCAATATAGTTATCATAGGCCAACAGGGTGACCAGCAGCCGCGCCGGTTCCTCAAGCTCAACCTGGGGCGGCGGTAGAAAACCCAGAATCGTGTCAAACAGGGGGCGCAAGTCTGGCCCTAACGTGTCGGGTTGATAACCGGCCCGACCGTCGAGGGCGACCGTATAAATGACCGGAAAGTCGGCCTGCTCGTCGGTTGCACCCAGGTCGATGAACAGATCGAAGGTGGCATTGACCACATAATCAGGCCGGGCCGCCGGGCGGTCAGTTTTGTTGACCACGACGATGGCCTTATGGCCGCGCTGCAAAGCCTGGCGGAGTACAAAGCGAGTCTGGGGCATCGGCCCTTCGACGGCATCGACCAGCAACAGCACGCCATCCACCATGTTCATCACTCGCTCCACCTCGCCGCCAAAATCGGCATGGCCGGGGGTATCTACGATGTTGATGG
>CAZUNT010000125.1:0-20779 GCA_964622215.1 uncultured Caldilineaceae bacterium
CCTACTCCAAAGGGTAAAGATAATTTGACAAAAAATTATAACGAGTGTTATTATAACGCATGTTATATTATCTAATGGGTCAGAATTTGTGCCGACGAAAAAAACGTTTTCCAAAGAAGATATAGTAGAAGCGGCCTTTCAAGTGGTGCGTAAACAGGGCCGGAAAAAACTTTCGGCCCGGACGATTGCTAAAGAACTTAATTCGTCCACTATGCCGATTTATTCTACGATCAATTCGATGAAAGAACTGGAAGAGGAAGTTGGTCAGAAATTTACCGAACTCCTGCTCCAGTATTGCCTGACGCCCTGGACCGGAAATTTCCTGGTGGATATGTCGTTTGGCTATGTTCGGTTTGCTAAAGATGAAAAAGAACTGTTCCGCATTATATTTTTGGATGATGAACCCTCTGAATTTACGAACTACAAAAGAGTGAAACCCATTGTTTTTCAAACATTGACCGCTCGCTTGAAAGAAGAACCGGATTTTAAAGATTTGGATGAAGAACAAATTCACCACATCACCCAAAATATGGAAATCATTATGCATGGGCTGGCATGTCTCATAAATTATGGCCGCCTGCCTGATGAAAGCGATGAGTATATTCAGCAGTACCTTGAAGAAGTGAGCGCTTTTTTTGTGCAGAGAGATGGAGCCACGAACGGCTCGGTAAAGAAGGAAGAAAAAAAGATGTCCACAAAATTCGTTGGGTCGAAGTGGTTTTCGTCTATGCCGTTAACCGAGACGATGAGAATATGGGTCAGGCCGCTCAACTCGTATGCGGACATTCCGCCAGAGTTTCGAACTGCATTTCCTAAATACAAAGGCCCATTTCCTTATACGCTGTTTATTCCTGAGGACAAGTATACGCTGTTTCTTCACCGAAATAAAAAAATCATGGCCGTCTACGATGGTCAAATCGTCCTTTTGGAAGCCGGGCGTAATAAAATCGAAAAAATTTCCAGCCCTTTTTCCGAAGTGCTTTACCTTGAACGAGGCAAAATCTTGTTATATTCCTGGCTCACCATTCAAACGCTGGCGGGCGTTATATCTATCAAATTTAATACAGTCAGTGAAGAATTATTTGAACCGGTGATCGCCGAAATACGCCAGGGGATGGGAATTTCACCTGCCGCTGAGGCGGCCCCCCATGAGCATGAACGGGAGGCTGCTAAATTCGATTATCTCGCTAAGGTTGATTATCAGTATATGAATTATGGCCGAAACAGTCTCCGATCCGGCGATACGGTGATAGGGATACTCCATCAACCGGAGCGATGCGTGCAAAAGTATACGCTTTTCAACAAAACCCTCTTTAGGCGGTATACCACCAGCCACCTCTCAATTTTAACCAAACAAGAACTTATCTTAATCAAACAAAATAAAAAAATCAAAACAGACAAAGAAGCCTTGTATGGAGGTGTTTTTACCTATATCCCCCGGCGCCGGATCCAAGATATTTCATTCAGCCCTAATCCAGGACAGACCCAGAGGATTATGGAAATCACGTTGCCGGGCAACCTTCGTCTTCGTTCTGAATTTTCCTTAGATAACAAGGAACTGCCCGCCTTTCAGCAGAAATGCCGAGATATTGGGGTTTGACCGGAAAATATGTAAAGGTATTGGCAACCTATTGATGAAAAATCCTACCAGAAGGAAGTGGAATATCCTGTTTGGAGTCATAAGCATCCTTGCGGTGGTATGGCTTCTGGGCACGGCTACATTTATATTCAACGTCAAGGACACCCGGTTTGTCCGGAGGGATATGTTTGGGGTTAAGCATAACTGCTTTACCGCCTACGCAACGGCAGCCTACCTCGCCTCCACCAGAACCGAAAATATCCATAGTCCTTACCACTACGCCTCTGCCTCACTGACCTCGACCCCCATCCACGAGGAGGTATTGGGGATATTTAGGGTCGATGAATTTTTGTATCCTCCACCTTTTTTGAGCTTGCCTTACGGGTTGCTGGTGATATTCAAAAGTTTCTTCCTGATGCGAACGGTGTGGTTTGTCTTAACTGTTATCACCGTGAGCGCTGCCCTTGTGGGTGGGGCGTGGTGGTGTGGCGCATTCCGGTCGCAGCATCTACTCCTGCTGTTCCCCCTCCTTTTTTGCGCTCCTACAGTCCACACAACCCTCCAGATTGGCAATGTCCATGTGTTGGTCATCGCCATCAGTCTACTGGCTATGATTGCCTTTGAGGAGCGTCACCCCCTCGTTGGCGGGGCCTTACTTGGCTTTGCGACAGTTACCAAGATCTGGCCGGCTATCTTGGTGGTCCATCTCTTGATGCAACGGCGTTGGAAATCCGTTTTTTACTGGGCGATCGCGGTGGCGGTTTATACATTTGGCGCATTCCTATTATTTGGCCCCGAACCCTATTGGGATTACATTACATACGGCCTGCCACGAATTCAAAGCGGCGAGGCCTTTGCCTCCATGAGATGGTATCCTCCTACGATTGCTGAAAATATGTCCATCTTCGGCATTCCCCACAAGCTGTACGCCCTGGGTCTACTTCCGTCCGAGCCACTGCTTCTCTCCCCGGTTTTAGCCTGGAGCTTCACGGCCGTGATCGGCGTGATTGTCATCGCGACGGAGCTTCGACGCAGAGAGGGCGCTCAAGGGAATGATAACGACCGATTAATCCGGGTTCAGCTCTGGCTGGCTCTTTTGACGCTTGTTCAGTTGCGCAGCCCCTTTCTGCCCTGGCATTATGGCGTAATTTCAACCCTGTGGCTTCTTTTGTTTCTGGCTGCTTCGATGAGAGGGTGGAAACTTGGCGTGATCGGAGTGGCTTGGGTCTGTCTGTCTATTAACATGCCAATTACGTTCATATCGGAAACGGCCGGGATTGGCTATACGCTGGCGACATCACTTTTCATTTATGGGGCCATAATAGTCAGTTTGAGACAATACTATGGGTATGCTTACAAGAAAATTGATACTCTCAGCGTCGTAACAGCGTAATCGAATTTTGCCGACAAATAGGGTAAGGATAGATGTCGATATTGATTTGATACGGCCTTGAGGGGCAGCCACAAAAAAATCAGTGTTTCCCACTTGCCGTGGGCTGCTCTCGCCGGATTGACAAATCCGGCGACTTTGGCCTGGATTTGTCAATCCAGGCCGAGCTTACCCACGCTATGTGGGAAATACTGAAAAAATAATAAAGATGTATCACCATCAAAGGGAAGGCACAATGAGTACGGGGACACACCCATGGAATTTACCCATCTTAATTTGGTGGATCATCATTGCGGTGGCCTGTCTGGTTTATGTTACGGGCATTTCCCACGAAAGTATCTGGTATGATGAGGCGTATTCGGCCGGGATGGCCGAGCATCCACTGACCACACTTATCACCCTCGTCGGGTATGATAATCATCCCCCTCTCTATTACCTACTCCTGAGAATGGTGCGGGTCGTTCTGGGAAATTCCGTATGGGCCTTACGTTTGTTATCTGTGGTGGGGGCGGTGACGCTGGTTGGCCTGGGGGCAGGGCCGGTTCGCCGGATATTCGGGCATAAGACCGCCTTTATCTACGCCATTGTTATCCTCTTTACGCCTGTCATCTTGATTTATGCCCATGAAGCCAGGATGTACAGCCTGGCCGTCTTGAGCGTCACCGCCGGCGTCTTGTATGGCTATCTGGCGGCTCAAGAAAACCGCACCGGCGATTGGATTTGTTTTGGCCTGGCCACCCTGGCCGCCGCCTATCTGCATTATTATGGCATGATCGCGGCTTTTTATACGCATCTATTTGTGTTTGCCTGGCTCCTGTGGAAAAAGCGGGCGCATGTGAAAGCCCATCTTATCACGGGCGGTGTAGTGCTGGTGGGGTATCTGCCCTGGCTGGTGGTGTTTGTCAAGCAAACACTTGATGTTAACAAGGGTTTTTGGCTGGGGCCTGTTTCTGTAAAAGATGTTGTGTTGGCGTTTTTACAGCCGTTTGCCTATAAGGAATTTTTCCCCACCCTCCAGCCGACCACGATTATCGTGCTCCTGCTATCTCTGGCCCTGATTGTTTATGGCGTGGTTTGGGCCAAAAGGAAGCAGGCCAGATCAGAATTAGCCATGAGCCTGTTATTGCTGTTCGTCTATCTCGGCGTCATGGTTACAACGATTATTGTCTCGCTGTTCCTGTCGCCGATATTTTACTCGCGGTATATGATTGTCTGCGTCGGCATGTTTTTGCTCTTGGTGAGCCTGGGTATTAGCTTGCTGCCCGGTAAATATTGGCAGCCGGCCGCCATAGGCATCTTTGCTCTCCTCAATGTTTTTACCCTCAAGGACATCTATACCCAGTATTTCAATCACCCGATGAAATTGGTAGCTCAAGGCCTCAAGAATGAGATTCAGCCAGGCGACCTGATTATCACCTCCGATTCGTATTCGATGGGGCCGGCGTTGTACTATTTTCCCGAAGCCGTACATTATTACTCGAACAACACCATCGAAGCGCAATGGGGACATGTCCTCAAGCCGTTAACTCCCCCGCTGTATTATGAAGAGGGTCTAAAAGAGCTGTTAGCGGCGCGCCAGTCCTTCTGGTATATCACCTGCAATACCGGCCTCTCCAAAAACATCGCGACTATTCTCAAGGGTGAGCCGGGCTGGGAAGAGTCGCTCGCCCCCCGGACGTATGCGGAACCCTATTCTTATGTGGCCTTTACCGTGTCAAAATATACTCATACCGGTAAAGAGGCGGCTCACCCCCAAGGGACGCTTAAGGTACACGTAACCAACCTTAGACCGGTAGGGCATCTTTTTGTCGTACTTTATAATAAGGGGCCTATTAGAAAAGATGCGCCTCCCTATCGCTTTGAAACTCTTGATGCGGCCCAGGAAGAGTTGTTCTATTCATTTGACGGTCTGGAATATGGGGAGTATGTGCTGGTATTGGCGCATGATGAAAATAAAAATCACGTCCATGATTACGATAGTGAGGGGCTGCTTCCTATTGAAGGGTTGTTTGTCATGAATATGGAAAAATTGGGTCCGGCGTTAAGGTTAAAGGATTTAACCTTCGACAACCTGAAGTTTTCGTTTAATGAACCGGACAGGACCATAGAAGCCAAGATGGTGTATCCCCCCTTCACTGCGCAGGCCGGTAAATAACCCAAGTTGTATTTGGTTTGTCACCATTCGCTAGAGTCTAATAACCAATCAACCCCAATTCGGCGGCAGCGGCCTGCATGCCTTCCAGCACGATGGTGATATGCTCATCCAGGGGCATACCCAGCGCCGCTGCGCCGGCCTCTACTTCCTCGCGGTTTACGCCGGGGGCAAAGGCTTTGGTGTTCCACTTTTTCTTGATTGATTTTAACTCGACGTCGCGGATGTCTTTAGAAGGGCGCACCAGGGCAACGGCGGCAATCAGGCCGGTCAATTCATCCACCGCATACAGGGTATGCTCCATTTTCGTTTGCCGTTCCACGCCGGTCACCTCGGTGGCATGGGAGAGGATAGCCCGTATAATCTCCTCGTCTACCCCGCGCTGGCGCAAAATCGGTACGCCGGTGTTGGGATGCCCATTCACCGCCACATCGGGATAACGCTCATAATCGAAATCATGCAGCAAACCTACCAGGCCCCACTTGGCCTCATCTTCGCCAAAGTGGCGGGCGTAGGCGCGCATGGCCACCTCGACTGAGAGCATATGGCGGCGTAATTGTGGGCTTTGGGTATATTCGCAAACTAAAATCCAGGCTTCCTGTCGGTTCATTAACATCACCTTTTATTTGCTTTGCTCTTGTAAGGCCGTCCACACCCGTTCCGGGGTGAGAGGGATACGGCGCAGGCGCACCCCGGTGGCGTTAAACACGGCGCTGGCCAGGGCCGGGGCAACGCCATCCTTGGGGATTTCGGCCAGGGCCTTAGCCCCAAAGGGACCGCTGGGTTCGATGGTTTGGACTAAAATCACTTCCAACTCCGGCATCTCGTCGGCCCGGTAGATTTTATACGGGCCAAAGGTTGGGTTGACCATCCGCCCTTGCTGGTCGTAGACCATCTCCTCGCAGTGGCCGTAACCAAGAGCCTGGGTCATCCCTCCTTCAACCTGCCCGCTGGCGATAATCGGGTTGATGGCCATGCCGCAATCAACGGCCATCACCAGCTTTTTAACGGTAATCTGCCCGGTTTCGATGTCTACTTCCACCTCGGCAAATTGGCCGGCAAAAGGCGGCGGCGAGTTGGGCGAAACGTAGGAGGCTGTAGCCATCATCTGGCGCTGGAGGTTCTGGTGGAGCGAGTGCAGTGCTACCTCTTCCAACGTCACCGACCGGCCATCAGGGGCATAGGCTTGGCGGTCGCGTAGAGTCACACCGCTCCAATCGTCCAACTTCAACATCAACCCAACCCGTTCTTTGATCTGCTCGCGGATTTGTTCGGCGGCTCGCTTGACCGCCATGCCGGAGATGTAGGTGGTGCTGGATGCATACGCGCCGGTATCGAAGGGGGTCATATCGGTGTCGCTGGAATAAATGATAATATCTTCCACCCGCACGCCCAACACTTCGGCGGCAATCTGGGCCAGCACGGTATCAGAGCCGGTGCCCAAGTCGGTCGCCCCCACCAGGATGTTAAACGAGCCGTCATCATTGATCTTAATGCTGGCCCCGCCCATATCCAGGCCGGGAATCGCCGTGCCATGCATACAGACAGCCGCCCCTAACCCCCGGCGCAGGTGGGGCTTGCCCGGAACCCTATTCCAGCCCGGCTCGTGGCGGCGCGCCCAATTAATGGCCTGCATACCCTGGGCCATACACTCATTCAGGCCGCTGGTTTTTATCACCGGGGCGGAGCCAACCTGGGCCTCGCCCTCGCCCAATTGCGGGGCGATATCCATTGTATCGCCGGCCTGGACCCAGTTTTTGCGCTTGAATTCAATCACGTCCATACCGATAGCGGCAGCAATCTCCTCCATGTGACTTTCCAGGGCAAAGAGAGCCTGCGGTGCGCCGTAGCCTCGATACGCTCCCGGCACGGGGATATTGGTGTAAACCACCTTACACTCAAATTTTTTATGGGGACAGCGATAGGTGCTGAGACCGCGCAGCCCGGTTACGGTTTGAACGGTCAACCCGTGAGTGGCATAGGGGCCAGTATTGCCGAGGACAATCATCTCCTGGGCCACCAGGGTCCCATCCTTTTTGAGGCCGCTCTTGAATTTGATCGTCTGTGGGTGGCGGGTGCGGCTGGACATAAACTCCTCGGCCCGGGTCAGTTCCAGGCGCACCGGTTTGCCGGTGGCTACGGTCAAATGGCCCACAATATCTTCGATCAGCATCTCCTGCTTGGCCCCAAAACCGCCGCCGATGCGCGGTTTAATCACCCGGATACGTTTGACCGGCAGGCCCAGCAGCGGCGCTACCATCCGCCGCACGTGGAACGGCACCTGGGTGGAACTGCGAATCACCAATCGTTCATCCGAATCCCAATAACTAATGGCGATATGCGGCTCGATAGGACACTGCTGCACCTGATGTACGTAGTACTGGTGCTCAAAAACCAGATCCGATTCGGCAAAACCTTGTTCCACGTTGCCCACCTGAGCGTGAATATAATGACTGATGTTGTGGGCGGCATCGTAAGCCCCTTCCATCTCCGGCTCGTCGTGGATGACCGGCGCGCCCTCTTTGAGGGCTTCGTTCTCGTCAAAGACGGCGGGTAAAACCTCATAAGTCACCTTAATGCGCTTGATGGCCTCTTCGGCTATTTCCAGCGACTCGGCGGCGACGACAGCCACCCGATCGCCCACATGGCGAACTTTGTTATCGAAGCTGACCTGGTCGTGGGGTTTGGGGTTGGGATAAGATTGGCCGCCGGAGGCATAACGTACCCGAGGCACGTTTTTATAATGCAGCACTGTATGGACGCCGGGTAAAACCCTGGCTTCACTGTCGTCAATGTCGAGGATACGGGCGTGGGCGTGGGGGCTGGTCAGCAGCTTGGCGTAGAGCATACCCCGCATCTCGAAGTCGTCCACAAAGGCGGCGTTGCCCTTGGCCAGTTTGACGGCATCTACTTTGGTTTCCGATTTGCCGACGACCTTTAGCTCCGGCGCTTCCGGGGCGATTACGAATTTAGGCAGGGTGAGCCGTTTGGTTTCAACCCCCTCCCTCCCCCCCCCGGCAAGGGGCGGGAGAGACCCCCCCGCGACCTCCGGACCGGAGTCGCCGCCTGCCTGCTCTTCACCGTCTCGAGGGCGAAATAAATCGCCGAAATCACGGCCAGGTAAGATAATCGGCGTGACCACATTGGGTTCAACGATAGTTGGTTCCTCACCCCGTAGCAACGCGGCAGCCTCCAGGATGGCCTGTACGGGCTTAACGTACCCGGTCTCCCGGTCAAGGATACCCGACAGCGCGTCGCGCACTTCGGCTTCGGTAGGGTTAGGGTTTTTCGCCAACAACGCCTTGGCCGCCAACACCATCGCCGGGGTAGAGTAGCCGGATTGAATAGCTCCGGTGTGGATAAAAGCTTGCTGAATAGGGTGCAGGTTCAGCCCTTGAGCCAGTCCTTCAATCGTTTCAAGGGTATGGCCATCGGCCTGGGCGGCCAGCATAATATCGGTGTTGACCAGGCGGCCGTCGACCAGTACGGCGGAAGCGCCCGTTTCGCCGGTATCGCTGCCATAGCGGACGCTGTAATACCCCTCCCGCCGGAGGAGGTACATTAAAGTTTCACCCGGTTTACAGGTAAATGCCTTTTTAAAACCGTTGATAGTTACATTGATTTCCATAGGTTCTCCTAAGAAAATAGTAGACAGTAGTCAGCAGCCAGAAGGTGTTTTCATCATCGGTGGCGTGCCACCGTTTTATGGAATCTCAGAGCTAGTTACGTACTTCGTCGACTACTCGTTGGGCTAACGTAGCCGCCATGTGGCGGCGATACTCGCTGGAGCCGCGAAAATCGCCGGGCGGATTGACGGCAGCTTTGACATGAGCAGGGTCAACCAGAATAGGTGTGTTAGCTACGCCGCAGAGAGCCAGGTGGAATTGGCCGTTCGGATCAAGCCGGGCTACAGCGGCGACAATCGGCTGGTCGGCAGGGGTGCGCCCCACGCGGGCAGTAGCCGTTTTGCCGCTTGTCGTCAAGGAAACAGCGGTCACAATAGTGCCATTTAAGACCGCAGTTTTATCCTTTAAAAAGTCGGCCAGCGGCGCCTGCCGCGAACCCGACTTTGATTGAAGGTGAACCTGCGCTTGAAAAACCAGCAGCGCCGCCAAAAATTCGCTCTCCCGGCCGGCTGCAACTATCGCTCCGCCCACTGTGCCGGAATTACGAAAAGTGAGCGGGCCTTCGCGGTGAGCCGTTTCTCGTAACAAAGCCGGAGCTTGAGCATCCTCGACGATGGTTTGTAGGCGAACCATCGCGCCGAGAGTTAGATGGTCGTTACCGTAATTAATTTCAGTTAACCCCAGCGCCTGGAGATCAATGACCTCATCGGTCTCTTCATTCAAGTGGGTGGTCAAGTAAGTGCCGCCGCCAATAATGGCTGTATTGACGCCAGGGCGCGCCAGAAGGCTCAACGCCTCGTCCAGGTTCGACGGACGGTGATAGCCCTTAATTTTGAGCATAGCCAAAATCCCTTCTAATCTTCATTGATTAATCCTAAGTTAATGGATCGAGAAAATAAATTCTTCCGAGGTCGAATAGTGGATGCCGAAGCATGATACTGAAAGAGTAGGATTAAGTCAATTATGAGACAAAAGAGACCATTCCTACCGGTGGATGGGTATAAAAAGCTATGGTTAAGAAAACCAGGTACATCTTGTGTTTGTTCCAATCCTATGTAAAATAGTATTAGCTATAAATCCTCAATTGGACAGAAGCCATGGAACCAACCATCAAAGATGTACGGGCAGAGATGCCCAACTACGAAAATTACAAAAATTGGCAGCGCAACGGCCAGATTTTAGGTATTGCCATCCACCACTCCGCTACGGCGGATCGAACCACCGGCGCTCCTATTGGCAATGCTCGTACCTTCTTTGATTACCACGTGCGTGAGCGAGGTTGGACGCATGGGGGATATAACTACGTCATTACCGGCAGCGGTGAGATCGAGTACGCGCTTGACGAAAAAATCGCTGCTTATCACGCCGGTTTTGCCGACCCCGATAACTCCGAAGGGTTAGAACAGGGCCAGTACTGGAACAATCACTATTTGGCTATCTGTCTGGCGGGCTGGTTTAGCGAAGGACGCACCTACCGCGACAACAATGGCCAGGTTCACCCTATCCCCAATAATTTTACGGTTCCCACTTCTGCCCAGATGGAGTCTCTGCTGGCGCTGGTCCAACAGTTGCGCCAAAAGTACCAGATTCCGGTTGAGAATGTGCGGGGACATCGCGAATTGGCCGGCAATGCCACCAACTGTCCCGGCCCCAAATTTGACCTGGCCCAATTTCGAGCCGGCTTGCGGGCTGCGGATGAAGCGAAACCGTCGCCCCAGCCAGACGCTACCCCGCCCACCCGTGTTGATCCCGGTGAACATGTTCTTTTATTGCCCGATACCGATAAATATCTGAATGCAGCTATGGCCTATATCTGGAAGTTTCAGCCTGATGTCAGTTTTGCCGTCAAGGAAGCTAAAGGGCGCTGGAAATATGTCACCGTGGTCGGCAATCCAGACACCATCGGCGACGACCAGTTAAGCCAGTTACGATTGGGCGGGGCCAAGTTTATCCAGCGTATTGCCGGCGACCCGCAGGCAGCCCAGGCAACTCTGGACGGCCTGGTTCAGGCAGAGCGCCGTTTTCAAATCACCCCCGGCTCACCCTCCCCCGAACCAGAACCCACCCCCGAACCCTGGCGCACTTATACCATCCAACCCGGCGATACGCTATGGGTCATTGCCCGCCAACTTTACGGCCAGGGAGCTTTATGGCGGATTATTTTTGAAGCAAACCGGGATACCCTGAGCGATCCTGGCCGTTTGAGTCCGGGCCAGGTTCTAAAAATTCCACCGAAATCATGAAGTAGGGAGTAGGGAGTAAGGTTTTTTCTTCTCCCTACTCCCTACTCCTTACTCCCTACTCCTTATGACTAAACGTAAGTCCCAACTCTTAGAAATCCTCTATTCCAGCGGGCCGGTGGCGGCTGTACTCAAAGCCTCGAGCAAGAGTGGCGACCGGGGGTTGGCCAGTAACCTGCGTTATCCCTTTCTGGCCATTGTCGGTCAAACCGAGATGAAAATTGCCCTCATTTTGGCCCTGATTAATCGAGCGGTGGGCGGGGTCCTGCTGATTGGAGCGCGCGGTACAGCCAAAACAACGGCGGTGCGCGGCTTGATCGACTTGATGCCTGTGGTTGAGCGTAGTACATGCGAGTATGGCTGCGAACCGGAAGATCTCTACAAGTACGGCCTGGACGGAGTTTGCCAGGATTGCGCCCAAAAATTGGGCATGGGCGATCCAATTACCCAGCCGGAGTTAATGCGCCTGGTGGAATTGCCCCTGAGCGCCCGCCTGGAAGATGTGGTCGGCGGGATTAACGAGCGGGTGGCCCTGGAGCAGAAACGGGTTTTGTTGGAGCGTGGAATCTTATCTCAGGCCGATTTGAACTTGCTCTACATTGACGAAGTTAATCTGCTGGATAATATGATTATCGATGCGATCCTGGATGCAGCGGCCCAGGGCCAGTACACCGTCCGCCGGGGGCCGTTGGCGGCGACCTATCGCTCCCGCCTGACCCTGGTTGGCTCGATGAATCCGGAGGAAGGCAGCCTACGTCCCCAAATCCAGGACCGTTTTGGCCTGCGTGTGCTGGTCCGAGGCGTGACCGACCCAACTGAACGCTTAGAGATTTACCATCGGGCGCTGACTTATAAAGATAAACCCTACAAGTTTGTGCTGGATTGGCTGGGGGAAACCGAGGCCGCGGCGATAGAAGTGGCTGAGGCTCGTAAAAGATTACCCAGGGTGGACTTTGGACCGGGCGTGCCGGAGGAGGGGTTACGCTGGATTGAACAGTTAAAAATTGACAGCCACCGGGCTGAGATGACCTTATTCGAAGCGGCTCGTGCTCTGGCTGCAGCCGACAATCGCCTGGAAGTATCTCTGGACGATCTACGAACCGTTGCCCCGCTAGCCTTACGCCAGCGCCAGACCGACTTTGCCACGAAATATTTTGCGGCTCAGCAGGCAGAGGATGAAACAATTACTAAGGTCGTCAAGGGCAACAGGAAGAGAGCAAATAAGAAACCTCACCCTGAGGTATCCCCTACGGGATACGAAGCGTTATCCCCTACGGGATACGAAGCGTTATCCCCTACGGGATGCGAAGCGTTATCTCAGGCGTTATCCAAAGAAGACTTTTCAAGTAACGGGCGAAGTGGGAAGGAAGAGCAGCAGCATAGGGCAGAGGCAGCAAAGGAGAAGCGTTCAGGTCAGCTTAGTTGAGACGCTCCTTTTTCTCGGTCAGGCTGAGGCCGATAAGACGATATTCAGGCAGCAGCTCCTCTAACCGCATAAAATCAGGCATAGGTTGAGGCGGATTTCTCCTGGCAGCCGGTTGTAACTGGCGCTCAAAAATTAAGCGCCACGTATTGGCCATAATATGATCATGAGAATTACTTACAATACCCTCATTAGTACTCATCGTTCATCTCCTGATTGAAGCCAACTATATCACGAAGTTGTGGATTTTTCTCGATGCCTGCTAAACAATAACCCGATGCTTAACCCTCTAATAACCGTCGCTACTTTAATGCTGAATAATCCTATTGTCAGTATAACCGAGTTTCCCCATTATGGCGGTTACAAAATAGTTACACTTTTTCGAGATAAATAAAAAACGGGACGGATTTTAACCTGTCCCGTTTTTATTTAGGAATGATATACGCACTGACTATAGATTTCTGATAACCGCGTCGGCAAACTCACTGGTCTTGACTTCGGCCGCTCCCTGCATCTGGCGGGCAAAGTCGTAGGTGACGATTTTTTGGGAAATGGTTTGCTCAAAGGCCCGGTGGATGAGTTGGGCTGCTTCCCGCCAGCCAATGTAATCGAGCAGCATACACCCGGAGAAAAGCAAGCTGCCCGGATTCACTTTATCTTGATTGGCGTACTTGGGCGCTGTGCCGTGAGTAGCTTCAAATAAAGCTACATGGTCGGAAATATTCGCGCCGGGGGCAATGCCCATCCCGCCAACCTGGGCCGCCAGGGCATCACTGAGATAATCCCCATTTAGGTTGGGGGTAGCCAGCACGTTAAACTCCTGTGGCCGCAGCAGGGCGAGTTGAAACATAATGTCGGCAATCCGGTCTTTAATGACAATTTTACCTGGCGGCTGCTGACCGTCATACCGGTTAAACAACTCATCTTCGGTGATGGTTACATCCCCAAACTCTTCCCTGGCTACCTCATAACCCCATTTGCGAAACGCACCCTCGGTAAATTTCTGGATGTTACCCTTGTGAACCAGGGTGACACTACTAAGCCCCTCACTCAGGGCAAACCGGATAGCTTTCCGCACCAGCCGTTTGCTGCCAAAGGCGCTGATCGGCTTGATGCCCAGGCCGGCTCCTTCAGAGAAAGCCGCCCCCATTTCTTCGCGTAGAAATTTTGCTAACTTCTCATTCTCAGATGTCCCAGCCTCATACTCAATCCCAGCATAAACATCCTCTATATTCTCCCGAAAGATTACCATATTAACCTGCTCTGGATGCTTCACCGGGCTGGGTACGTCTTTATACCAACGCACCGGGCGAACACAGGCGTACAGGTCTAACACCTGGCGCAGGGTAACGTTCAGACTGCGAAAGCCTCCTCCCACCGGAGTGGTCAACGGCCCTTTGATGCCGACCACAAATTCGCGCATGGCCTCGAAAGTCTCTTCGGGTAAAAAATTACCGTTATAAAGCTGAGCCGCCTTTTCGCCGGCGTACATTTCCAGCCAGGCAATTTTGCGTTGGCCGCCATAAGCCGTCTGTACTGCCGCGTCCCAAACACGTTTGCTGGCCCTGGTAATATCGGGGCCGATGCCGTCCCCTTCAATAAAGCCAATAATCGGCTGATCGGGTACGTTGAGTTTATCACCTTGAATAGTAACTTTTGCGCCGTCCTGGGGGACGACAATTTTATCGTATGCCATAAGTTAACCCTCTTGAAAAATTCGACTGTAGATTGTAAGCTTGAGACTTGTCTTTGTCAATGCCCACGTTTGGGCGTTGGTAAACCCAAATCAGTCGCGATGCGTTCTTGAAATACCGGATCATCCATATCAAAAAGCTGGCCGTTACAAGCCTGGGCAAAGTGGCTGGCCAGCCACAGCAGGGCATAGGCCGGAGTCGTGGGGGGGCGCAGCCGGCCCTGGGTGTGCATAGCCTCCCAGTGAGCTACTTTTGGTAACAGATGGGTGGGGGTACGCCGGATTTCCGCCTGCATCGGCGTGTCCACCACGCCAGGCCTGAACGTAGCGACCACAATATCGGTATGTTTAACCTCGGTCGCTAAAATGCTGCTAAAACGTTCCACAGCGGCTTTACTGGCACAATAGGCGCTCAACCCCTCAAGATTGCTGTCGGCGGCAGTCGAAGAGAGATTGATGACCCGTCCACTGCCGCGTTCCAACATTTGGGGCAACACGGCTCGAGCGCACAGGTAGGGCCCTAACACATTCACCGCAATTAACTTCTGCCAGGCCAGCGGAGATGTCTCCCAGACTTTACCCAGGGGGTAGACTAGGGCGGCATTGTTGACCAGAATATCAACTTTGCCGAAGGCGCGCAGGGTCAAAACCAACAAATAATCTACCTGCGCCACATCACTAACATCAACGGGGATGGCCAGAGCTTTGCCATGATGGTGTTTGATTTCGTCGGCCAGACTGTTGATTTCATCGTTTGAGCGCGCCGCTAACACTACTGCAGCGCCGGCTTGGGCAAAAGCCAGCGCCGCTGCCCGGCCAATCCCACGACCCGCTCCGGTGATAATCGCCACCTGGCCATGCAACAGCTTGGGAATATTCATTTTTCTCCTCCTCTGATTTGAGCAGGAGAGATTATAGTGGAAGGTCAGGAGGGGAACAAAATTGAAGTATAGACCCTAAAGGTCTCCAAGACCTTTAGGGTCTATACTGGACAATCATTAAGCGCCGAACAGCCAGAGCACCAACACCAAAACCACAATCAAGATAATCACGCCTCCCGCAACCAGGGCTATTCGTTGGTAGGTAAAGCCCGAATCCTCAGTCGAAGATGGCGGTGAGTCGGTCGGCTGTTCTTGCGAGGGGGGAGCAACTGTTTGCTTGGCTAAAGACGGCCGTTTGACTGAGGAGGTAGCCGGGGTGGTCGGCGGTTTGGCTGAAGTTGTTGAGGCGGCGGCCGGTCGTTTCGTTAAGGAAGGTGATGAGGCCGCCGACCGGGTTCGAGAGGCCCCCAGGGTAGCCGGCTGTTTGGTTGAGGCAGGAGCGGAGGGCGCCGGCCGTCTGGCCGAGGAGGGGGTCGGGGTAGACGACGGCTCCAGCAAGGCTTTTTCCAGGGCATCAATGAGTTGGCCGGCAGTCTTATATCGCTTCTCCGGCGACTTGTGCAGTACCTTGAGCAAAACTGCCTCGGTCGCCTCGTTTAGCTCCGGGTTGAGTTGGCGGGGCGGAGGCGGAGGCGTTGTAATGTGTTGGATAGCCACCGTCGTGAATGAAGGGGCATCAAATGGCAGTTGGCCGACCAGCATCTCATACAACATCACCCCTAATGAGTACAGGTCAGATTGAGGTACGGCCTCAGCCGAGTTGCGGGCCTGTTCGGGAGAGACATAATTAGCACTGCCAAAGACTTCGCCAACGGAACCTTCGGTCATATCAAGCGCCAGGCCAAAATCCATCAACACAACGCGGCCGGCCTTAGCCACCATCACATTCGACGGTTTGACATCTCGATGGACTACCCCTTGTTGGTGGGCGTAGTCCAGGGCGCTGGCCACCGCCCGCCCAATACGAATGACCTCGTCGTGAGGTATCAATTTGCGCCTGGCCTGGTACCGGCTGAGCATCGTCGCCAGGTCTTTCCCATCAATGTACTCCATCACAAAGTAAGAGAGACCATCCTCGTCGCCGGCGTAATAGACTTGAATGATATTTTCATGCCGCCACAGGGCGATAGCGCGGGCTTCACGGACAAATCGTTTAGCGTAGGCCGAATCATTCCGATAGCGGGTATCAAGCACCTTGATGGCAACCGGTCGTTGCAGTTTAACGTCATGACCATAATAAACATCAGCCATACCACCGTGCCCTAGATGACGTAGAACCCGAAAATTAGCAAATTGGCGTCCGATAATCGAATCAGAACTCATAATTTCTCTCCAGACCAAAAGAGTAGGGGAGATACATCATCACTTCGTATAGTATTGATACCCCTACAACTTTCCTTACCCTCTCCATGTTAGAGTACACAAAATTCAAAAAGCTGCAAGTTGCACAAAACAGCACCCCGCCCGGCGATAAATCGGCCGGGCTACAAGGCTGTGCCGGATGAATCCGGCTCAATTAAGCCCGATTCATAGGGCACTGCTTCATAGCCGGGGCGATTTATCCCCCGGCGGACAGCGATGCTAATGTTCAACCCGTTAAGGAATAGGACGAAAATTCGTTTATTCGTTCCATTTACACATCCTGTAGTTAGGGTTCGTATAATTCAGATTAAATGAACCAAAAAGTGCAAAAGGTTTCAATACAAAAATCAAGGCGCTCATTATAACGCCCGTTTCAACCACTGGCCGGTGTAACTATCCGGATGAGCCGCAACTTGCTCCGGCGTGCCGGCAGCGACAATCCGCCCGCCGCCATACCCCCCTTCCGGGCCGATGTCAATAATCCAGTCGGCGCATTTGACCACGTCAAGGTTATGTTCGATCACGATGACCGTATTGCCGGCGTCTACTAAGCGCTGCAACACGTTCAGTAACCGCTCGATGTCGGCAAAATGGAGGCCGGTGGTTGGCTCGTCCAGAATATACAATGTTTTTCCGGTCGAGCGGCGACTCAACTCTTTAGACAGCTTGATCCGCTGCGCCTCGCCGCCGGATAAGGTATTGGCCGGCTGACCAATGGTGATATAACCCAGGCCGACCGCTTGCAGCGTCTCCAGTTTATTGCGGATGGCCGGGATATTGGAGAAAAAGTCCAGCCCCTCGGCCACGGTCATATTAAGGGCCTCGGTAATGTTTTTACCCTTGTATTTGATCTGCAAAGTTTCGCGGTTGTAGCGTTGGCCGTGACAGACCTCGCAAGGCACATAGACATCCGGCAAAAACTGCATCTCGATCTTGATGATGCCGTCGCCCTCACAGGCTTCACACCGTCCACCTTTGACATTGAAGCTGAAACGGCCGGCCTTGTAGCCCCGCAGCTTACTCTCCGGCAGGCCGGCATACAAGTCGCGCAGCGGGCCGAAGAGACCGGTATAGGTGGCCGGGTTGCTGCGCGGCGTGCGGCCAATCGGACTCTGGTCAATGTCAATCACCTTGTCAATGTGTTCAATTCCGTTCAGGCTGTCGTGGCGGCCTGGCGGAGTGGTCGCCCGGTACATCAGTTGGGCCAATTTATTGTACAGAATATCCACCACCAGCGTACTTTTGCCGCTGCCGCTGACCCCGGTGACACAGATGAATTTACCTAGCGGAAAGGTCACATCTATATTCTTCAGGTTATTCTCTTTAGCCCCGCGGACCACAATCTCTTTACCGTGGCCGAGCCGGCGCACCTTTGGCCGGGGGATACATTTTTCGCCGCGCAGATATTGAGCCGTCAACGAGGTGCTTTCGGCCAGGAAGCTGGCCCGGTCGGCCGTCCAAACAACCTCCCCGCCGTGTTTACCCGCGCCCGGTCCCATATCCACAATCCAGTCGGCGCTGCGAATGGTATCTTCGTCGTGCTCAACTACCAGCACGGTATTGCCCAGGTCACGCATCCCCTTGAGGGTTTCAATCAACCGTTGGTTATCACGCTGGTGCAGACCGATGCTCGGCTCATCCAAAATGTACAGGCAGCCCATCAACTGCGAACCAATCTGGGTAGCCAGCCGGATACGCTGCGACTCCCCCCCGGAAAGGGTCGTCGCCGCCCGGCTTAGGGTCAGGTAATCCAGGCCCACATCACGCATAAATTGCAGCCGGGCCATAATCTCTTTGAGGATTTGACCGGCGATGAGCCGCTGCCGTTCGGTCAAGACGACCGCCGCCAAGCCGTTATCACGACTCTCCTGTCTCACCTCTCCTGCCCCATTGCCCCCCTGCTCCCCTGCCCCCCTGCTCCCCTGCTCCTCTGCTCCCCTGCCCCCCTGCTCCCTGAACCAATCCAGCGCCTCGATCACGCTCATATCGCTGACCTGGTGGATGCCTAAACCGGCCACTGTCACGGCCAGAGCTTCGGGGCGGAGGCGATGACCGCTGCAAACCGGGCAGGTGCGGGTAGACATATACTGTTCGATTTCGCCGGTCACGTGGGTGTTATTGGCGTTGGCCGCCTCTTTGTAACGGCGCTGTAACTGGGGGATAATCCCCTCATAGGCGGTTGAGTAACTCCGCAATTCACCCTCGGCGTTCTTGTAACGTAGGGTGATTTGATCCCCGGCCCTGCCGCCGTAGAGAATAATATCCTTTTGCTTCGGGGTGAATTGACTCAGCGGCGTTTGGGGCGGCAACTGGTAATGGTCGGCTACGGCGGCGACGAGTTGGGCATAATAGCCGTCTTTCTGGCCCTGGCTTAACTTGGCCCAGGGACGGACAGCTCCCCCAGCCAGGGTTTTGTCCAGGTTCAAGACCAGCTCAGGGTCGATCTCCTGCTTGACGCCCAGGCCGCTGCACACCGGGCAGGCGCCGTGTGGGCTATTGAAACTGAAGGTACGCGGCTCGATTTCCGGCAGGCTGGTGCCGCAGTAAACACAGGCGAAATGCTCGCTAAAGAGCCGGTCCCAGGGTTTGTCCGGGTCGGTTACATCGTGAACCAGCAGCGCCCCATTGCCCAATTTGAGCGCCGTTTCCACCGAATCGGCCAGCCGGGCAGTATCTTCACTACCCTGGCCGTCGCGCCGGATAACCAACCGGTCCACCACCGCCTCGATGGTGTGGTTTTTACGCGGGTCGAGGTTAAAATCCTCCTCCAGGTCGGCGATAAGGCCGTCCACCCGGACGCGGACAAAACCGGCTTTGCGGATGTCCTCAAACACAGCCTTGTGCTCGCCCTTACGCTGCCGTACCAGGGGGGCCAGGATGATTACCCGGCTGCCGTCGGGCTTATCCAAAATGGCGTCAATGATCTGTTGGGCTGTCTGGATGTTGACCTCGCGGCCACAGTTGGGACAGTGGGGCGTGCCGATACGGGCGTAGAGCAGGCGCAGGTAATCATAAATCTCCGTTACCGTGCCGACCGTAGAACGTGGGTTATGGCTGGCCCCTTTCTGGTCAATCGAAATGGCCGGGCTGAGGCCCTCGATCTGGTCCACGTCCGGCTTGTTCATCTGCCCCAGAAATTGGCGGGCGTAAGCCGACAAGCTCTCCACGTAACGCCGCTGCCCTTCGGCGTAAATCGTGTCGAAGGCCAGGCTGCTCTTGCCGCTGCCCGACAGGCCGGTAATGACTACCAACTGGTCCCGGGGCAATTCCAGGTTGATATTCTTAAGATTATGTTCGCGTGCGCCGCGAATGATAAGTTTCTTGTGGGTCATCGCTAATCCTCGACCACCCCCACCCTTCTCTCCCCCTTCAAGGGGGAGGGTTAGGGTGGGGGTGGCTATCGGCGGTCGGTTTAAAGACAACTTATAACTGTACCATCGAAAGCCGGTTTTGGCAACCGATTCGGGTATGGTAACAGACCCTAAAGGTTTTGAAAACCTTTAGGGTCTCCTAACAACCGATTCCGGCCCATTGTCATCACGGTTGAAGTATGCTATACTTGGATCAACCTAACCAGCCCAACTATGAACGACCTCCAGACCTTTTGGCAAAGACTCCATCAGAATCTAAATATCCTGCGCGAGCGTGAAGCCAAGTACGGCGGCAACGCCCCCCTGGAATTGCTCAACCAGATCGAAGATCACGAAAAGGCCATCTTCCTGACCCGGCAGCGGCTCGACAGCCTCATCAGCGAAGCGGCCTGGCGCGAGGCCCTCAAGCCGCTGCTGCTGGCGGTCGAGCCGGAAGCCGCTGAGCCAGGCGGCAGTGAAAAGTCCTCTGGCGGCGTGACCATCGGCCAGGTTAGCGGCGGTATCCACGATTCCACCATCGCCGGGCGAGATGTAACCCAAACCACCTACCACCTCGGCGACTCCTCGGATGACGACGTGGTTATTATCATCCAGGGGGATGTCCACCTGGGCGACTCGGTTCAAACAGGCGGCGATCTCCGGGCCGCCCTGCTCAACCTCAAAGCCGGCCTGAGCCAGGTGAGCCAGAACGTTCAGGCCAGCCCCGGCGGGACCAACGACCAAAAAGAAGAACTGCAGCGCCTCATCCGGCAGCTCGGCGAAACCCTCCAACAAGCGCCGCCCGACCGGATTGAGGCTGTCGAGGCGGTGGTTCAAGCGGCTGTTCAGTTGGTCAGCATGGCTACCCGAAAGAGACCCAACAAAAGACTCCTCAAAACCGGCAGCCAAAACCTGGTCAAAGCCGCTCAAAGCCTGGCCGAAACCGTACCCTCGGTGGCGGCGCTGGCGGCCCAAATTGTGGAGGTGGTGGGTAAGGTCAGCAGGTAAAACAGAGTAGGGGCGAGGCAGGTCGGTATGGTATTCTCGGAGCAAACAAGCAGCCTACCGACCTGCCTCGCCCCT
>CAZUNT010000126.1:0-20771 GCA_964622215.1 uncultured Caldilineaceae bacterium
CTGTTAATGTGCTCATTCTTTCTACGATGTCCTGAAGGGCGACAAGTAAGGAGTAAGGGAGGAATACAAGCTCTACCTAACTTTGGATAGGTGACACTTTATGGGTTGGCTGGTATACTGAACCTATAGAGAAAAAATCACCGGCTCAGGAGTATAATTTATGGCACTGGCTAGTTTTTCCCCACCTACTTCTGCTGCTTCCAGGCTTCGTATTTTCCTGATTTCACCCCGGGGGCCACTCTACCGCCACCGGACGGGCATCTGGAAAAAATCACTGCGGTATATGCCGCTCACCTTGACTACTCTGGCAGCCCTCATTCCGGCTGATTTAGCTGTCGAAGTTACCCTGGTCGACGAGGGCATTGCCGACATCGATCTGGATTGTGAAGCCGACCTGGTTGGTATCAGCACTATCACCGGCTCCGCCCCGCGTTCGTACGAACTAGCCGATCATTTCCGGCGGCGCGGCCTGCCTGTAGTTTTGGGGGGCGTCCATCCCACCCTCATGCCCGAGGAAGCCGCCCGTCATGCTGACAGCGTGGTCGTCGGTTACGCGGAGGAAACCTGGCCGCAACTACTGCGCGACTTCGTGGCCGGCCGGATGGCAGCCTGCTATCGGCAGAGCACCGATTTTAGCCTGTCCCATGTCGGGAGTGTCCCCATAGCCCGCCGTGACTTACTGCCTACCCATTGGTACACCACCCAACACACCTTTGAAGCGACCCGGGGCTGCATCCACCAGTGCGAATTCTGTGTTGTGCCAACGGCCTGGGGAGGGTTTCTAAAACGGCCGGTGGGCGATGTGGTGGCTGAGATTCGCCAGTTGGGGTCGCGCCGGGCGCTTTTTCTCGACCTTAATCTGATTGCCGACATCAATTATGCCAAAGAACTCTTTACCGCGCTCATTCCCTTAAAAATAACGTGGGGAGGGCTGGTTACGCTGAACGTCGCCGGGGATGAAGAGCTGCTCGATTTAATGGCTCGAAGTGGCTGCCGGGGACTTTTACTCGGCTTTGAGTCCCTCTCTTCCGGCTCGTTGGCCGAAACCCATAAACCCTTCAACCGCCGCCACGATTACCACACCGTCGTGCAGCGGCTGCATGAGCGAGGCATTGCCATCATGGCCTGTTTTGTTTTTGGCTTTGATTCCGACACCCGCGATACTTTTGCCGAAACGGTCGATTTTATCATCAAGGTCGGCATGGATTTGCCCCGCTACGCCATCCTGACTCCCTTTCCGGCCACGCCTCTTTTCCAACGGCTCAAACAAGAAGGACGTATTTTAACCGAAGATTGGAGCCTTTATGATGCCCAGCACGTCGTCTTCCAGCCCCGCCAGTTGAGCGTGGCCGAGCTACTGCATGGGACCGAATGGGCCTGGAAGCAGACCTACAGCTATCGCTCCATCGCCCGGCGCTTGCTCAACGCCCGCGTCCAGTTGCCCCTGGCCATCCCGGCTAACCTGGGCTACCGCTTTTATGCCTATCAATTACATCGTTACTACACCTGTGACTGGATGATTGGACCACAGGCGCTGAGGCCGGGTGTGCCGGCTTGACGATATAGATGTTCAGATAGTTTCTTTCCAAAAAATTGGGCCGGGATCAGAGGATTGGGGGATTTTTCCTGATAAATTTTATCCCCCGCTTCGCGTCCCCAAATCCCGGCAAAAATTTTCCTGGAGGACTTAGAACCACCCAATGAGAGTCCTTTTTATCCGCCCCAACATGAGCAATACCCGCGCCTTCGATGCTATGGAGCCGCTGGTTTTTGCCATCCTGGCCGGGCAAACTCCACCTGAAGTGGAGGTGGCCTTTTTTGATGAACGCCTGGAAGCCATCCCCTGGCAAAAGCCGGCCGACCTGGTCGTCTTGACCGTAGAAACCTTTACCGCCCGGCGGGCCTACCAGATTGCCGCTCGTTTTCGGGAGCGGGGAACCCCGGTGGTATTGGGCGGCTACCATCCCACCCTCCTGCCCACCGAGGCCGGCCAGTATGCCGATGCGGTAGTCGTGGGGGATGGGGAAGGTATCTGGCCCCAAATTATTTGGGATGCTCAGTCCCGTCGCCTTCAGCCGATTTACCAGCAGCCGGGACAACCCGCCTTACCTGGTCTAAAGCTGGATCGTTCTATCTTCCGGGGCAAACGGTACGCGCCGCTGACCCTCGTCCAGTACGGCCGGGGCTGCCGGTTTGCCTGCGATTTTTGCTCGATTCACGCCTTTTACGGGTCTCACCTCTACCACCGGCCGGTGCGCGAGGTGGTCGCGGAGATTGAGGCACGGGAACATAACCTCGTTTTCCTGGTAGACGATAACATTTTTGCCGATACCAACAAGGCCAGAGATCTATTCCAGGCCCTCATCCCATTGAATATTCAGTGGGCCTGCCAGGTGAGTATCGACGTAGCGCAACAGACCGAGTTGTTGGACCTGATGGCCCGGAGCGGCTGTTTTTTAGTCCTCATTGGCTTTGAGTCGTTGGATGAACGTAACCTGATTCAGATGAAGAAACAGTGGAATCTCAAGCATGGGGATTATGTAACGGCGGTGGCGAAGTTTTACGATCGGGGCATGATGATTTACGCCACCTTTGTCTTTGGTTATGATTACGACACGGTGGATTCCTTCGATATTACCCTGGATTTCGCCCTTCGCTCCAAATTTGCCCTGGCCAATTTTAATCCCCTGATGCCCATGCCCGGCACCCGCTTATACCACCGGCTGCTGGCCGAGGGCCGGCTGATTTATGACCACTGGTGGCTTGACCCCGGCTTCCGTTACGGCCAGTCGATGTTTCATCCTCGGGGGATGACCGCCGGCGAATTAGCCAACGGCTGTTTCCGCGCCCGCCGCGAGTTTAACCGTTACAGTTCCATCTTTAGCCGGGCGCTTGAGCCTAAGACAAATTGCCGCAGTCCGCGCCGCCTGGCTGCCTACCTGACCGCTAACCTTATCTCTCGCAAGGAAATTTTCAGAAAACAAGGCAGCCGGCTGGGGAGCGGTCCTTCTCCTGAACCTGGGTTAAGCTCATGAAGATATTGCTTATCTTGCCCTACGATAATGTTTATCGTTATAGAGGCTTTTCCAAAAAATCGATTGGCGCCTGGGCGCCGTTAACTCTAACCTTATTGGCCGCCCTGGTACCGCCGGAACTTGAGGCGCATATTGATATTATAGATGAGGGCGTGCAAAAAGCTTGTGACGGAGATAAAACTTACGACGTGGTAGGAATTACCTGTGTTGCTTCGTCTGCTATGCGAGCTTACAGCCTGGCCGGGTATTGGCAAAATAAAGGTGCATTTGTCGTTCTGGGTGGGCCGCACGTAACTTTAATGCCGGAGGAAGCCAAAAAACACGCCAATGCCATCGTGGTAGGAGCGGCGGAAAAGACCTGGCCTCAACTTTTGCGTGACTTTAAAGCTGGAACACCTCAAAAAGTGTACCGTGCCGATGATACCGCTCCCTTATCGAGTCCCATCCCCCGGCGAAACCTGCAAGCCCGGTTTAGTTATTTCCCGGCCCCGGCGATTTTAGCCAATCGCGGCTGTCGGAACCGCTGCCACTTTTGCTCCATTCATAAAATCCACGGCCACCAAAATGCGGCCCGTTCAATTGCCGAAGTCATCGCTGAAATCAAATATCTGCATCCGAAAACTTATAGCCTCCCTAGAATTGCCCAAAGAGCCATAACCGCCCCACGTCATAAATGGCTGGTCCTGGCGGCGAACTTCGGTCTGAGAGGGGCGCTCAATGCTTTTATGGCTGAGGATACCGGGTACAGTCTTTTGCTTTCTGGGCTATAAAGGACAAAGTTGATGAAACTCACCTTAATCTATCCCAACATCGGCCGGCGAGAGCACAGCCTTTACGTAGACGAAGCCAGGATGGAACCGCTGCCGTTGGCCGTCATCGCCGGCCTGACTCCCCCGAATATTGAAGTTGTCCTATACGATGACCGGCTAGAGCCAATCCCCTATGACGAGCCAACCGATTTGGTGGTTATCACTGCACAGGTTTTTACCGCCCGGCGCGCCTACGAAATCAGCGCCGAGTTTCGCCGGCGCGGTGTTCCGGTGATGATAGGAGGTATGCATGCCACGCTTATTCCGGGCGAGGTGGCCGAACACGCCGACTCGGTTTACGTAGGTGACGCCGAATTCCTATGGCCCCAGGTTATCGAGGATGTGCGCCGGGGTAAATTGTGGCCTCTTTATCAAGCTCAGGCGGGCCGCCCTCAACCGGGTGTGCTCCCACGGCGCGACATCTTTCGGGGTAAAAATTACCTACCCATTACGCTGCTCCAGTTCAGCCGGGGCTGCCGGTTTGAGTGTGACTTCTGCGCGGTCAGCGTTTTTTTTCATAAAACCCACTTCTGCCGCCCAGTGCGCGAGGTTATTCAGGAGATCGAGGCGCAGGAACGCCGGCTCCTCTTTTTTGTCGATGATAATATCCTGGCGAATTTTGAGGCAGCGAAAGCTCTGTGCCGGGAACTTATCCCTTTGAAGGTCCACTGGGTTTCGCAGGCCAGCATCGATATGACTCAAGACCGCCAGCTAATGGCGCTGCTGGTCAAGAGCGGCTGCCTGGGTCATGTCGTCGGTTTTGAGTCCATCAATGCCCAAAATCTGCGTTCGATGAAAAAAGCATCTAACTTGATCGGCGGTTTTCAAGCTTATAAACCCCAGTTAGAAATCTTGCGCGATTACGGGCTGCAAACCTGGGCCGCCTTTACCCTGGGGCATGACGGTGACACCCCCGCCTCGATTGAGGCTACCCTGGAGTTTGCCCTGACCAACAAGTTTGCCTTTGCCGCCTTTAATGTGTTGATGCCATACCCCAATACGCCTCTTTACCAAAGACTTAAAGCTGAAGGGCGTTTGCTTTATGACGGTAAGTGGTGGCTCCACCCGGAATACCGCTTTAACTATGCCGCGTTTCAACCCAAACTGATGTCGCCGGAAGAATTGACCGAGGCAACCTACCGGGCCAGGTCATCCTTTAACAGCGTCGGCTCCATTATCAGGCGTGCTCTTGATCTAAAAACAAATATGCGCTCACCCCGGCGACTCGGCACTTATTTGGCTTACAATCCGTTATTCCGCCAAGAAGTATTCAAGAAACAGGGTCTAAAACTTGGCCTGCATTAAAAGAATGGTAACTACTCAGCCATCAGCCCTAATGAGCCACATGACCGCTGACGGCAGAGAGCGCTTCGCCTCCCCTCACCCCTTCGGGTGCGCCGAAGGGCGTGGGGGACCGCCGACCGCCATAATTCGCCCTGTACCCCGTCTTTTCGGCGGTCAGCGGTCGACGGTCGGCGGTCAGGGTTATTGAGACATGGGATCGGCTGAGTAGTTACAAGGAATGATGATAAAGTTCTTCCTCCAATAAAAAGGATTGGCTAAAACTCTTATGCGCCTTACTCTGATCTATCCCTGCATCGGCCGGCGAACCGGCGCGCCTTACCTGCGAAGCTGGCAGATGGAACCACTGCCGTCCGCCGCCCTGGCGGGGTTAACTCCCCCCGGTGTCGACCTCAAATTCTACGATGATCGGATGGAAGCTATCCCTTACGACGAACCCACCGACCTGGTCGCCATCAGCGTTGAAACCTACACCGCCAAACGCGCCTACCAGATTGCCTCCGAGTACCGCCGCCGCCGGATTCCGGTTGTTATGGGCGGTTTTCACCCCACCCTGGTACCGGAAGAGGCCAGCGAATATGCCGAAGCCATCGTCATCGGTGAGGCCGAGGCTGTCTGGCCGGAGGTGCTCGATGATTTCCGGGCCGGTCGATTGCAGCCGGTTTATCAACCCACCGGCCGCCCCTCACTCCAGGGACTCAAGCCAAATCGTTCCATCTTTGCCGGGAAACGGTATCTACCTATCGGCCTGGTCGAGGCCGGGCGGGGCTGTTGTTTCAACTGTGAGTTTTGCTCCATTCAAGCCTACTTCCACAACACCCAATCCCGGCGGCCTTCAGCGGACGTTATCGAAGAAATCCGCCACATCAAGCAGCCGCTTATTTTTTTTGTCGACGATAACATTACCGCCAATATCGATCAGGCCAAAGAATTCTTTCGCGCCTTGATCCCGCTCAAGATTCGCTGGGTCAGCCAGGCCAGCATCAATGCGGCCCACGACGAGGAATTTTTGCACCTCATCAAGGCGAGCGGCTGCCAGGGTCTACTCATCGGTTTTGAAACCCTGAATCCCGCTAACTTAAAACAGATGCACAAAGGCTTCAATACCACCCAGGGCGGGTATGAAGTGGCCCTGGCCAATCTCCGCCGCTACGGTATCCGCCTTTACGCCACTTTCCTTCTAGGCTATGATAGCGACGACGACGACACGTTTCAGGAAACCCTGGAGTTTGCCCTGAAGCATAAGATATACATTGTCGCCTTCAATCATGTGACTCCCTTCCCGGGTACACCCCTTTACGAACGGCTCCAACGGGAAGGCCGGCTGCTGTATGACCGTTGGTGGCTCCATCCTGATTACCGCTACGGTATGGTCCCTTTTGCCCCCACAGGTTTAACCGCCGCTGAGATCGAGGAGGGCTGTTTTCAGGCGCGAACGAATTTTTACAGCCTGCCCTCTATCCTCAAACGCGGCCTTGATTTTCAAGTCAACAGCAGCAACTTGCGCATGGGTTCTTACTTTTTCCTCATCAACTTGATGATGCGGGCCGAAGTAACCCAACGGAAAAACTTTCCGTTAGGCGAAGAGGGCTGGCCCGGTCAGCTTTTAAAAGTGCAGTGATAAGTTATGGAATTCGTCTTTGAACTGGCTACTCCGGCCGATGATCCGGCCATCCGGCGCTTGTTGGCCACCGGTCCAATTCCCGGCGAGATAACCGTTACCTATGAGCGCGAGCCGAACTATTTTTTGGGCTGTAGCACAATGGGTTCGTTTTACCAGGTCATGGTCGGCCGGCGATGGCCCGATGGCGAGGTGGTGGGACTGAGCTGCCGGGCCACCCGCCCTCTTTTTATCAATGGCCGGGTAGAGGAAATTGGCTACCTGGGCCAACTTCGCATCGACCAGCGTTTTCAGGGCCGCTGGTTAGTTCCTCTGGGCTTCCGCTTTATGCACCAACTCCACGCCGATGGCCGGGTAGCCGGTTATATTGCCACCATTATCGAAGGGAACACCCTGGCCCAGGGTATTTTGGTCGAGCGAGCGCGGGGCTGCATGCCCAGGTGGCGCGAGGTAGATCGGCTGTGCAGCGCCGCTATCATCCTGGGTGTTTCAAAAAGACAGCCGCCCTCCCCTTTCTCTATCGCTCCTGGTTCCGCCGCCGACCTGGGCGCTATTGTTGACTTTCTCCGGCAGTACGGCGCGGCTAAACAGTTTTTCCCTGCCTACACCCTGGACGATTTCACCCATAATTCGACCACCTTAGACTTCCAGCCACAAGACTTCATCTTGGCCCGCTGGAATGGGGAAATCGTAGGGGTGCTGGGGTTATGGGATCAATCACGTTACAAACAGACGGTTGTGCAAGGCTACAGCGGCCTCCTGGGCTGGCTCAGACCGGTCTATAATATAAGCACCCGATTGGCCGGGATGCAGCCGCTGCCGTCGCCCGGCCGGCCCATTCATTTTGTCTACGCCAGCTTCATCTGTATCGCCGAGAACGACCCGGCCATTTTTCAGGCCCTGCTGCGGCAGGCTTATCAACTGGCGGCTGGCCGGGGTTATGCCTATCTGATGGTTGGCCTGTCCGTCCGCGATCCACTCCTGGCGGTGGTGCGCCAATATCTGCATATTCCTTATTACAGCCGGCTGTATACCGTTTATTGGCCGGATGGAGAAAACTTTTATGAACGACTCGATTCACGTATCCCCTATGTTGAAATTGCCACCCTCTGAACAGGGGGCCGGCCTTCACCCCTCAACCGTTCCAGCCTCCGGCCATCTGACCGGGCGGGTGCAGCGAGTAACCGAACTGACCTCAGCCGAACGGGAACGGATGCTCGTGCTGTTGGAGGATCACTTTGCGAATGTGACCCGGCTGCAATTTGAGCGGGACCTGGCCGAAAAGGAGTGGGTCATTCTGCTGGCCGACACTACTTCAGGCCAGCTTCAAGGCTTTTCTACCCTGATGCGGCTGCAGACCGTAATTGATGGTCAGGCAGTGGTTGCTTTCTTCTCCGGTGATACGATTATTCACCCGGCTTATTGGGCTGAAATCGAACTCCCTCGGTTGTGGGGCCGGCATGTCTTTGGTTTGGCCGAGGCTGTCCCTGAGGCCCGGGTCTACTGGTTCCTGATCAGTTCCGGCTATAAGACCTACCGGTTTCTGCCCGTCTTCTTTCGTGAATTTTATCCCACCTATCGCTGCCCTACACCCTCCTCCAGCCAGCGCGTGCTCGATACGCTGGCCTACTTAAAATTTCCTACGGAGTATGACCCCCGGCAGGGGGTGATTCACCCGGCTCATGCTGCTCCCCTGCACGCCGGGGTGGCCGAGGTTAACCTACGGCGGTTGAAAGACCCTAATGTCGCTTTTTTTGTGGCCGCCAACCCCGGTTACCTCAAAGGTGACGAATTAGCCTGCCTGACCGAATTGACCCGGGCGAATCTGACGGCGGCCGGCCGGCGTATGCTGGAATTTTAAAAGTGAGATTCCCTGTGCCCCTGTTGGCTAACAGCCTACTGTATCTGTTGAGCTTGCCCGGCAGTCTGGCCTTTTATCGAGCGCAGCGAGACGTTGCCGGTACGCAGCAAAAACTGCTCCTTAACCTGTTGCGT
This sequence comes from uncultured Caldilineaceae bacterium, assembly GCA_964622215.1. Lineage (GTDB taxonomy): Bacteria > Chloroflexota > Anaerolineae > 4572-78 > J111 > DSQQ01. The sequence goes on from CAZUNT010000126.1 coordinate 8,763, forward strand.
CATAATGCCGAGACTGAGTTTGGCCGCCGCTATGCCTTCAACAGCATTCGCTCCATTGCAGAGTACCAGGCCCGGGTGCCCTTCTCTACCTATGATGACTACCTGCCGGCGATCCAACAGATTGAAGAGGGCCGGTCTCAAATTTTAACCCGGGAGCCGGTGCTGTTGCTGGAATTGACCACTGGTTCAACCGCGCCAACCAAACACATTCCTTATACCGCCGCCCTCAAGGCCGAGTTTCAGCGCGCCATTGCTCCCTGGATTGTGGACCTCTATCATTCCGACCCTCGCCTCTTATGGGGCCAGACCTATTGGTCTGTCACCCCGGTCACTCAGCGGAACGAGCGCACGAGTGGTGGCATTCCCATCGGCTTTGAAGAGGACAGCGAATATTTCGGCCGTTTACAGCGCCCCCTGATTCAAGCCGCGTTAGCGGTACCGCCCCAGGTTCGGCTGATCGACAACATGGAGACGTTTCGTTACACCACCTTACTGTTCCTATTACGCAGCCGTTCCCTGGCCTTGATCTCGGTGTGGAACCCAACCTTCCTGACCCTCCTGGTTGGTCGGCTGCCGGACTGGTGGCCCCAACTGGCAGCCGATATCGCCGCCGGTAACTTGTCTGCTCCGGCTGGTTTGCCCCACGACCTACAGGCCCAGTTCGTTTTGCTAAATCGGCCAGATCCTCGGCGGGCTGCGGAAATCCGGGCTATTTTTCAAACTGAAAGCGACCCCGACGCCATTCATACCCGGCTCTGGCCGCGCCTGCGTTTGATCAGTTGTTGGACCGAAGCCCAAGCCGCTCTTTATGCGCCCGAATTGGCCCGGCTCTTTCCCCAGGCCCGTTTGCAAGGTAAGGGCTTGATCGCTACAGAAGGCTTTATCTCCTTGCCCCTGGTCGGACGGGAAGGGGCCACCCTGGCTATTCGGTCTCATTTTTTCGAATTTTTGGATCAAGGGAAAAACCGGCGCGCCAAACCTCTCCTGGCGCACGAATTAGAGCCGGGTGGATGCTATAGTGTGATCATTACCACCGGGGGCGGTTTGTATCGGTACCAGTTACACGACCTGGTTCAAGTGGTGGGCGCCTGGGGAGATTGTCCCCTGCTTCGGTTTTTGGGCAAAGAGGCGCACATCTCCGATTGGTTTGGGGAGAAACTCAACGAACTTCATGTTCAGCAAGCCCTGGCTACCCTCCTGACTCGCCAGGCCATACAGCCAACTTTTGCCATGGTTGCTTGCGACGAAGCGGCCGGTCACTTCGCTTATACGCTATTTATTGAGGTAAATGGAGTTGCCGACGAGGTGCTGCGCCGGCTGGGCCATGAGTTGGAGGGGGCCTTACAGCAGAATTACCACTACCGTTACTGCCGTCACCTGGGCCAATTAGACCCGGTACGTGTCTTTCACATTGACGGCGATGCGTTAGACGTTTATCTGTCCGTTTGCCAGGCATTTGGCCAGCGGGCCGGCGATATCAAACCCGTTGCTCTGCATCACCGGGGTGGCTGGTTACGGTCTTTTCAGGGCCGGATGCTGTAACTATGCCAGCAGACAAAAGAGTGTTTACAATTTGGCTCTTTCAGTAGTAACCGTTACGACTTTCCCATAATCCCGAACCGCTTTCAAAAAAGCGGCAATGTTCGCCCACGGAACATCAGGCTCGTCAATATCGTAGGCGGGGCAGAGAATCAGCCCGGCCCGACCGAGCGTCTCAACCCGTTGTTTGACTTCCTGCCGGATTTCGGCCGGTGTGGCAAAACTGAAGGTGGTCTGGCGGCCCACCGTCCCCCACAACGCCAACTGGGGACCAAACTGCTGCCGGATGCGCACCGCGTCCATATACTCAGGCTGCAGCGGATTGATGGCATTGACCCCAATCTCGATCAGATCGGCAATAATCGGTTCAAAATAGCCGTCACTGTGGTAAAGCACCGGCAACTCGGGTTTGGTGGCTCGAGCAGCCTGGATAATCCGGGCCAGGCGGGGTTTGAAGAAGGTTCGCCACATGACCGGGCTGATAATCATCGTACCCGGCATGCCGATATCATCATCAAGCGCCAACACGTCAATGCCCGCTCTCGCCAGGGCCTGGGCGTTACGACAGGCCATCTCGGTCAGCCGGTCCAGCAGGAAATGCGCCCACTCCGGGCGCTCGAGCAGGTCGAGCAAAAAGTTCTCCAGCCCCCGTAAGCGCCAGGCCGCTTCAAACAATTCACCCCCCAGGTGAGGGAGATTGCCGCCGGCGGCCAGGCCGCGTTGGTGCAACTCTTGCACCTGGTGGGCCAGACCTTCGACCTGGTAGGGGGCATGCACATCGGGAAAAGGGAAATTATGCAGATCGTCCAGGCTGCGGGCCAGGGCCAGGGGATTGCTATGTTCGGGGTTGTGGGGCCGATATTGCCAGCGAGTATAAGTTGATACCTGGGCCGGTGTGCCCAAACGGGTGTTCGGTGGATAGGGTTCGGCAGTGCGCCGTAGCTCTTCCTCTTCCGGTGAGGGTGGAAACTGGACAAAATCCACGTCCACCAGACCGTCTCTCGATTGGCCCGGCGGCAGCAGAGTTTCAACCTCAACATGGTAGAAGTTCAAGGCACAAGGTACTCGGTCTGGTTCCGCTCCGGCCAGGGCCATCAGGATACGATCACGACCATTCAGACAGCGCGGCAGATTGTTCATTCCACTACCCTTAAATCCCGTTTGTCAGAAGCCGGTGATGGATATTCCAATTATACCACCATTCTCGTCTATTTTTAATCCTCTTGAGTCACTTCTAACCAATTCTCATTGGATAGGTGCTCATTTCACCTTTAACCTCAAAAGGTTGATTTCCGTCCCAGCCTCCTGCTGCTATTCAGCCTTTCCGCAATTTTATGAATTAGTGTCGCCGATTACGTGACTCAAAAATGTCAGTTTCGTGCGTAGAGTGCATCTTATTGTAAGGAAAGCTACACCATCCGCTCCCAAACCTTAACTTAATCATCTGTCTCGTGATTCCGGAGACATAGGTGACAGATCGTTTGCAATGTTTGGCAGGCCAGGAGATATTAAGTCCCCCATACTTCAAACCGGATTCAAACTTAACCATGTTAAAATTATTAATTAATTCTCAATGTTGTGGTATGTTGCTGCAAGAGGAGTATCCTTAGCAAATCAATTAGAGTGATCTTGTGTAGACCAAAAATGTTATAATTATAATTTGCGGTAGCATAATAGTATCTACATTTTCCCTGATGATTTCAATTTATCTTCCACGGAGGAATCCATGAGTTACCATCTTTTTTCTTCTATTTACTTGCCTGTAAAACGTCCACTTATTTCATTCATCCATATACTATTATTTATGCTGTTAATAACGTTGGGGTTCACCTTTTTTGGAAATTCAGTAGTAAGCAAACAATTCAAGATACAGCAGGTTAAGCCAGGTGTAAACTCAAACACAGTCGATGGTAACTCATTAACTCCAAGCATACTTATAACCACCCCCCATAATATTTTTATTCCTATCATACTCAATGACTCTGCCTCACAACCAACAACTACTATAGTAACGCCAGAAGACGGGGGAGAACTTATCCTACCAAATGGATTGGGTAAGTTTACTTTTGCCCCTCGTACGGTATCTGACCCTGTCAAAGTGGTCTATACCGCAGCCACATTATCGCCAGATGCGCCAAGTAAATGGACGAAAATAGGCACTGGATTTGATGTCAGTGCGTATACTTTATCATCTGGCGTTGAAGTAACTGATTTCCTTACCTATACTACTGAAATTTCTATTCCATATAACCCCAGTAGTTTACCAGCCGGTTCAGATCCCCGATTGGTTTCTATTTTTTACTGGCATGAACAAGCCCAACGATGGGTACGTATGCCAACGTTGCATAGGGTAGATGCGAAAGGACAACCTATCCTCTGGACACGAACTTCTCATCTGACCGAATTTGCAGTTATGACAGTAAAAACTAATCATCTTGCTGTGGTTGTTTTAGACCCGGATGAGAATTTTGCTTGTCTTCAGGATGGGAGGGGAAACTGTAATGCGGTAGAATGGAACTATAACCTACATTCAGTTCTACAGATTAAGACCCTATTGGAAGCCTGTGGGGTCACAGTTAATATGACCGTAGAAGATATTATGCGTTCGGCTCCGGCAGGCGGACATCAACTCACCCGCGAGGAAAGGGTGGAAATGATTCGGGAGGGTGATATAGGCTTAACCGTCGCTCATAATTCGCATAACAACGGATTTGTGTCTGCTGGTATGGGGGGGAGCGAGTCTTGGTTTTCAACCCGTGCTTCAATGGGGTCTGAAGATAGTAACTTTGCCACTGCGCTTCTTAATGCTATCACCTCAAGAACAGGTTTAACCAATAGGGGGCCCAAATTCGGTGAAGATTATACGCCCCCTCGTTATTGGTTTTTATCTGATGAGTTGGCAAATTTGGCCCCGGTCAAACCTTACGCCCAAATCGAAGTAGGGTTTCTCACTTTAGTTCAAGACCGCCAACGAATAGATTACGATTACGCTGTTGGAGTAGATGATTACGACGATGTTAGCCAGCATACCAACTTTGCCTTTCCTATTTATTTGACGATTATGAATCAATTGGGATTAACCAATTGTGATGGTTTGGCATGCCTTCCTAATAATGGATTAACCATTGATAACCAACCCCGGCTGGCCCCTCCGGTTGAGATTACCGATCCTTTCTTTACCGAGGAAGGGATAAAATACGCATCTGATATCGAAGAAAATGCCAGTCTGGATGAAACTTATCGGCAGATACGTGGCGAGGACAGTACTACTTATGTACTAAAACCCGGTGTTTCTATAACTGAAGATACTTATCTACCTCTGACTTCAACTTTATATACTGAAGGGGTTGGGTGGGCATCAGACCCAAAAATACCCGGCGTTTTGACTGTATCAGCTACTAACTTTGTCTCGACCACTTCAGGTTTGATTCCAGCCCCACATCTGGATACGGTTACTGGAAATAATCGAATTTATCGGCCAATCGAATATTCTTTCTTTGGAGGTGTATTTCAGCTTGCCGCCGGCTTGATGCCGTGGTTTTCTGACCAAACCTACACACCCACTGAGATTGATGCTTTACAAGCAGGCAGTTGTCAAGGTTTAACTTATATGACGGCTGCTTTTTGCGCCGGTCTTTACAAACCCGATGATCCTTTTGGTGTGCGCAATGTGGGTAGTTTACGTGATGACGGTCTTTTTGCTACTTATTTGAATTACTTTCAGATGATCCAGGTTTACTTGTCTGGTAAAGATGTCAGTGCGACTACTTTCTTTGAGCAAACTAAAAGCCGAATGCAAGATCCATCTGCTTGGAGCCAAGATCCTGATTTGCTCCGTCTCATCTACCAGCCTCCAGACTCCTGCGATAGTTGGGGGCACGTGCTTTTACCTTACTCGGTTTTGGATGATGCGAGCAGTAATACGATGGTAATGTACGTCTATGACCCCAACTATCCCCAAAATAACGATATTAAAGTGACTTTAGACAAAACCACTGGGGTATGGACTTACGCCTTCAGCCCCACCGAGACCTGGACCGGTAATGAGGTCAATTACGTTCGGTTAAGTGAATTTCCAGATTATGGGGTACCTGTGGAAGATGTAATTGGTGAAGATGCAATCCTGGTAACTGATGGCGCGTCGGACTATGGTCGCCCTAGAGCCTCTTATGGTGCTCTTAGAGTTTCATTTGGTCGTCCTAGGGCATCCTATGGAGAAGATAAAGATAGAGTGAGGATGGGCCAAGAACGTGATGCAGCGGATAATTTAATTTGTGATAATGAAATTGGCGGAGCGCGGCGTTTAAATTTCAACTACAGTCTGTTTCCCGGCTCTGATTGGAAACCCCCTCAGGTTTTGCTTTTACCCCAGGCTGATTACATCTTTACCTTTGGCGAGCCGCGTTTTGGACAAATTGCGGCTGGAACCTTTTATGCTAAAGATGCTATGTACACTTTTAATGGCACTTCTGGTAAAGGTGGCCGTGATAATGTAGAAATCAACAATGATTTGAGTGTCATCACCCATACTACTACTTTAAATGCTAAAGCACTTTCTATATCTATGTATCGAGAGACTGAAGATCAAACTCGCATTTTTGGTGTTTCTCATACCCCATTACAAGCAGGTGAAAAAAGTATCTTCCGTGCCAGTGAAGAAGATGACAATTTTGAATATATTAATAATGGGGTGAGCAAAACTTACGACCTGAGCTTAATACAGGTTAGTGGCCATGGTCCGGGCATATTTACTGAACAGGATGTTATAATTGGGAGCGGTGAACGTCATATCGTCAACGCCTGTAACTGGGATGATCTAGAAAACACCCTAATTTTTCGCTGGATTGATTGTAACAATGATGATTCGATAGATAAAACCCAACTTCTTTCAGAGTTTCCTTTCTTAAGTAATCCTTCTAGTCAGCAGAAAATTTCGGCCCTGGCTATGGATGGATATGATTATTGGTTTGGCACATCGGGTACAGGAGTTGTCCATTATCGAGTGGATACCAAAGTTACAACAATATATGATACTCATAATTCAGCTTTGCTCCACGATGTAATTAACGATATTGCTATCGCCCCAAATGGTGATGTTTGGGTGGCGACCAATCGGGGTGCAAGTAAGTTTAGTGGGGGGAATTGGCAGAATTACACCGAAATCGAAGGTTTAATTGACAAGAATGTCAATGCCATTGACATCTCGGCGGCGGGGGTGGTTTGGTTTGGCACAAATCAAGGGCTTTCCAGATATGAAAACGGTGTTTGGACTTCCTACACTAAAGCTGAAGGGCTACCCCATAATCAAATTAAGGCGTTAGCTGTTGATGCCGATGGGACCCTTTGGTTAATGACCGCTAATGGTATTGTCGTTCGTTATAATGGCACTGCGTGGGAAAAGGTTGGTGGTTTATCTAATGGCAACGTTGACACCATGACTGCGGTGGATGGGATAATCTGGTTTGGTACCAATCAGGGGCTAGTAAAATATGAGATGGGGCTCTTTACTAAGGTTGGCCCTGATCAGGTCAATATAAACGAAGCCACCCATGATCGGTCTAATAAGGTATGCCGGGCCGGCATTGTGTGGGTAGTTTCTGAAAATGGGAAGTTAGGACTTTATGACCATAATAAGGATAGGTGGTTAATTTTGCCAGAATTGTAATAGTCAACAAGATTCAAAAATCAGTTTTGTGACTCTGTTTGTAACTAAAAATATCGTATAATAGTGGCAGGTGCAACTACTCATGACGTGTAGTTATACCTGCCGCTTAATTTTATCTATTTCTTGTGACAAAGAGCGATATTTTTGACCCCACTTTGAAAACCTAATTTGACAAACTAGAGAGGGAAAACCAATGGCCACAGGCAATCCTAACTTGAAAAACATTCGTACTCTTCTTACTAAGGGCTTTAGTGAGGCTGAACTTCGTCGTTTCTTCCAAGATGAGCAGGAGTTTAGCCCTATCCTTCCTGAATTAGCTGATAAGGCAAGTCAAGCTGATATTATTACTCATTTGCTTAATTACGCCGAACAAAGACTCTTGTTTGAACCTCTTCTTGCCTGGGCTAAAGAATCTAATCCTTCTAGATATGAAAAGCATAAGCCTTATTGTGATGAGGTTATTGACTCTCCTATACCTAAAGAGGTGGAACCTCAAAAAGACGAAAGAAGGTTAAGCCAAAAGGAGGCCCCTTATCACCGGATTGGTGTTGAATACGAGGAACACGCTTTAATATCTGATTCACCCGAAGACTGGTTAAAGGCCAGTGAATATTATTGGGATAATAGACTCTTTGCCCAATCGGCCAGGATATTAATTAAGCAGGCTCATAAATTGCTCTCCTCTGGTTATTGTCAACAAACCTTTGAGTTGCTGTTAAAGTTTAATCAAAATCAACTTTTGGAAGAAGATGGTTTATGGCAAAAGCTATTGGAAACACGGGCACAGTTTGCATTCCAACTAGGTAAATATGACGTAGCGAGAAAAGATTATAATCTTTTATATGATCTTACAGATGATCTTAAGTGGTTACTCGAAATAGGGCGCGTTTACAATCGGGCGGGAGAGTATGACGATGCTTGCCGGGTTCTTGATGATGCTAGAGTGCAAATTGTACAAACAAAAAATAGTTATTTACAAGCGCGAGTATACACTGAAATGGGCCGGGCTTATTCAGGATTGGATAAAAACCAAGAAGCGATTGACTGGTTAAAGGAAGGTTTAAATATTTTTCACCTTGAATTAACCACACTGGAAAAATTGACCTCATGGAGAGAAGCAGAAGGGGTTTTGAAGATTTCTAAAATTCCAAAAGATTACAGAGAAGAAGCAGCCTGGGCTTTACGGTATACGGGTCTCGCTTATCAATCAAGAAACCAATTAGCGGCCATTGCCTGTTGGGCAGCATCTCAGCTTTTATGGACAAGTTTGGGTGATGTGTTAAATGCGGCGGCTATGCAAACGAATTTGAGTGCCATATACTTCGATTATAGCATCAATCTCCCTAGGGCAAATTACTGGTTTAAAAAAGCCGAAAAAACATTAAAAAATCGAAATGTAGATTATGATTGGGCCCGGTTCTACAACAATGGGGCATACCTCTATTATCGCTGGGGTAAGTTTAAAAAAGCGCTAATGACTTCAAAAAAGGTTTTTAATAATTTAAATAAGAATGAAGGATTTGTTATACAGTTAGCCGAAGTTTTGGATGTAAGAGCAGCAATTTATACGGCAGTAGGTAAATTCCCGAATGCCGAGAATGACTATAAGGAAGCGATACAATTAAGCAAAGAGGTTTCCGATAATAAGGGAGAGGTAAAATCTGGGTCAAATTTAGGGTTGTCATACCTGGCATGGGGCTGTACTTTAGATGAAGAGGACGCTCCAATCAAAGCTCAAGAAAAATATAATCAAGCCGAAAAGCAATTTATGCGGTCACTAAGTTTGATTGAGAAAGAGAAATTAGAAATTGACCCAATTGACATAGTGGAGATTCAATCCGGTTTGGCAGAATCTCTATTGAGAACAAAACGACCGGAAGATGCCCGTAAACAAATTGAACAAGCTATAAGTGCTTTAAGTGAAGATGTCCCATTTTTTATAAAAGGACGTATCTTCCGAGTTATGGGAGAATTATTGTGGTATGAGAGTAGGTTAATAGAGGCACAAAAACAACTCTTAACATCGTGGCATATTTTATCAGATGACCCTGAGTCTACGGGGATTGACAAAGAAGAAATATGGGTATTAAAAGATTTGGTTGGCATCTATAGTCAAATGGAGCAAACAGCAAAAGCTCTAGGGTTTAACCAGAAATTGTTAGAGAGACAGCAGGTTTATCAACTGAAAGTAGAATAGGCTCATGGATTAACACTTTTAACATTTGACATAGTTGAGCCGAAAAAGAAACTCGGATAACTGAGCGATGCCCCGGCCAAGTGGGTACAAGAAGGACGAGCTAAACCAGAGTCATCAGCACCCGTTCGTGGATGGTTATGAGTGCTAGTCGTCGCCTACACGCCAGTTGCTTGAGTATGCTCCAATCATAACCGTCCTGCAAAGATTTCAGGCGTCTCGATACCCAAAGAACACACATTTGATTTTACAGGGAACTCCTTGCCCTTCGCTAACGTCTGAGTATCATGAAAATAGCCCTGATAAGGAGAAGCCCATGTCTCAAAAGATTGTGCCAAATGTTAAGCCTCAAGGATCGCTTATTACGTTTTTTATTTTTCTACTTTCGTTCTTCATCCTTTTTCTAGCAGCCTGTTCTCTCAGTAGTGATGTTTCCGCCCAGGCTCCTGCCCCTGCCTCACCCACGCCTACCCCAACCAGCCCGCCTCCGCCGCCCCAGGTGGCTTACACCCCGGTCGCGCCGGGTACAGTTTCCCCAATTGTCGTGCAGCGGACACCTCGACGGGGTGAAGAGCTGAAGCCGGGCGGGGTCATCGAATTAGTCTTTGACCGGCCGATGGATCGGACCGCTACGGGTTCCGCCTTCACCCTGCAAACAGCGGAACAACAACCCCGCCAAATTGAGGGCACCATTAACTGGCCCGATTCCCAGGGACGGACCATGCGCTTTACGCCTAATCAGGCGCTTGAACGAGCGATGGTTTACGACGCCATTTTAACCCAGGCGGCCAGCGCGGCCGACGGCGCGCCTTTAGCCGAGCCGTTTACCTTCCGTTTTACCACCCCCGGCTATCTCGAAGTGACCCAGGTTATCCCGGCCGACGGTACGGCTGATGTCGAAACCAACGCCACCATCACCGTGATGTTTAACCGGCCTGTTGTGCCTCTAACCTCGCTGGCACAGGCCGAGAACTTCCCCCAACCGGTCGAATTTGAACCGGCCATTACGGGCCAGGGTGAGTGGTTGAACACCTCGATTTACGTCTTCAAGCCGGAGAAACCCCTGGCCGGCGGCGCTGCCTACACCGCCCGAGTTAAATCCGGCCTGCAAGACGCAGCCGGACAAACCCTCTTGCCCAACGATTTCCAATGGAGCTTCACCACCCAGCCGCCGGAGGTTGTTTTTGTCTCCCCCAATGACGGCCAAACCCTGGTGCCCATCGAAACAGGGGTGCAGGTCACTTTCAACCAGTCGGTTGACCCCCCCTCCGCCCAGGCTAATTTCAGCCTCAGCGCCGGGGGATTATCCGGCAGCGTGTCCGGTGACTTTTTGATTGTAGACCAGACCCTCACCTTTACCCCAACCGAGCGCCTGGCCTTTGACACCACTTATCAAGTGACGATCGGGGCCGGGGTTAAGTCGGTGGCCGGGGGTAGGGGTATGGTCAGCCCTTACAGTTTTAGTTTTACCACCGTCCCCCTGCCCAAAATTGTGGGGACTGAACCTCAAAATGGCGACCGCGCCGCCTACCCCTACACCGATTTTCGGATCAGCTTCAACGCGCCTATCAATCCCGATACGGTCATGGCGCATGTCTCGATGACGCCGCCGCTGCCTATCACCCCAACCGAAGTCTATACCTACTACTCACCCTGGGATAACACCTTTAGCTTCAGCTTTGGAGCCAAGCCCTCTACCGATTACGAGGTGCGTATCACGCCCGGCATTGCTGACCCCTACGGTAACACCACCCAAGAAAACCTGACCGTCCGCTTCCGGACCGCGCCGCTCGACCCCAATTATCAACTTCGTATCCCTGACCTTATTGGTTCTTATGACGCCGGACTGCCGGCCAAGATGATTGTCAGTTTTGTTAACCTCAGCACGCTCAACTTGCGCCTCTACCGGCTCGACCCGCAAGAGCTTCTGCGCCCGCAGTGGGAATGGAATGAGTACCGGCCGCCCGCCGGCAGTCTCATCCGCGAGTGGCAGGAGCGCCTGGAAGCGCCCACCGATAAACAATCTTTTCAGACCATTGACCTGGTGGCAGGGGGCGGCGCCCTGGAGCCGGGCCTCTATTTCCTCGAAACCGATTCGCCGCAGCTTCCCCAGGAGAATTACTATTATTATGGCCACAACCATGTTTTGGTTGTTTCCAAAACTAACCTCACCCTAAAAGCCGGCCAACGTGATGCCCTGGTCTGGGCGACCGATTTAGCCGGCGGGCAGCCTCTGGCCGGCCTGGAGATCACCTTTTATGCCGAGGATCGGCGTTTACTCGATACGGCGACCACCGATGGCGAGGGTATTGCCCGGCTGGATTTGGGTCAGCGTCCTAATCGAGACAGCCTCCTTGCCGCCGTATGGCCCGACGGTCAGGGGCAAGGTTTTACCGCCGTCTCTGAAAATTGGGCGCGGGGCGTCAGCCCCTATGATTTTGGCCTGGACGTGGCCTACACCCTGCCCAGTTTTACGGCTCACATCTACACCGACCGCTCCATCTATCGCCCCGGCCAAACGGTTGACTTCAAAGGGGTTCTCCGGGCCGAGGATGATGTAGATTTCAGCCTGGCCGACGTGGGCCAGGTTCACCTGATGGTGCGTAACTCC
>CAZUNT010000127.1:0-20630 GCA_964622215.1 uncultured Caldilineaceae bacterium
CGCGCAGAGGCGCTGTCGTGGTGGAGAGGCATCTGGGCTGTCTGTCGACCGGGCTGATGAAAGCCTCTTCTCGATCGAGCAAGGGCTGGCCCGTGCGTATGACCGTTTGTTCGTCGGCATAATATTGTTCGGCCAATTCCTGAGGAAAAAAGTCGAAATCAGTTTTGCCGATAAGCTCATCCGTGGAAGCAAGGCCACAGGCTCGAGCTTGGGCTATGTTAGCCAGAACAAATCGACTCCCCGTATCTTTAACATAGAAAAAATCCGGCAGGTTATCTATTAAGGTGCGCAGTAGATTGCGCTCGCTGGCCAGGGTTTCTTCCACCCGTTTGCGCTCGGCAATTTCCTGCCGGGCCTGATCATGTAAGCGGGCATTTTCCAGGGCCAGGACCGCAGCGTTAACCAGCGGTTGCAGCCGCTCGGCGTCTTTGCCGGAAAACTGGTCAGTCGTATCGGCGTCTAACCGGAGTAGCCCTAAAACCCGGTTACCTAAACAAATAGGAACGGCAATATGCGATCTGACCCAATCTGTTTTGGGGAGATTTACCCAACGAGAGTCTTTTTGCGTATCAGGAATAATAATCGCTTGCCGTGAGTGGATCACTTCTGCATCTAAAGGGAGTTCGGTCAGGGGTTGATCTCGATTAGAAACCAACTTTATATCAAAAGCTTCGTCGCCTCGCCGGTGGGCCGTGCGCAAGATCTTGTCTTCGACTAATACCCGGATACTGGCCTTTTGGCAGGGAACAACGCGCTGCACTTGGCGCAGAATTTCTTCCAAGACAGCCGTGTAACTGGTTTGTGCGGTCAGAGCCAGGGTGATTTCAGCTAAAGTTTCAGCTAATAATCGCCGTTCTCGCTCCTCTGCTAACAGGCGTACCAGTTCTGCCGTGGCCGGTTTTGGTTCTTTCCCGAGTTTTTCCTCTACCGCCATCTTTTTTGCCCTTCCTCAGGCTTATTCCTTTAAAGATCGACTAATCGCCTGCGCCAATTCATGTCTGCCCAAGGGTTTTTGTAACCAATCAACAATCCCCTGGCTTAAGATATCTTTTGAGACATTTTCCAGAGGATAACCGGTTAGAGCTATAATCTTCAGGTCTGGATGCTTGGCCTGCAAAATCTGAGCTAAGGCCAGGCCGCCCATTTCTGGCATGGTTACGTCTGTTAGGATCAGGACAATTTCGCGCTGATGGCATTCAAATACTTCCAGGGCTTGTCGTCCGTTTATAGCAGTTATCACTTGATACCCCAGGTGTTCTAGCATGACCTGGGTTATTTCTAACACATCGGGGTCATCTTCTACCAGTAAGATAAGCTCACCGTTACCCCGGGTGGTCTCCAATTCTGTATGGAATGGTGAGCTTATCTGCAAAGGTGGTAGGGCGGGTAGGTAGATAATAAAGGTTGTGCCTTTTTCCACCTGGGTTTTAACGTCAATAACCCCCCCATGCCGAGTGATGATGCCATAAACCTGAGCTAACCCCAAGCCAATACCTTTACCTACTTCCTTAGTGGTGAAAAAAGGTTCAAAAATACGCGGTAATACTTCAGCCGGTATACCCTTGCCGGTGTCTGAAAGGGTGAGCACAATCCAATTGCCTGGAGACATGGCTGGGTAGGGGGGGCGATCATCAGGTTTTAGGGTGAGGCTGGTGAGCTGGATGTGAAATTCTCCACCTTCCGGCATGGCATCTCTGGCATTCACGGCCAGGTTAGTAAGAACTTGCTGGATCTGGGCGGGGTCCGCGTTGAGGTAAAAGGCATCGGGATTTGGCTCAATTTCTTGAACGATCCGAATATACTCAGGAATAGTTCTTTCCAACAGTTTAATCGTCTCCTTAAGAAAAGGAGCCAGGTCGAAAGGGCGCTTTTCGGCAATGGATTGGCGGGAAAAATCTAAGATTTGACGAATCAGGCGGGCGGCCCGCTGCCCTTGATTTATAATCCGTTGGATATCATCCCTGGCTGCCGGCGGAATATCAGGATAAAGACGAATGAGTTCGGCAAAACCGATGATACTGGTCAGAATATTATTAAAATCATGAGCAATACCAGCAGCTAATTGACCGACTGCTGCCAGTTGTTCTTGTTGTTTGATCCGTTCCTGGGTGGCTCGGGCCTCGGTATTATTCCAGATGACCAACAGCCATCCACCCGCCTCAGGGCCAACAGCTAAAGGTTCGGCCACAAGGGCAAAAGTTTGCTTTGACTGGCTGGTGACCTCAACGGTAGAGTTTTCTCCTCTCCCCCCAGTGGGTGAAGCCAGGAGTATCTCGATGGGGTACTTGCCCAAATGAGTGAGTTTATGGCCCACTGTGACCGAGGTCAGCGCGGCTAAACACTGCTGAGCGGCCGGGTTGGCTAATATAATACGCCGCTCCGTATCCAACAGAATAACCCCGGTGGGTAAATGGGCCACCAGGCTTTCCAATCGTTGGTGTTCAGCCGCCAACAAGGATTGCAACCGCCGGATAGAGTCGGCTGCCTGGTCAGCCACCGTGCGTAATAAACGCATCTGCTCTTGACTAAACTGATAAGGTTGTTCGGTGGCAATAAGTAGTAACCCCACCGTGATTTCGTCAATAACAATCGGAACTTGCATTACCGAGGCTAAACTCTCGAGAGGACAATGTATGGCTGTCTCAGTTCGGGACTGAATCCGATGCACCTCAAAAGGTTCATCAGTCAGGGAGTGCCCCATAATAGCCGCCATTATTTCCTGAATGTGCATTTCAAGATCACTTGAGAGTGGGCGTTGACTCTGGATCATCAACGTGCTCGTCGTATCGGTGACTAACAGACTGGCTGCTACATCATGGGGAATAACCTGGTAAAGATGAAGTAGGATCAAACGCACAATATCGCCTTGTTGGGTGACCTTGCCCAAAGATTGAGCCAGTTCATAGAGCGCCTGTAGTTCAAAGGTGCGCTCGGCCACCCGGCTTTCCAATTGGGCCGTGTAGCGCTGCGTTTGGTCATATAGATACAAATTTTGAATAGCGATGGCCGCCTGAGAGGCAAACTGGGCTAGTAGAGTTGCATCTTCGGAGGCAAAGTGGCGGTGAGACTTCTTGGCGATAACATTAAGCACCCCCACAGCTTCATTACCCCATTGAATGGGGACGCCGACAATTGCAACAGATGGTGGGTTAGGCCAATGAGTCGATTTGCCGGACCATTCCTGATAATCGTTGGCAATCAGCGGTTCCCTGGTAACCCATACTTTGCCGGTGAATCCTTCCTGGGGGTTAAGCGTTAAACCGGTGAGATCCCTTTGTTCCCCAAACACTGCAACCAGTTCTAATAATTGGCGTTCAGGACGATACAGAAAAATACTGCCCCCATCTCCATTGAGCAGTTGCGTCGCCCGCTGGCTAATCTGCTGGAGTAAAGTGTCCAGATCACGCAGGGTGGTCAGGTCTTGCGAAAGTCGGCGTAGGGCTTCTAGTTGTTCGGCCCGTTGGTGGGTTTCGGCAAAGAGACGCGCTTTTTCCAGGGCTACGGCCAATTGGTCAGCTATGGTGGTTAGGGCGGCGATATCACTTTCGTTAAAAGCGTTGAGTTCGCTGCTGTACACATTTAAGACACCCAGTAATTGCTCACCCACTTTTAGCGGGATGGCTAATTCGGCCCGAATTTCTGGCCCGGCGAACTGAAAGAAGTCGGGCTGATGCTGTGTATCATTCGCTACAATCATCTGGCCTGATTGGGCAGCCTGCCCAATCAAGCCCGCGCCCATCTCTTGCAAATAGTCGCCCGGAGCAAGCTTTCCGGTATCAGCTCCCACTATACTCTGAAGTACCAACTTCTGGGCGGTTAAATCAAACGTAAAAATGGTTACGTTTAAATAGTTAAAAACGGAACAAACCCGCTCGGCCACAATTGTACAGAGGTTTTTCACCTCTAACACGCCCGTCATCTCCCGGGCCAATTGATTGAGCACTCTTAGTTGTTGGGCCTGATGCCGGGTCTGTTCAAACAATTGAGCATTTTTGATAGCTATCGCGGCTTGACTGGCGAATGTGGCTAAATGTTCGGCGTGTTTAGGTTGGTAGAAGTTTGGCTCGATTTTGTCCAGGGAAAAAAGAGCCATAATCTGTCCGTGGGCAATAATTGGAGCACCGGCCCATGATCGGATATGCATCCCGACTTCTGTCTGTAGCCAACCAGAGTAGGTAGCAGTATCAGGGATGATCAGAGGTTGCTTAGTTTCAACCATCTGCCGCAGGTTGGGTGTTGTAGCCAGGTCAAAAGACAAGCCAACCGCCGCTTGAGCAATTTCAGAGCCAAATTGGGTATAACCTCGGGCACGAACTACACGAGCACAGCCCTGCTCGATCAAAAAGATATTACCGGTATCGTAAGGGACGATACGAGTGACCTCGTCGAGTAAACGATCAAGGACTGTATTAAAATCCAGGGTAGCACTTAAGTTTGAGCCAATCTCGCGCAGCGCTTCGGCCAGATTGCGCTGTTCTCGCTCAGCTTCAAATGAAGAGGTATCTCCAGGGGTCATTAAGACTGAAAAGCCTTCTCCTTATTTTCAATCATTACAGTTTTCTAACTTTAGAGGAATCTTGGTGTTTTTACAAATATTTCTCATCAGAATAGTGGAAATACTCGCTAATTCGACAGTTTTACTAACTCTTCGGTAATTATTTGGATCTGCTGGAGGGCTTTTGTGTAAGCCTCCGTACCGGGTTGAATAGTAGAAAGATGTTTGAGTTCCTCGGTTAAGGTAAAACACAAATCTTTAATGTGTTGCATTTTTTTGCCTAGCCGCCGTTGGGAAGCGATGGCCTGAGCCATATCCCTGGCATAAGCCAACATTTGCTGGTAGGCTACATCCAGGCGGTTATCGATAGACATGTTGGACAATTTGTTAACGGCCGGTAGCGTAACCCGAAAAATGCTACCTTTGCCCAGTTGGCTTGAAACAGAAATTTGACCTCCATGCCGTTGCACGCCACGTTGGGCAATAGTTAAACCTAACCCCAACCCACCCACTGCCCGCACTAAATGTTCTTCCACCTGGTAAAATTTATCAAAAATCTTAATCAGTTCGGTTCGTGGGATGCCAATACCGGTATCTTCAATTTCAATCACAGTTTCTTTAGCTTCAGTTTCTGGCGTTGAAGGTAGATACTTAGCACGAATCTTGATCTCACCGTTTGGTTTATTGAATTTAGCCGCATTTTCCAAAAGATGGTAGAAAACTTCACTTAAGATGCGTTGGTCGCCTTGAATAATCAACGGCTCATCAGGAAATTCAAGCTGGTAAGTGAGGTTTTTAGCTTTAATTTGTGGTTGTAAAATTTTGAGTGATTTGGCGAATAGTCGTTCCAGATTAATACCTGTAATGTGTAAACTCTCCTCCGTGACCCGTTGGGTTGTGGCAAAATCCACCAATTCATCAATGATCGACCTTAACCGCTCTGTTGATTGCAAAATTAAGTCAATGATTTCGGCGGCTCCGGGGTTATCGGTATCTTTAAATTCCTCTCTTAAGACAGATACAAATCCCATAGCGCCGGCTAGAGGGGTTCGCAACTCATGGGCAGCAATATTAATAAATTCACTCTTTAGGCCCTCTAAGCGTTTCTGTTCGGTTAAATCATTAAAAACCAAAACCCAGCCCTGATTATCACCCAACGGTGAAATTTTAATTAGTAAAGTTCGATGAACCGGTTTTTTGACCTCTATTTCTACGCTGCCTACCTCATCACGCCCTTTTTCAAGCGTATGCATCGCTTTCTGGAGCGCTTTGACCGGTAACATTGTTCCGAGCGATTGGCCAATGCAATCGGGGGTTTGTTCAAACAGAGCTAAAAAGCGCCAGTTTGCTTCCAGTAGGATCAGACCATTATCGACTACAGCCAACCCCGTAGGTACATTATCGAAGATGGCTCGTAATTTCTGGCTTGTTGTCTCTAGTTTTTTACGCCGTTCTTTCTCAATAGCGTACAATCGAGCCAGGTCTTTACCGTAAGCTCTGGCTTGCGCATAGGCTTGTTGGGCTTCGAGTTGGTTATCACCTGCCACTTGCAGACTCCCTTGAAAATAGTAGACAGTAGTTAGTAGTGTTACTCGTCTGAGCGAGCTACCAGCTTTTGAAAAGCTTCCCGGCGACTGGTAGCGCCGACAATTTCATAACCAGTTTTGATGTAACCACGCACCGTGTTTTCGGAAATGTGTAACGCTTCGGCAATTTCATTGGCGGCCATACCATCTATACAGAATAACCGCATTACTTGCTCTACGCGCTTGGTCAAATCGAGATAACGTTTGCCTTCGGGCAGAATCTCGGCGGGGCGTTCGCCCAGCAAGCCGCTTATCTTACCAAAAATCAGCCGGGCAACCGACTCGGTCACCACAAAGCTGCCCTCTTTCACTCGTTCAATCGCGCTGCCCAATCCTTCCGCAGCATCATTTTTCCAGATATAACCGTCGGCCCCCGCCTGCATGGCCTCCAAGATGAGGTTTTCGTCCCGGCTGGCTGAAAAAATGAGGATACTAATTTTGGGAAAGGCCTTTTTTAAGGGAGCAATCGCCTCAAGGCCGCTCTCACGGGTATGTTTAAAGTCCAGGTCCAGTAAAATCAGGTCAGGCGACGAAGTCCTTAAATCCCCATAAGCCTCCGAAAGACTGGCAGTTGAGCCAACAACCTCGGTGCGTTCATCCTTGGTGAGCAAGCTGGTTGTAGCTTGCCTGACATAAAAATCATCGTCGATGATGAAAACTTTAATAGGTTGCATCGGGATCATCCTTCCTTGTGGGTGGGTAACTTGATAATGAAAGTTGTGCCTGTGCCAACTTCACTCTCTACCTCAATTGCGCCGTTGTGTTGATTGATAATTAAGTAACTCACAAAGAGGCCCAATCCCGCCCCGGCTCCCCGCGCTTTGGTAGTAAAAAAAGGCTCAAAAATATTGCTAATGTGTTCCGCAGGAATGCCTTCGCCGGTGTCACTCAAATGGACGCTGATAAATCTGGCCTCATCTGATTGGTTTGCTTGCCCGTTCCCTAGCTTGATGGTAACTGTAAAAGTGCCGCCTTGGGCCATGGCATCAAAAGCGTTGAGGGCAATGTTGATAAAAACCTGTTCGAGTTGGCTGGGGTTACCCATTACAAGCGGCATATAATCGGGATATTCTTGAACCAGACTAATGTTTTGGCTTTTGATGCGAGGTGAAAGTAGAGCCAGGGCATTATGGATTACTTTCGCTAAATCGACTGGGATGGTGATGGCCGAATCGTTGCGAGAAGCATCAACAAGCTGCCGCAGCATATTAGAAGCACGATTGGCAATTTCAGTAATATGAGTGGCATACTCGGCAATATCCGATGCGCCATCTCCGACAGTTTCTTTATAAATCAGTTTAGCATACATCAGCAGGGGGGTTAGAATATTGTTCAATTCGTGGGCTACTGTGGCTGCCACCTGGCCAACGGTAGCCAATTTTTCCGCCCGGATAAGCTGCTGCGAGGTTAATTCAAGCCGGCGTTGATGCTCTTTTTTCTGCCGTATCGCCTTCACCAGGTCGCGGGCATATTCCAGGGCTTGAGCATAGGCGCTGCTGTCTGTCCGGGCTGACGCTTCGTAAGAGAGGGCTGCTGAACTAAGCCCGTTTTTGAGCTTGGGCACAGCATCATCCAGCAAGGCTTGTAGATTCATTTGAACTTGAAACAGGTTAACCAGGGTTTCTTCTTCTTGGGAAGACAGCCGTCCTTTTAAAGAAGCCGCTAAAGTAATCAGGTGATGATTGAGAGTTTGAGACAAGGCCCGCGCTTCTTCATATTGCACTCGCTCAATACTGCTCACAATGAGCCTCCTGTTAAGAGTGGGACTGTAGTAGTACATAGTTGGAGATCCTTAAATAACCAAGTTTAATTATATACGCACCCTTTACCAAAGGGAAGATATCTCCGAAAATTTTCAATTACCCCGAAAGGGGGTTGCGAATTCCTGGCAGTAGTTGGGTGAACACAAAACTCAGACCTGATAATGCCGTTAGGATTCTTTATCTTAATATTAACGGTAGTCAGGTTTTGAGTTTAGCCCTAAACAAAGGGGTATTACCCTCTTAATTTTGTGGGGGAAAAACCACCAAAAATTTGGGGGAAAGAGTATTTTAAGCCAGGCGGCGAGAATATTTGAACGGTGACAGAATTTAACCTCTGTCTACCGTCTACTCTAACACCATGCCACAAATAGAGACAAAAGAGGTGTTCTGGTTATCCGCCGGACAGCGATCATAAGCGATAAGGTGGCCCTTTGTCTGACCCAGGATATCGAGGGTAAAGTAAAAGGGGGAGAGGCCACAAACATTGCGCTGATATTGGCTGTTGCGCATAAGTTTGAAAAAGATTTCGGCGTTGCCTTGAGCCAGAGTATCCATCAACGTGGTATCATCCACCTGCATCTGGGTATACGCCACTGTGTCGAGCGGTGATGTATCGAATGCAGGGCCTAGATGGGCCAAGTCGCCGGCAGCCACGACCAGAGTGCGCCGTTGGGTCATTTCGTTTCGCAGTACTTCGACCAGGTCTTTGAACCTGGTTTCGGCGCTGATGTCGGCTTGACCAGTCATAAAGTGATGGAAGGTCCCGCACAAAACAGGCAAAAGCTGGCATGGCTGTTCATGGCGGATATATTGCAGCCAAACCAGGGCCAGTTCAATGGAATGTTCACCACGATGATGCAGTTCGTCGGTAAAGACGTGCTCCGGCCCTAAAATTCCGGCCAACCGGTTGACCAGCTCATTATCCGTAGGCATTACCCCCAGGGGGGTAGCGTAGTTCTGCGGGGTCAGGGTAATCGTTCCGTAGCCGCCGTTGTGATCTGTGCCAAAAATAATGACCAACTCGGCCTGGCGGGCCGCTTCGACGGCGCTGGACCACACCTGGGCATAAGTCATTCCTCCTCGTTGATAATCAATATGGGGACTAATCACCCCTCGACTCGTCGGCGAAGCAGGCGCTACCCCATTGACCTGATTGAGATATCCTTGTAGCATCTGGCGCAGCGCCTCCGGGTCGGCGGGATAGGAAAGGCCGGCCAGGGCGGGGCGACGGAAAGGCGCAGCCCGGTAAGCGGTGATGGCTTGCTGCTTGGTCTGCTCAAAGGTTTCGCCTTCGAGCAGCAAGGCCTGGTCAAATTGATCCAGTAAGCTGTCGATGACGTTGAGGGGCAAGCGCAATCCATACCGAATTTCCAGGGCCGCCGCAATCTCAGGCGTTGTGCGCGATCCATCGCACAGGAGTACCAGCGGCCCTAAAACCTGGGGCAGGACAATCGCCGCTTCAGTTAATCTCAGGCTATCCTGGATCAGAAAAACGGGTTCATTTTGATAAATCGTACGTTGGACATTAATATTTCGAATCTTGGGTTTGTGTAAATGGTTCATTGCTTGTCATCCTGAGTTTCTCTATGGAAACCTGACAACTTTTTTGCGGCATCCTTAGATTATTGAGCAGATAAAACGATTATAGCTTTGAGTATTATTTTAGGCGAAAAAATTAAAACTTGATTAACTTTGAACGACATATCTAAAGTCACCCCCGGTAGTCGAATCGGTCATTCAATAAATGCCCCCTTAAACATTGAAATCTTGAAAGAATTGTGCTAATGTTAATTTTGTAAAACAAAAATTAACAAATGTCAGGCAAACGAAGTGGATAATATTAATAAAAAAATCCAAAAGTTAGTTGAAGTTGCACAAATGTATTACGAGCAGGACCTGACTCAGAGCGAAATTTCGGAAAAGCTCGGGGTTTCCAGGCCGCTTGTAAGCAGGATGTTAAACGAAGCCAAAGAATTGGGAATTGTGACCATCCAAGTCCATTCTCCGCTGGAAGGTTTAAATACAGTCTTAAACCAACTCAGGAACCTGTACAATCTGCGAGGCGGAGTCATTGTCCCCGATACCAATACAGAAAATACAACCAACCAACTCATCGCCTCCAATATTCTGGATTTTATCCTGAATTTTTCTCCCACAACGGCCAATATTGGCATTGGCTGGGGGTATATTATTGGCATGTTCACAAAAACCGCCGAAAGGGCCGAAATTCATCAAAAATTGGATGCCACAGTCTTTCCACTGATCGGAAACAGTTCAGTTTCGAATCGAGATTACCATTCAAATGAAATTATTCGGGTATTTGCAGAAAAAACAGGAGCATCGCCAATCTATATCCATGCGCCTGCTTTTTTAGAGTCTGAACAGGAAAAGCAATTGTTCGAGGAGTCAGAAAGCTTTAAGAAAGTGGAAAATGCCTGGAGCAAAATGGATACTGCCATCATTAACCTCGGAAACTATCCTTCTGCGCCCGATTACGCCACAGCAACCCGTTTTGGTGACCTGCTTACAATCAAAAAAGTTGTGGGCCGGATGTTATGTTACTACTTTGACATCAATGGCTCCATCATTCAGTCTGATACTGATTTCACAATCCAGGTCCCAATCACTACATTGGCTCGTTGCCGAAATGTCATTGCCGTTTGTTCGATGGCGCTGCAACCAAAGGCATTGGTTGGGGCGCTGCGAACGGGTTTGATCACCCATGTCATTGTGGCTGAAAGTGTCGCGCGAAAAGTGCTGGAATATAAATAAGGCCAATTTACATTTGAAATCAATATATTGACAATTGTTACATCTATCGGTACAATAATTTCACATTTGAAACAACGAGTCGGGCCATGAAGATTACAAAAGCTATTTTTTCCCGCATGTTACTCAAATCCTCGGAGTTACTCATTAACGAGTCCGATCGTCTTTCTGAAATCGATTCTCGCTTCGGCGATGGAGACCATGGGGTAACGATCAAAAAAATTGCTCTTGTTATTGAAACTGCTGTACGTGGCTGGGAAAATCAGAGTTTCAAGAATTTTATTGACGACTTAGGTACTACCATCATGGGAATCGGTGGAGGTTCAGCGGGTCCTTTGTGGGGTACAATGATTGGCGGGCTGGCCCTACCCTTGAAGGAAGAGGCAACAGAAATTGATACCAACACATTCAAATCTATGCTTTCTTCAGCACTCGAAGAAATGGAATCAATCTCTACCGCGCGTGTTGGCGATAAAACCATGATGGATGTGCTGATTCCCGCTGTTCAGGCTGCTAAAAACGCAGGCGATAACATGACTGACATTTTAGAAAAGGCTGCCACCGCCGCTGTGCAAGGGGCAAAAGATACCGAAGGTTATATCGCAAAGTTTGGCAGGGCCAAAAATTACAAAGAACAGACCATCGGCACACCTGATGCCGGCGCTATCAGCCTGATGGTCTTTTTTCAAGGTTTGGATTTAGGGGCAAAGTGATCTTTGTCTTTTTTTATTCAAATTTCAAAAGGAGTCTATTATGAAAATGAAGAAATTTATCAATGACCCGGCCAATTTGACCAGGGAACTGTTGGAAGGGTTTGCTGCCGCCAACAAGGACCTGGTTGAACTGCGGCCAAATCAACTGGTTGTGAACAAAAAGCTTGCCGATGCCAACCGAGTAACACTTGTTACCTTGGGGGGCGCCGGTCACGAACCGGCGCTCTCCGGTTTTGTTGGAGATGGTATGGTCGATATTTCTGTCGTTGGCGATATTTTCGCGGCTCCTGGCCCCCAAGCCTGCATCGAAGCCATTAAACTCGCTGATAAAGGGAAAGGTGTTTTGTTTGTCGTTCTCAATCATGCCGGAGATATGCTGACCGGTAACTTGACCATGAAAGCCGTCCAGAAAGAAGGCTTACACGTCGTCAAGGTCGTAACCCAAGAAGATATTGCCAATGCCCCGCGTGAAAATTCTAACGACCGCCGCGGCCTGGTTGGCTGTATCCCCACCTATAAAATTGCCGCTGCGGCTGCCGCACAAGGCAAGAGCCTGGAAGAAGTAGCTGCCATTGCCCAGAAATTTGCTGATAACATGGCGACTCTGGCTGTGGCCGTACGCGGTGCAACCCACCCGGCGACCGGCAGCATCATCGCCGATCTCGGCGAGGATGAAATGGAAGTCGGCATGGGCCAGCACGGTGAAGGCGGCGGTGGTCGTCAGCCAATGAAGACCGCCAACGAAACGGCTATCATTATGGTTGAGGCGCTTCTCAAGGATTTGACCATCAAATCTGGCGAAAAAATCATGCTCATCCTCAATGGTACCGGGGCCACCACCTTGATGGAACTGTTCATCATCTATCGCCAGTGCGTCGAATACCTGCAGAGCAAGAACATCGAAGTTGTTGCCAATTATGTTGGAGAACTGCTGACCGTGCAAGAACAGGCCGGTTTCCAGATGTTCATGGCGCGTATGGATGACGAACTTTTGGGTTATTGGAATGCTCCCTGCAATACCCCCTACTTCAAAAAATAAAGGTATCGAACAATGGCTGATAAAGACGGAAACCCCTTAGAGGATAAAAATTTTCAGATCAAGACGCCTTTTGCGCAACAAGGTTCCTTTTTCGTAAAGGGTGCAAATAACCTGGATTGGGGCATGAAAGACCGCTTGGCCCGGATATTTAATCCAAAGACCGGGCGTACGGTGATGCTCGCTTTTGACCATGGCTATATCATGGGTCCCACCTCCGGCCTTGAGCGGCTTGACCTGGTTGTGCCGGAGCTGGCCGAAGTTGTTGACTGCCTGATGGGAACACGTGGAGCCATCCGCGCCTGTGTACCGCCTACTTTCAATAAGGGCATTGCGCTGCGCTGTTCAGCGGGAAGTTCTATCCTGGACGATGATATGAGCCACGAAATCATCGGGGTGGACATCAAAGATGCCATCCGGATGAATGCTTCCTGCATGGCCATCCAAACCTTTATCGGAACACCTGGTCAGAAATCCTCCATCGAAAACCTATGCAAAACCATTGATGCCGGGAATGAATATGGTATCCCGACATTGGGTGTGGTCGCGGTGGGGAAACAGATGGAAAGAACAACCAGATTTTTCCTGTTGGCCACAAGAATGTTGGCCGAATTTGGGGCTCAACTCATTAAAACCTACTACTGCGAAGAGTTTGAGAAAGTAGCCGCCGCCTGCCCTGTGCCCTTGGTGATCGCCGGGGGCAAGAAACTGCCCGAACTGGACGCCCTTGACATGGCGCATCGGGCTGTCTCCGAAGGCGCTGCCGGGGTGGATATGGGCCGCAACGTCTTTCAGGCCGAAAACCCAAAAGCGATGGCCAGGGCAATTTACAAGGTTATTCATGAAAACCTGACCGGCAAACAGGCCTACGAATTCTATTGTGACAACAAGTAAAGTTGACAACATTCAGGAAGAACTCAAAAAGTGCGAAGAAACCCTGGTTGAGCCAATGACCGTCAACGAGAATCTCTCGATAGCCTTCGCCATCCGTGATGGTGTCATCTTTGAGTTTATGGAAGTAAAATAGGCTTCGCCAAATACAAGATAGAAATGGTTGCACTTACAATTTAGCTGCTACCCCAAAATTTGCCTTACCTCAACCCCTCTCCCTAATGAAGTTTGATTTTCAATTCCGGTAATGTAGGGACGTTGCATACAACGTCCCTACATTACCAATTTTGGTTGTCAAAACTTATCAGAACCGCCTAATTTTTAGGACACCCCCTTTTACCTTTTTGCCCTTGACTCTCGCTACGTTTTGGACTAATCTACTTCAGTTGCCTGAATTGGACGCATCACCCTGCGGTACTTCCTTTGATCGCAGGGCAAGCTGTTTCACGTTTCATACTCTGAGGCTGAATTGTGCGTTTTAGATACCGCCGGTACAATCAGGTTGACTGCGGCAGAGGTGCAATTAGTTACGATGGATAAACGACGTGTATTAGTTGTTGATGATAACCAGGATATTCGAAATTTTGTGGCTGAATATGTTTTGCAGCCGAATGGTTACATTGTCGAATTGGCTGAGGATGGCGTTGAGGGCTTGCACAAAGCCCTGACCGACCAACCTGATCTCATTCTTACCGATTATGAGATGCCTAAATTGAACGGCCTGGATATGCTGCGCGAACTACGCAAATCTAAGCCTGCCATGCCGGTTATTCTGATGACCTCCTACGGCTCAGAGCAGATCGCCGTCGAAGGTTTTCGCCTGGGGGTACATGATTACGTCACCAAACCTTTCAAACCGGAGGAGATGCTGACCGCCATTCAAAATGCCCTGGTTTTGGCGCGTTTGCAGGAAGAAAAAGAGACGCTGACTCAGCAGGTGATGCAAACGAACCAACAATTGGAGCAACACATCCACGAGCTGAATACTCTGGCTCAGATTGGCAAAACAATTACTGCCCTCATGAGTCCGGATAAAATGTTGGAGCGGATCGTTGACGCGGTGCTGTTTATGACCCAAAGCGAAGAGTGTACCCTGGCCCTGGTTAATCCCCAGACGGGGCAGTTAAAAGAACCGCTTAGACGGCGGCGGCGTCAACCATCTCAACGACCTACCGGTTCACTCAATTTGGGGAGGGCGAACGGCGCTGGTTCTACTCAGGCGGCTGGGGCTAAAACGATTCTTTCCCTGCCTCTCCAACTAGGTGAAAGAGTGGTGGGCCATTTGCGAATTTACCGCCCTACAGATGACCAACTCAGCGGGCACGACCACCGTATCCTGGGTATGCTGGCCGACTATGCGGCCATTGCCATCTACAATATGCAGTTGATGCGCCAGCTTCAGTTGACCAAAGAGCGAGAAAAGCAGCAGATTCGAGGCCTGTTCGAGCGTTACGTAGCCCCTACCGTTGTTGAGCATATGCTGGCCCAGCCCGAAAAGGTCAGTTTAGGCGGGATACGCCAGACCGTGGCGGTCCTATTTGCCGATATTCGCGGCTTTAGCGCCTTCAGCGCCCGTATTTCGCCGGAAACATTAGTTGATCTGCTCAATCAATACCTCCAGGTAGCGGCCGAGGTTGTGTTGAGTGAAGAAGGTACCCTGGATAAATTTATAGGCGATGCGGTGATGGCTTTTTTTAATGCCCCCCTTCCCCAGCCTGATTTTCCCCTCCGCGCCGTCAGGGCAGCCTGCAAATTATGCCGCCGGGTAGAGGAACTCCATGAACATCTTCCCCCGGACTTCCGCCTGAAATTTGGCGTTGGGGTAGGGATTGGTGAAGTGATTGTGGGCAATGTCGGCACAGCCCAGATGATGAATTTCACCATCATTGGCGATGCGGTAAATAAGGCGAAGCGGTTGCAGGAGAACGCCGAGGGGGGCCAGATTCTAATCGGGCAGGAAACCTACCGCCAGGTGCGGTATGAGGTTCAGGCTAGTTATGTGGGCAAAATGCAGCTTAAGGGGCAAACTCAACCCGAACCGGTTTATGAACTGCTGGGACTACGGGGTTAATAGCAAAAATGGGGGATAGACAAAAGCGTTAACCTTCTTCATACTAAGAATATTCAGATTTTGCCCAATATAGTCGTTTTGATGGTATTCACCCCTGGCAAATAAAGGATACCTCTCGTGTCTGACCTGTTGATTGAAACTCTGGCCAGTTATGTGCCTGCTTTGATAACCCGCCGCCTGGGTGTCGTCAACCCGGCCCATATCAACGACCCCCTCTCTGAAACTTTTCCAGCCGCTATCCTCTTTGCCGATATCTCCGGTTTCACTATCCTGACCGAACACCTGGCTCAAAAGGGACCGGTTGGAGCGGAAGAACTGACCCACCATCTTAACACCTACTTTGGCCAACTGATCGAGCTAATTACTGCCCACGGCGGCGACATCGTTAAATTTGCCGGCGACGCCCTCATCGCCATCTGGCCGGCTCTCGATCCGGCCCAACAACCCCGGTCCGAACTTTTAGCAGCGGCTCTGTATCGGGCTGCCCAGTGCAGCCTGGTGGTGCAGGAGCGGCTCAATGCCTACGAAGTGGCGGCCGGCGTTCAACTCTCCCTGAAGCTTATTTTGGGTGCGGGAGAAATCTTAACCATGCACCTGGGGGGCGTCTTTGGTCGTTGGGAATTTCTGGTGACCGGCGCGCCGTTGATCCAGGTGGGCCTGGCGAGTAGTTACGCCCGGCCAGGCGAGATTCTGCTTCCCCCCGAAGCCTGGACGTTGCTGCAAAATACCGCCGTGGGAGCGTCCTTGCCGGCTCCACCGCTGACCGGCTCAACGCCAACCTCGTCAAATGGCGGGCCAAAAGGGGTGATGCAATTAAAAGGTCTACGAGAGCAGCCTTCAGCTACGGCCAGCCTGATGAAATCGGGTGAGGTTATCTCGTTGGAATCGAGCCATGAGGTTGAAGCCGGACTGCGAGCCTACATCCCCGGCGCGATCCTGGCCCGTTTGTCTGCTGGACAGATTGGTTGGCTGGCCGAACTGCGCCGGGTGACCATCCTTTTTATCAACCTGCCCGATTTGAGTTATAAGATGCCCCTGGCCCAGGCGCAAAAAGTGATGTTTACCATCCAAACCGCCCTCTACCGTTACGAAGGCAGTATTAACAAGCTGAGTGTAGACGAAAAGGGGGTAATGCTAATTGCTGCTTTTGGCCTGCCGCCGCTATCACACGAAGATGACGCCGTGCGCGGCACCCAGGCCGCCCTGTTGGTGCAGGCCGAATTGCGCCGGATGGGACTACGCTGCGCTATCGGCGTGACGACGGGCCGGGCCTTTTGTGGTACGGTCGGCAACAACCGGCGGCGCGAATATACGATGATTGGCGACGTGGTTAATCTGGCTGCCCGCCTGATGCAAGCGGCCCCTGAAAATATTTTGTGTGATTCAACCACTCACCAGGCTGCGCAAAGTTATCTGAACTTTGAAGATTTGCCGGCGATCAAGGTCAAAGGCAAGGCTGAACCCGTTGCCGTTTACCGCCCCCTGGGCTACAAGGAAGGGGCCAGACGCCAGCCGACGGCGATGGTGGGCCGGGAAGCGGAACGGGCTTTGTTGGGCAGCCAACTGCAAATCCTGCTGCGTAGCCATGGCGGGGTGATGGTGATTGAAGGCGAAGCCGGAATCGGCAAAAGCCGGCTGGTGGAAGACCTGCTCCGGCAGGCTCAGGCGGTGAATGTGACCAGCCTGGTGGGGGGGGGTAATGCGATTGATAAATCGACGCCCTACCATGCCTGGCGGCCTATCTTCAGGCAACTTTTTAACCTGGATACTTTGCCGGAGGAGTTGGCTACACGCCGCCAGTATGTCTTGACTCAACTGGAGTCCCGGTCCACTGAGGCTACCGCGGCCGAGATGGTTCCGGCTGCGCCGTGGGGTCAGATGGCCCCCTTGTTGAACACCTTGTTGGGTCTGGATTGGCCGGAAAATGAAATCACCGAACAGATGACCGGCAAAGTGCGGGCCGATAATACTCACGAGCTTTTGGTTGGCCTGCTCCAACAGGCCGTTAATCAGGCTCACGGCACAGGGGGCGCCTTGGCTTTGATCCTGGAAGATGCCCATTGGCTCGACTCGGCCTCGTGGCTTTTGACCCTGCTGGTAGCCCGGCGAGTGCAGCCCTTACTGCTGGTCCTGGCAACTCGGCCCCTGGCTGAACCGCTGCCGCCGGAATATAGCCACCTCTTGCGCGGGGCCAGGCGAATCGAGTTGGGGAGTTTGCCTCTCGCCGATACCGTTAACCTGGTGTGCCAACGCCTGGGGGTAACCAGCTTGCCGGAGCCTCTGGCCAGGCTGATCTACACCAAAACGGACGGCAATCCCTTTTTTGGGGAAGAGTTAGCTTATGCCCTGCGCGACTCTGGCTTGATTACGATCACCAACGGGGAGTGCCGGCTGGCTCCCCAGGCCGGCGATTTTCAAAACCTGGGTTTGCCCGACACCGTCCAGGGCGTTATCACCAGCCGGATTGATCGCTTAACCCCCTCTCAGCAGTTAGCCTTGAAGATTGCCAGCGTCATTGGCCGCACCTTTGAGTATGAAACCCTGCATGACATTCACCCCATTGAAACAGATAAATCTCGCCTGATCGACTACCTGAACGGGCTGGCCCGCCTGGATATTACCCAGGTGGAAGCTCCGGAGCCGGATCTGACTTATATTTTTAAGCATATCATCACCCAGGAAGTTGCTTACAACATGCTGCTCTTCTCCCAGCGGCGTGGGTTACACCAGGCAGTGGCCGATTGGTATGAACAGAGTTGTGCCGCCGACCTATCTCCCTACTATTCGATTTTAGCCTACCACTGGCGTATGGCCGATGTGGTTTCGAAGGCGGTAGATTACCTGGAAAAAGCCGGCGAACAGGCGCTGCGGACCTATGCCAACGAAGAAGCCGTCGAGTTTTTCAGTGAAGCGCTGGCTTTAGCAGGGGAGCGGGGGAGTAGAGGAGCAGGGGAGAAGGGGAGCAGGGGAGCAGGGGAGATAGCTCGTCAAGCCCTCCCCCCAGCCCCCCAGCCCCCCATCCCCCCCGCTCAGTTCCGCCAGGCACGCTGGGAACTAAAACTGGGCGAAGCTTACGTCAATTGGGTCAAATTTGCCGAGGGACGCGCTCATCTTGAGCGGGGATTGGCCTTGCTGGGTTATCCTCTCCCCCAGGGTCAATTAAACCTGGTGGCCGGCCTGATCGGACAAGTCTGGCAGCAAGTTTTGCACCGCTTGTGGCCGGCTCGCTACGTGGGCCGCCTGGCGGCTGAAAGCGATAACCTGCTCGAAGCCGCCCGGGCCTATGAAGGGTTAATGGCGGTTTCCTATTTTGCCAATGAGACTATCCTTTCCCTCTATGTGGCCTTTCGCTCGCTCAACCTGGCTGAAACAGCCGGTCCATCGCCCGAATTGGCCCGGGGGTATGCCTCGGTGGGGGTGATTATCGGCTTTGTGCCGCTGCAGCGGTGGGCGGTAGCCTATTCTCGCCAGGCGCTGGCGTTGACGCTGAAGATTCATAATCTTCCGGCTCGGGCCTGGGTGGCGCTCCTGGCCGGCGTATATTATGCCGGGGTGGGGCAGTGGAAAGATGCCCGTAACCTGTTGGAGCGGGTCATTCAGATTTCAGAACGATTGGGCGACCGGGAACGGCGTGATGACGGCCTGAGCAACCTGGCCGTGGTGGATTACTACCAGGGCAGGTTTGCCGAGAGCGCCCGATTGTTTGACGAACTGATGGCCTCGTCGCTGCGCCGCAATGATGCGCATAACCAGGGTTGGGCTTTGCGCGGACAGGTCTACTGCCTGCTGCCTCAAGGCAAATGGGCCGAAGCGCTGGCCCTCCTGGAAAAACTGCGCCACCTGCTCGATCAGCAGCCCGATATCGTCGACGAAGCGCTGCATATTGACCTATACGGTTTGCTGGCTATGGTTCATTTGCGCCGGGATGAACCCGAATTGGCGCTGGCTGCGGCGGAGAAAGCCGTCCACCTGATCGCCAAAACCTCCCCCACCTCGTTCTTGTCGTTGCCTGGCTATAGGGGCATAGTGGAAACTTATCTCGCCTTGTGGGAAAAGAATCCCCAATCCCCAGTCCCCAATCTCAAAGCTCAAATTCGCCGGGCTAACAAAGCGCTGCGCGGTTTTGCCCGAGTCTTTCCGATTGGGCAGCCGTTGGCTCAACTGGGCCAGGGAATCTTTGAATGGCAAGCAGGCCGGCGCTATGCCGCCCGGGAGCACTGGAAAAAGGGCCTGGCCGCTGCTAAACGATTGGGCATGCCCTACGCGGAGGGACTGATTCATTACGAACTGGGGCGGCATTTGCCCCTGGCTGATCCGGCCCGCTTGGATCATCTGACCCAGGCCGGCGATATTTTTACCCGGCTGGGGGCCAGCTACGAGGTCGAGCGGGCGCAAGAGGCCCTGCGATGTACGACCCCCGCTTGAGCAACCTGATTGCGGCGGCGGTTGCACGCCTGCAGGCCGGTATGGCCGAGGCTGCCCCCTTTATGGCCGAACAGGTTGACTCCTGGCTCAAACACCTGTCCGGCCCGGCTGGGCCAAAAAATTATTTTCAACACCCCCTGGCTTTTCCCTCGCTGCTCTTGCCCTGGTGGTTGGAAAATAGCATCCGGGTTGAGCCGGATGTGGCTTTTCAAGCCGATCTGGTTTATTCGACCATTAACGGTTATTATGCCATCCGCCTGATGGATAATTTAATGGACGGCCATGCCACCGTCGAATTGAAACTGCTGCCCGCCCTCCATTTCTTTCAAACCCAGTTCCAGCAGCCCTACCAGCGCTACTTTGACTTTGACCACCCTTTTTGGACTGTTTTTACCACCATCTGGTTCCACTCGAGCGAAGTAACCATTCGAGATGCTCACCTGACCGATATTGACGAGGTTACTTTCCGGGAGGTGTCGGCCCAAAAAAGCTGCGCGGCCAAGATTCCCCTGGCCGCCGCCTGCTATCGTTACGACCGGCCCGACCTGATTGAGCCGTGGTCGGACCTGGTAGACCTGTTGGGCTGCTGGCACCAATTCCTCAACGACCTCTTTGGCTGGCACCGCGATTATGCCCGGCAAAGCTGCACCTATTTCTTATCTGAAGCCGAACGGCAGCGTATTGGCGATGAGCCGGTGGCCGGCTGGATTGCCAGGGAAGGGTTTGCCTGGGCCATTGCCAAGGCTGAGGGTTGGATGTCGGAGTTACAAACCCTGGCCGCCGAACTGGGCAGCCCAGAGCTGATCGTTTACCTGGAGACCCGCCAGAAGATGCTCCGGCAGCAGCAGGAGGAGGTGGCCGTTGGTTTACAGAGCCTGGCC
>CAZUNT010000128.1:0-20580 GCA_964622215.1 uncultured Caldilineaceae bacterium
GCTGAATTTTTATGTTCGAGTCACGCGCTCATATTGGGAATACATCGTTACCATCAAACATCCTGCAATGACAGGTCGTGAAAAAGATGTTCAAGCTGCTCTCCAAAACCCTGACGAAATTCGTGTGAGCCGGAGTGACCCCAATGTGTACCTGTTTTATAAATCTGAAAAAGTAAGACGCTGGGTTTGTGCGGTAACAAAACGGCTTGATCAGGAAGGGTTTTTGATTACCACCTACCCGACCGATGCGGTGAAAGAAGGAACGAAGATATGGCCCAAGTAAAAGTGTACTTTGATAAAATAGGAAATACGCTGACAGTTTGGTTTGATGACCCGCAGAAAGAATATATCTCTGAAGAAACGGGGGAAGAAGTAATTTTGATGAAAGATAAGGAAGGGCGGGTCATAGGATTTGAAAAACTGAACTTTTCGATAACTGAGACGGAACAGTTGCAAGTAGCCTTTGAAGCTATGGCGGTTTAAGGTGTTTAATTGGGGTTAACGTTTGGAAGCGACCATACTGGTAAGCGGGACCGCGCCTACCAATGGCGTTAGTTATCTAAGTTCAAAGACATCAATAGACAGCCGCCCCACCCAAGCGGCTTTTTTATTTCCCGCCAACCTCGGAGAACTCGACCGGGAGAGCGTTGTCCAAGGATACCGCAAGCCACAAATTTAGGGGCCAGTCATACGGGTAAGAATACTCAAACTACTAAAGTTTGAGTTATAATAGCGGCTAAAATCAATACCCATTGGACTTAGGACTGAGGAGAGAACCAGTACATATCAAAGTTGAATAGGCAAGAGATGTAGTAGAGGTTGCTAATTGCAACTTATCAATCATCCCAACTACTACTCCAACAAGTTCAAGAAAGTGAGCACATCGATGAGAATGAGATTCGTTCACCTGTTACTTTTAGCCTTACTATTGACCGGGCCAGGTGGAATAGTTATGTTTGTGTCTGAGGTCAGAGCACGACCTCTGTTGGCCCAGCCGACCTACCTTGCCGTGGCTATTGGCAGTGGGCACATTTGTGGGCTAAAGAGTGATAATACTATCACTTGTTGGGGGGATGGCTTTTTTGGTCAAACCGCATCCCCACCTGGAGAGTTCACCCAGATTAGTTCCGACTCTCAAACCAGTTGCGCGATCAGAAAAAGCGACAGCACCATTGCTTGCTGGGGAGAAAATGATGATGGCCAAGCAACCCCGCCGAGTGGGACGTTCAGTCAAGTCGAAGTAACAGGAAATTACAACTGTGGAATAAGAAGCAACGGTACAGTTACGTGCTGGGGCTATGACTATTTGGGGTATCGGACTCCCCCAACGGGGATATTCAAGCAAATTAGTATTGGGTCTAATTACGGCTGTGGGATAAGTAGCAACGACACGATTAAGTGCTGGGGTGACGACAACCCAGGGCAAGCGCCCAAATCGGTGAATGGATTATTTCGCCACGTTAGCGTGGGTAATTTGCACGGCTGTGGGTTGAAAAGCAATGGTACTATCACCTGTTGGGGAGAAAATGATTATGGCCAAGCAACTCCGCCAACCGGTACATTTAAACAGGTGGTAGCAAACGATAACCATACTTTAGGCTTGCGAAGTGATGGTACAATCGTTCGGTGGGGACAAAACTATTATCAAGTGTCTTCACCACCTGGAACATTTAACCAGTTCGATGTTAATTGGGACCAGATTTGCGGTGTAAGAAGTGATGGCACTCTTACCTGTTGGGGGAGAGGAGGGTATTACCCGGTACCCCAGGTAATACTCGATCCCCAAACTTTGCCCGATGGATTGCCCGGCCAGCCTTATATGCAACTCCTAAACGCTAGTGGTGGATTGCCTCCTTACGAATTTACTATTGAGGCCGGTAATTTACCTGCCGGATTTAGTTTGACATCTACAGGTGAGTTAAGTGGTACGCCGTCCAGCCCTGGTATGGCTATCTTTACCATCCGTGCTGTGGATAGTCGTGGTCAAGGTGGTGACCAGAATTATCTGCTATGGTATTATGAAGAGAAATATTCTTCTTACTTACCATTTCTCAAAAAGTAAAAAAGTCCTGAGTGATTTGAGCGGAGCGAAAATCGTATCGAAGGGTGCGGACCAGGCAACGAATCTTGGCTAACCCGCATCCTTCGATACACGCTCCACTGCGTTCCGCGTTACTCAGGATGCCAGGCCCCACCGGGATACTGCCCCCCCATCCCACCCCCTGCGTTCCGCGTTACTCAGGATGCCAGTCTTGGAATTCACCCCAAAACTGAACTGCTCCCAGAATACTCAATCCCCCAATTTTGAGTTATAATAACGGCTAAATTTGCTTAATCACCTCAGTTCGGGATAAGGATTTAGCTCACGGATGAACACGAATAAACACAGATTAAAGCAAATTATTAATCAAAATCCGTGTGAATCTGTGTGAATCTGTGAGCTATTTCTTCCTCTCGTTGCTTATCCCGAATTGAGGTTAATAAGGTAAACAGAGTGTCGCGTTTTACAACCTTTAGCACCCGTTGGAAATGGTGGTTATTCGTAGCCGCCACGACCGCGTGGTTACTGCTGATGACCCTTCGCCCCGATGGGCATATCTCAACCCACGACATTAATTTGACCCCCCTGGCCGAGCACAGCCGGGCGCTGGTTTGTCTCTTCGACCGGCAGTGTCAATTTCAAGGCCAGGCTTTTTGGTTTTTATTGATCAACCTGGTTGGTAACATTCTCGTTTTTGTGCCCCTGGGTTTTGGCCTGGCCGGGGCGTTGGATCGAGGCCGCGTTAAGCCAATCATCTGGCCGGCTGTTTTAGGGGGATTTATGCTGAGCCTGGCCATTGAACTGCTCCAGTTGGCCACCCCCTCTCGTTCCACCGATGTAGACGATTTGATTTTTAATACCCTGGGAGCCGCTCTGGGAGCGGGTCTCTACGCCGTGTTTAAAATTTACTTTACCAGGAGATTGACAACCCAGTATGACTAACATTCGTTATTCAATTGTCGCCCCTTGTTATAATGAAGAAGGCAACTTGTACGAACTCAACCGCCGGGTCAAGGAGGTTATGGACCAAACGGGCGAACCCTGGGAACTGGTGCTGATTAACGACGGCAGCCACGACCGCACCTCTGCCTTGATGCGCGAGCTGCACGCGCTTGACCCCAGAGTTCATTACATTGATTTCGCCCGCAACTTTGGCCACCAAATCGCCGTGACGGCCGGGATGGATTATGCCCAGGGCGACGCGATTA
The DNA here is from genome assembly GCA_964622215.1 of uncultured Caldilineaceae bacterium. Classification (GTDB taxonomy): domain Bacteria; phylum Chloroflexota; class Anaerolineae; order 4572-78; family J111; genus DSQQ01. Next base: position 3,250 of record CAZUNT010000128.1, read on the forward strand.
TCTTAATTGACGCCGACCTGCAAGACCCCCCCGAGTTGATCCTGGACATGATCCAAAAATGGAAAGAAGGCTATAAAGTGGTTTACGCGGTACGATCCGAGCGCAAAGGCGAAACCTGGTTTAAACTGATAACCGCCAAGCTGTTTTATCGCCTGATCTACCGTATCACCGATGTCAATATCCCGATGGACACCGGCGACTTCCGGCTGATGGATCGCCAGGTGGTGGACACCATGAAACGCATGAAGGAACGGCATCGTTTTATCCGGGGTATGACCAGTTGGGTCGGTTTTAAGCAAACCGGGGTCTATTACGTCCGCGAGGAGCGATTCGCCGGGCAGACCAACTATCCGCTGCGCAAGATGGTCAAATTCGCCGGCGACGCCATTACCGGCTTTAGCTACTTACCACTGCAAATGGCGACCTACCTGGGTTTCTCCATTGCCGCGTTGAGCGGCTTGGGCATGATCGGGGTCATTCTGGCCCGTCTCTTTGGCAATCAAGCCTTTTTCGGCCAGGCCACCACCCTGGTGATGGTGCTGTTTTTGGGCGGCATCCAACTGATCTGCCTGGGGATTATCGGCGAATACCTGGGCCGCATTTACGACGAGGTCAAAGCCCGGCCCCTGTATGTGGTCGACGAAGCCGTTGGCTTTGAGAAAAAGCCGGAGGCAGTGATTAGTCATCAGTGAGTAGTGACAGCAATTGCACCTTCTGAGCCACGTTTAAGAAGACCAATAAAATCTGAGGGACAGCGCCGAGCTGCTGCGTGATCGCTTGCCGGTAGGCTTCGACTTGTCGAAGGTAGCCTTGTCGGTCAGCGTAAGCTCTCAGGTCAACCCCTTCAGCCAACCGATCTGTTTTAAATTCGGCAATAGTCCAGGCAGCGTGGGGGGCAGTACGATATAAGAGATCAATGATGCCACTCACCATCTGGCCGTCCAGGGTCAAGGCATAAGGCAATTCGTGGTGGCGCTCGGCGGTGGTCAGTACGCTGTATAAGGGATGGCGCTGAAAGCGGCTAAGCAGTTGCGCCACCCGGTGCAGGGCCGTGTTTATGCTGGCCGAGTCGGTGAGGCCGGCTTCCAGGGCAAAGGGACGCAAAAAATCAACAAATCTTTTATCATCGGGAAAGAGCCAGTGACGCAGCGCCACGTGGGTCAGGCTGCCGACGACCCAGGCGGGTACGTCATATTGAGTGGGCGGCACCACCCGCCAGACTCGGGGGGGTGGATCGCTTTCACGCGCCCTGAGCTTGGCATCCAATTCTGAGTTGATCAGCGGAGTCAAAGGAGCGAGCAAATCGGGCGGCTGGAATTCGGAGAGCAGGGGTTGGGGGCCAGGGGCCGGAGGCCGGAAGCAAGAATTTATGGGCGGGTAAACGGTACAGCTAACCGCACTATCGGCCCAGGCCAGGGGAATGGTTTGGGCCGACAGCGGCCCTCCGGCAGGCAGTTGGGTTTCACCCAAGCCGACGACTTCGGCCAGTTGTTTCAACCAGCCGCTGAACATAAGCCGGCCGGGGTGGGCCTTGGCTGTGCTTAGGCCGACGTTGCCGGAAATAATGAGTTTTTCCATGGCCCGGGTCGCCGCTACGTAGAGCAAACGCCGTTCCTCGGCTGCTTCTTGTTCCGCTTCACGCCAGGCGGCCAGGCGAAACGCGGCAGGTTGGTTCTCGTCGCCGGAGGGATTGAGCAGCAAGCCTAAGGTCTGATCCAGGTAAAAAGGCGCAGCGCGAAATCCGCCGGTGTACCCGGCGTCGGCCAACACAACCACGGAAAATTCCAGCCCTTTAGCCTTATGGATGGTCATCAACTGTACCGCCCCGCCAGCCTCGGTGGGGGCTTCACTCTCACGCACACCAACGTCACTCAACGCGGTGAGATACTCCAAAAAGGCCGGGATACTGACCAATTCGCTGCGATGGGCGTCGGCCAGCAGTTTGTCCACATTACGGCGCAGCCGTTCACCGCCGGGGACCAGGCGCAAGATGGCCCGGTAGCGGGTCGCATCCAGAAAAGCCTTGAGCAACTGGGCTACCGACACCCGCCCGGCCTGGGTGTGCAAAGTTGTGATAAGCTGCCGGGCAAATTCGGCTCGCTCCCGATCCATCCCCGGCAAATCGGCCAGAGTTGTATCGCGGTGCAGGGCAGACCAAAAGGAACAACGCATGCCTGGTCCGGCCCAACGCAGCCGGTAAATGGCCCCGTCGCTCAGGCCAATCGCCGGCGAGCGCAGCAAGCCAGCCATGGCCAGGTCATCCGTAGGGTCGGCCAGGGCTGCCAGAACGTTGAGCAGGTCACGGATTTCGGGGCGATCATAAAAGCCGCGCCCGGCAATGGTCACAAAGGGAATGCCGGCCTGCTCCAGCGCGTCTTCGTAAACACTGAAGGCTGTACTGGCCCGGAACAGCAGGGCCACATCCTGCCACTCGATTTGGCCGCCGCCTTGCAACTCGTGCAGCCGGTTGGCCAGGCCAGCCGCCGCCGCCAAGCGCCCCGCCTCCTTATTTTCGCCCAGTCCCAGTTGAAATTCCAGGTACGGCAGACTCACCTGCGAGCGCGGCTCCGGGCGATGAGCAATAAGCGGGGTAAAGGGCACTTCGTAGGGGCGGGCTGGATCATCCGCAGCAGGCATGAGCGGGGCCAGCAAGTTGTTGGTCAGGTCAACCAGGGTTTTGTGCGCCCGAAAGGTCAAATCGAAGTTGATCAGCGCGCCCCCGGCGGCTTTGATGTCGGCCTGCACCTGGCGGAAAACGGTCACGTCCGCGCCTCTGAACCTATATATTGATTGCTTGGCATCACCCACGATGAAGAGAGACGATGACTCGTGAGGCGATGAGGCGGGAGGAGGCGATGACTCGTGAGGCGAGGAGGTAGCAGCTTCTTTTTTCTTCGCCTCTTCCTCTTCTCGCCTCTTCGCTTCCTCACCCCCCCTTGCCCCCGCGTCTCCAAAGCCGGCCAGGGCGTAAACGATGTCCCGCTGGCGCTGGTTGGTATCCTGAAACTCATCCACCAGCAGGATGGCGTTGATTTCACGCTGCCACCGGGCGCGCACTGCCGCGTTATTGGCCAGGAGTTGGGCGGCCATCTGCTCCAGGTCGTCAAAATCCAGCGATTGGGCTTCGTTTTTGTAGCCCTGGTAGATAGCCTGGGTTTGTTCAAACAGGCGGCGAATCACCGACAACTGCTCCGCCGCCTGCCGGTCGAGCGCCCAGCGGCACGGTTTTTTACTGTCTACCAGCCCGCTAACCACTTCGTCAAAATGGGCGCGCAGGGCTGCCATCGCCTCTCGGACCGCCGTCAAATCGTCGGGCGACCAGTTCCCTTTCATCCCGCCGGTCGAGATGGCTTTACGCAGGGCCAGCAGCGCCTCGGGTAAGGTATCCCAATCCTGAGCTGCCTGCGCCTGCTGTGCCTGGGACCAATGAGCCAAAACTTCCCGGCGGGCCAGTTCCAGTTTGTCCGACTCGGTGGAGGCGCTTAACGCAGCCAGTGTCTCCAGGGCCGACTGCCAGGTGGAGGTGGATAAGTGCGCTGTAAACCACTGCTCCAGGGCTGCGCCCCACAGCGGTAATGGGTCAGCCGGCAAAGCGGCCAGGGCTTGGGCGGCATCCAATCGTTTTTCCAGCAAATCGGTCAGTAATCCGCGCAGGTGTGCTTCTGACCACAGGCCGAACAGTTGGGCCGCCTCCGGGTCGGTCGTGGCCCAGGCCAGCCCCGCCTCGACGGCGCGGGCGCGCCAGAGAGTACTCTGGCCTTCGTCCAGCACCACAAAGCCGGGGTCGAGGCCGGTTTCGGCCGGGTGCGTACGCAGAATGATAGCGCACAAACTGTGGATGGTGCTGATGCGGGCGGCATCCAGGGCACTAAAGGCCTCCTGCCAGCGGTTCCGGTCGGCGGCGGGACACTGCTCCAGCCAGCGGGTGATTTCGGCCCGTATGCGGTTGCGCATCTCGCGGGCGGCCTTATCGGTGAAGGTGATAGCCAGCAGCGAACGCAGCGGCAGGCCGGATTCCAGCAGGGCCAGGTAGCGCCCGACCAGCGTCCGGGTTTTGCCGGACCCCGCCCCCGCCGTGACCGAGATAGCCACTTCGCCGGCGGTTGAGGCGGTGCGCTGGTCGTCGGTGAGGGGAAAGAGGGAGAGGATGGAAGGGGAAGCGTTAGGCATCATTTTTGCGACCAAATTTGTCCTGACAATTGACGAGCCTTATCTTGGCAAATATAATTCCTGTCGGAGGTTTGAGATCGTGGAAAATATACTGATCCAGCATATTGAGATAACTCCTGGGGTACGCGGCGGAAAACCTCGTCTGGCCGGCAGCCGCATTACTGTGACCGATATTGTCATTATGCATCTCAAGTTGGGGCAATCGGTAGACGAAATTGCCACAGAGTATAATCTGCCCCTTGCCGGAATTTATGCAGCCTTGGCCTATTATTATGACCACCAAATGGAAATAGACCGCCAGGTGGCCGAAGACGAAGCCTTTGCTGCTGCCTTCCAACAACAAAATCCCTCCAAATTACAGGCCAAGTTAAGGCAGTTACGTGGTGAGTGAACGGCTGCGCTTTCATCTGGATGAACATGTGCCGCATGCCGTTGCGGTCGCGTTACGCCATCACGGTATAGATGTAACAACGACACCAGAGGCCGGTTTGCGCCAGGCCGACGACCTTACTCACCTGACTTTTGCCAACCTCGAAGGGCGAGTTCTCGTTACCTATGATGCCGACTTTTTGCGGTATCACGCACAAGGGATTACCCACTCTGGCATTGCCTATTGTCAAAAAGGCGCGAGAACTATGGGATAACTCATTGAGATGCTACGCCTGATGTATGAAATCTTGACCCCGGAAGAAATGGCAAACACTGTAGAGTATTTGTAGCATGAATTATCTACTTGACTTGATTCTCTCTTTGCGTAAATCGTCGGCTAGTTTCCAGTCATTGCTTCCAGGTTCTTTCAACCACCAAGTTGATAATAAATCGTAAAAATTACCACCCCTTCGCCTCATACCGCCAGCAAAAACTGGCTCCTGGACAATGACTGGGGCAGCCGGCCGGCGGAGGCACGGGCGGAAAGCGGCCGGCCCGCACCCCGGCAATGTGATTGAAAGTGTGGGCCAGGGCCGTGGCTAAGGCTCCTTCAACACCTCCCTCGAAGTCAGCCAATTTGAGGTGGCTGGCCTTGGCTGAACCGGTCCTGGTTGAACCAATATGCCAGTAAAAACCATCGGCAACCTCGCCCAAAGCTAAAGCGTCGCGGGCAGCCAGGGCGTACAAGGCAATTTGCAGCCGCCGCCCTTCGACCAGGTCGCGGGCCGTAATAGGGGTGGAGCCGGATTTGTAATCAATCAGACACAGGCGACCAGCAGCGTCCTGGTCCACCCGGTCAATAAAACCACGCAGCCGGAACTCGTCGCCATCACGCTGTACCACCAGGGGGGGTTGATCACGCATACCAAAGATCTGTTCCTGGGCCAGCGGCGTACTATCCCCTGTGGCTTCGGCCAAAGCGGCCAGGGTATTGGCCAGAATTTGCTCTAGTTCGCGGCGCTGCATCTGCCACAAGGCGGTGGGCCGGAAACCATAGGCCAGGGGGGCTTCGTCAAAAACCTTTAGGGCAACGCCTGGCAGGAGGGCCAGCAAATGCTCACCGTCGGCCTGCGTTCCGGCCTGCCGGTAAACCTTTTCCAAGATTTCGTGGTACATGCTGCCCAGGATGAAAACGTCGTAGCCCTCCGCCGGTGGCAGGCGTGGTTCCAGGGCCAGGTCTTGCCCCAGCCAAAAATGGTGAGGACAGATACCGTAAGCCTCCAAACGACTGGCGCTCCAAACGTGGTCGGGGCCGTAAACTATTGCCAGCCGGTCAGCCAGGTCAGACAGGTCGCCTTCAAATACTGAAAATGTCGGGAAGTCGTGCGGCTCGACGGCCAGCCTGGCCTGGAGAACCGTCGCGCCGTGCCATAGGTAAGCTGTGTTTGCACTTGACCAGTACGGAGACAGCTCGAAATCGGTCAGACCCAGGAGGGCCAGCGCTCCAGCCAATTCCGGCGGCGAAGCGACTTCGCTCAAAGGCAGCGGGTCCTCCGGGCGAAGATGCAGTACCGGCCCGCCAGCCAGGCGCTGCACCTGGGTCCAGTAGGGCGACTCCAGCCATTGTTGGCCGTCATCGGCCAGATAGGGGCGGCAGAGTAACAGCCTTTCCCTGGCGCGGGTCACGGCCTGGTAAAACAGGGTAATCTCATCGCCACGCAGGCGAGTTTCCAGGTCAGTCAGACCAGCCTGGCGCAGGGTGGGGCGATCTTCTTCACGTAACAAAATGTCTTCTCGTTCTGCCCGGGGAAAGTCGCCTTCAGCCAGGCCGATGAGAGCGACCGCCCGAAAGGACAGGCCCCGCGCGTTCACCACCGACAGCACCGGTACGGCAGCCTGGAGCGGTTCGGGTGGGGGCAGGTAATATGTCGCCCCTTCGACCGCGCTGGCCAATTCGGCGTAGAAGGCCTCGTAAGTTATCAGCTCACTCCCGGTGACTTGTCCAGGGGCTGCAAAGAACGATCCGGTCAAGACCAAGCCCCGGAGTACATCTTTGAAAGCGCGCAAGGCGGTGAGGTCACGAGAACGGGTGGTTGGCTCAGCCCGAACGCGATTGACCAGACCGGGGGGGGCAGGAGAGCGGGGGGGCAGGAGAGAAGAGGAGAGAAGAGAGTCGTCGGGGGACAACCCTTCATTCTTTTCCAGCTCGGGGTCGTCGCCAACCAGGTCTTCCACGAAAGCGGCGAAATCAGGCAGCGTGGCTCGCGGCGGCGGGGTCAGGCGGGCGACGAAGGCTTCGAAGGTATTTTGCAGGGCTATGGCTTCAGTCCGGGTCAGTTGATCGGGGGGTGGGAAATCTTCGTCGGCGGACGTTTCAACGTTTGAACGTTTCAACGTTTGAACACGCAACGCTTCGCGCCATTGGTCAAGCCCCTGCATCACCACCCCCTGCCGGGCTACGGCGTCGAGCCGGTCGGCGGCTATAGGGGTAAGTCCAGGGACCAGGCTCTCGAAGTAGGGGCTGCGCCAGGCGTCAATGACCAGGCGGCGAGACCAGTTGCCGTCGGAGCCGGCCTTGAGAGGCAAAGCCAACAGCGATATAAGGGCGGCAATCGCCGGATTGGTGGTTAGGCTCAAACCCTCGCGCCAGTGCAGGATCAGGCCGAATTCAGCCGCGATTTCTTCGATGAACGGGCGATAGGCAGCCAGGTCGCGGGCGATGAGAGCCACTTCGTTGGGCAGCATTTCATCGCGGACGAGGCGAGTTTTCAGCCAGCGCAGCGCCGCTCTGGCTTCTTCAGCCCGATTTTGGGTTTCCATAAAAGTGACGGAGGATAGGGGATAGGGGACAGGGGACAGAATTTTGGCGGATACTTCAAACAGGTTGGTTTCCAGGTAGGCCAGAGCGGGGGCAATGGACAGAGGCGGCAACTCCGGGAGAGGCTCCGGCTCAAGGGCGAGCGCCTGGCTGACGACTTGTAGGGCGCGGGTGAAGCGGCGGAGGGCGGGGCGGGTCAAGGTTTGAATGTTGAACGTTGAATGTTGAACGTTTAACGGTAAAGCGCCGGTCAGGGTGATGAGGGTCTCGGCGGCGCGCTGCGAGAGGAGTTTGAGAACAGCCAATTGAGTGGGGTTGAACTCGTCGAAGCCGTCAACGAGGAGCAAGTGGAGATGGCGGCCCAGGCCGGGTTGGCGTTCCAGGGCCAGGGCGGCCAGCCAGCCCTGACCTTCGAGGTCTACCCAGCCATTGTCAAGCAGCCAATCCTGGTAAGCGGCGTAAATTTCGGCCAGTTCGAGCAGACGGGGATCGGGGCGGGGCAGGCTGTGAACGGCCTGCCGGAAATCGTCGCGGCGGATGCGGGCACGTTTGAGTTCTTCGATCAGCACCCGTAGAGCGGCCACAAAGCCCGGTTTGTCGCGCAATGGGGCATAGTAGGATAGATGACCTTCATCCGCCAGGCGCATGACAATGCTGCGCAAGAGGCGATACTGTACCGGCTCCGGCAAGCGCGGCTCCGGCCGGCCGGCCCAGGCCAGTACTTCGGCGTAAAGGCTGTAAAAGGTACCCAGACTCACGGCCAATGCGCCTCCGGCGGCGCTCAAGCGGCGGCGAAAGGCATTGACCTGGTCTTGATTGGGTAAAATGACGGTGATCGGGGCCAGGGGGGTAGTTGTGTGAGCCTGGAGGATACGCTCCAGAACGTAAGCTGTTTTGCCACGACCGGCAGGAGCAAGATAAAGATGGGTAGCCATCGAGGAATTTAACGCTTTTTGCGCTTCGGGCCTGGTTTAATGGTAAATCGGGTGGGTTTGCCGGGTCCACCCACCCCGGCTAATTTTTGGGTGCGTTTAACCTGGTAGGCGCTTATTTCTCTGGCTAAAGGATGACTGGCCGGTATACGAAGATGAGTGAGTGAAGCTACAGTAACGACTTTTTTCTCCGGGAGGTAAATTGCACAGGCAATCCCACCTTCATCACCCAGATATAAAACATCTTGAATTTGCAGTTCTTGCTTGGTGGTAATATTTGGACTGCCCTGGCGTAATGAATGAACAACTGCTTCAGTGGGGTAGGCGGGCATGGGCAGTTGGGCTTTCATCTTCTCGATTAGAGCCATCGCTTCGGCGTAATTATCAATCATATTTTTGAAGTTAACTCCTCACCTTTTACCACAACAGTTTTGTAACTACTCAGCCCTACCCCCACGACCGCCGACGGCTGACCGCTGACCGCCGAAAAGACAGGGTACAGGGCGAATTATGGCGGTCGGCAGTCTGCGGTCTGCGGTCAGGAATACTCAATTTGGGGTAGCCTGAGTAGTAACACGGTTTTTATACTTTTTGCCGCTTCCACACGGACATGGATCGTTCCGGCCAATTCTTGGGCGAGGCACAAATTCCTCTTCTTCGGGTTCCTCATCTGTGGATTCAAAATCTGCACTGTTGACTACTTCCTTGAACATGTGGTAGTGCCGTTTAAGTCTATCCACATAATTCTTATCCTTCAAGACAAAGGTGATTTCTTGGAGCAGCACCGGGGCCAGTTCAAATTGGGGGCTGCTGTCATTCAAAGCCGGTCCTTTTAATTGTTTTAGGGCATGTGGGTCATTAAACCCAAGCCATTCACGATAAAACTTCTCACTTTCCCAGCCGAAAGTAATAACCGCCTCTATCTTATGCCTTCGCCGCGAGGCCACATTAAAAAATACGCGTCGGCAATCGCAGTCTGGCTCGTTGCAATAAGATTCGATCAGAGCGTAATCATCGGCGGGTAAACGTGGGTGGTTGATGGCGGTAAGAGTGCGGGTCTCTTTTTCGGCAATCTCTGGAAATAATTCATAAAACGGCTGGTAGGACATCGCTACAATCCCGCTTCCGCCACCAACTCATAACCTTTGTTAACCAAATCCTGCACCGTCTCGACCAGGCTTTCGGCGGTTTCAATGGAGGGAGGCGGCGCTTCCTCTTCGTCCGGGCCGGGCGGGGTGGTCAACTCGCGGACGTGGGCCAGGCGGGCGGCCAGGGCCGGGTCGAGGCGTTTTGTTTCGACCAGTTCGGCCTGCACCAAGCGGGGCGAGGGCAGGTCGGGGCCGGGGTCGCGCTCTTTGACCAGGCCCAGGTGGGCGGTCAGCGCCCAGCCGAGAGCCTGGTGGATAGGCCGCAAGACCTCTTCGGGGAAGCCGCCTTGCAGCACAACGCGGGCCAGTTGCAGCCGCTTATTGGCCGTGTCGAAGCCGGTGCGCGCTTTTTGCAATCGTTGCGTGTCGGCAGCGCGGGCGGCAGCCGGGGCGGGCATAGAGGGCGCACGGTAAACCTCAGCTTCGGCAGAGGGGCCGGCTTGCTCCATCGCTCCGCCGGTCAGGGCGACCAGGGTACGATAGCTCTCCGGCTCCATCAGGTGCAGGCCGGGTGACGGGGCAGCGTCGCCAAAATGTTCGGTTATAAGCTTCTCAATCTGGGGCCGCAGTTCGGTAGGGGAGCGATCCACCACCACTAAAATGTTGCCATCAGCAGACGCGCCGGGCAAAGGGGCGACGCGGCGCACCAGCATAATTCGTCCTGGAAACTGAGCCACCAGCCGGTCGGCCAGGTCGCGCAGCGTGGGCGCGGGCGCGGCTTCAGGGGCAGGAGCGGTTTTGGGGGCCAGGTCAAGTTTGACTTCAGGCGGCGCGCCCAGCATTTCGTCAATCTTTTGCAGCAAGCTCTGGCCGGTGTCGAAAAAGGTAATCTCGCCCGGCGCTTCCTCGTTGCCAAAGATCCCGGCAAAAACATTACGCTTGGTGGCCAGGGTGTCGAGGATACGCTCTTCGATGGTGTCTTTGGCAATCAGGTTAATTACGTTGACCGTATGCAACTGGCCGTGGCGATGGGCGCGGGCGATGCGTTGATCCAGCACTGCCGGATTCCAGGGCAAATCCAGGTTGACCACCAGGCTGGCTGCTTGCAGGTTCAGCCCTACCCCGCCCGCATCGGTAGAGAGGAAAACCTTGCACTTGTCGTCATTCAAGAAGCGCTCGATTAGTTCACCGCGTTTGGGGGTGGGCACGTCGCCGCTGAGGGTGACGTAGCCCAGGTTCAGCCGCTCCAGCGCCGGGTAGGTCAGGTGGAGCATATTGGTCCACTGGCTGAAGAGGATGGCCTTGTGGCCGTTGTTAGCCACTTCGTCGTCCAGGATGTCGGTCAGTTCTTGCAGCTTGGGTGAGGTTTTTTCGCGCTCTTTGGGCGACAGGTCGGGGTCGTGCAGGGCCAGGGCATTGCAGATGAGGCGCATTTTGACCAGCGCGCCCAGCAAGATTTTATGCTCCTGGGGAGTCAGCGGCCGGCGCTGGGCTTTGGCGATGAGTTGGGCCACGGTGGAGCGAAATTCTTCATAGGCTTTCCACTGGGGATCGGTCATCGGCACAAAGAAGTTGTTGTCAATGCGGTCGGGTAGATCGTGCAAGACCTCGTCGCGAACCCGGCGCAGCACATAGGGTGAGATGAGGTGGCGCAGTTCGTCGAGGTTTTTGTAGCCCAACACCTTGTATGAGCTGGAGGTGGGCGATTTGCGTTCGACCTGGAAAAAGCGCTGATTGAAGCGCCACAGCGGGCCGAGAATGGTTGGGTCAATGAATTGAAAGATGCTGTACAGTTCGTCCAGGCGATTTTCCAGGGGCGTACCGGTCAGAACAAAGGCATAGGGGCTGCGCAGCCGTTTGACCGCGTCGGCGGTTTTGGTGCGCCAGTTTTTGATGCGTTGAGCTTCATCCAGGATGATGAGATCAGGCCGCAGGCGGCGCAGCTCCTCTTCATCCCGCAGGGCCAGTTCGTAATTGATAATGGTGAAGAAGGCCGGGTTTTGGTAGGCATTGCGGCGGTCACGCAAACCACCCTCGACGATATTGACCGAAAAGGAGGTGAAACGCCGAATTTCACGCGCCCATTGGTGCTTGAGCGAGGCCGGGCAAACCACCAGCGCCCGCTGAATGTCGCGCAGTTGATGCAATAAGCTGGTAGCGGCGATAGCCTGCACTGTTTTGCCCAGCCCCATGTCGTCGGCCAGCATGGTCCGGCGGCCAAAGGTCAGGTGCATGGCCCCTTCCTGCTGGTAGCCGTAGAGGGGGGTAGAGAGGAGATTGAAGGAGCGATGTCCCTGCTCGGTTTGCTCAAGAAACCACTCTTTCTGGCGCTGGATGGCTTCGATGTCCTGGAGTCGTTCCAGGTATTGCTCCATTTCGGGCGTGACCTGGATGGAATCGCGCTGGCGGGCCGGCAGGGCGGCTAAATCTTGGAGCAGGGCGGGCAGGGTTTTGAGCGGCGAGCCGGTCAGGAGGCCATCGGCGTCGAAGTAGCGTTTTAGCATATTGCTCAAGGCCGGCGGACCCGGCAATGGCATAGTGATACGTACGGTGGTTTCCTGGGCGTGGTGGAGAAAAATTTGGGAGACTGGCGGCTTGTCTGTAGCCACCTTATCCCATGTGTCACCCAGGTTCTCGCGGAGGTGCAGCAGCACCGCTTCGATATGTTTGCAAGTGCCAAGCAGATTGGTTTTGTAGTCGGCGCAAGTGCAGCTATTGAGCAGGTCGGTCAGGGAGCGAATCTGGACGCGATAGGTTTGTTTGGATTGGGAAGTAACCTCAAAGGCGCTGTAAACAGGGTGCTGGCCCCGATTGACAATGGCCGCAATATCTTCGGTTGCACGTTGGCGGCGGCGCTCAATTTGCTTATCTATTCCAAACATGGCTGTTACCTTTCCCGCCTAACAGTTAGAATATAAGCCTATTTAAAGCTCGCCCTATTTTAACACAGATGGTTCAGTGAGGCTAGAAAGGGGACAATACCTTAACTACCGGGGGCCATCGTTCACGTAAGCAGGAATTGACTGCCGGCTCAAGAACCTGAAAGAACTACCATGGCTATGGCCGAGTCTGTCTCGTAGGATAGGCTGAGCATTACATGGACGCATCCCTTTTCCCGAGCGATCCTTTCAACTTGACCAGACAATTCACCAATGGGTTCCCCAACCGGTCCCCGGCAAATCTCGATATTTCTAAGATCGATCCCTTGTTCCCAGTTGAGGGTTAGCGCCTTGAAGACCGCTTCCTTTGCAGCAAAGGCAGTAGCAAAAAAAGCGACAGGGTTATCACTTTGCTTGCCTCTTTCAATCTCCGAGGGAGAGAATACGCGGCGGAGGAAAATATCTCCGGAGCGCTGTATGGTCTCGGCCATGCGGTTCATCTCTACGATATCTACCCCTATTCCTACCATGTCATACCTCTACATGAACCTCTTGAAGTCACTGTTTGGCATGGGGAGGGATAGCCTGCGCCGCAAGCATGATAGATGCGCCTATGATGTCTTCCACTGTAGCCCCACGGGAAAGGTCATTAACCGGCAGATTAAATCCCTGCAAAAAAGGCCCGTAAGAGTTGGCTTTGGCCAACCTTTGCACCAGTTTACAGGAGATGTTGGCCGCATTAAGGTCTGGGAAGATCAGAATATTGGCCTTTCCGGCTACAATATTCTCGGAACCTATCTTTTTTCTAGCCACCGCCTCTACCAGGGCCGCATCAGCCTGCAGTTCGCCCTCCACCAACAATTCAGGTTCTTTGACGTGGACTAAAGCTGTTGCTTTCACCACCTTTTCTACCAGCGGGTGACTAGCGCTGCCCCTGGTCGAAAAAGATAACATGGCCACCCGAGGTTCCCATCCCAACAACTCTCGGGCGCTTTGGGCCGTGACCAAGGCAATATCGGCCAGTTGCTCGGGAGTGGGGTCGGGATTGACCGCTGGATCGGCAAAGATCAATAGACCGTCCTCCCCACCGTCAAACCCGGGTACATCCATCAGAAAGAAGCTGGAGACTAAACTAATGCCCTGGCGGAGACCGATTATCAATTCGCTGGCCATAATCACTTCTTCGGTGGGATGGTCTATACCGGCTACCATACAATCCGCCTGATCCATTTTCACCATCATAGCTGCGAAATAAAGCGGCTGGGTGATGATGCGCCGGCCAACACTCTGGGGCATATCTCTTGCCTGGCAATAGGCGCTCACATACTGCTCCAACTGGGGAGCCGATTCCGGCTGCACCACCTTGATATCCCCCAGATTGATACCTAGCCGATTGGCACAATTTGTCACTTCAGCAGGATTGCCCAAGAGTACTGGCCTGACCAGTCCATCATCTCTCAACCGCCCGGCCGCCACCAAAATGGAAGGGTTGCTCCCCTCGGGGTATACGATCACTTTAAGGCTGTGTTTAGCCTTCTGAGCAAAGAATTCCATAATGCCCATCAGTTGTAGCTCCAAATCTTTAGCTTTTGGATTACTGCAGCCCGCGTTTGCTTAAGATATAAGGAGGGGGAGTCCCCCCCCTCCTTTCAGATTTTACCCTTGACCATTTCAATCAGCTCGGCCACGGTCTTTGGCCCGCGAATCTCAAAGTTGGTGATCTCCACCCGGAGCCGGTCCTCTAATAAGGCGGCCACCTCGATGCGGCTAACCGACTTTAGATTCAGATCCTCGGCCAGCTTGTGCCCCGGTGACAAATCCTGCGGGTCACGTTTGGCGATCTTGGCCACGATTTCAAGCACTACAGCCTCTACTTCATCACTCATATCATACCACCTTAAAAGCCAGAACATTCAAGCCCTTTACTTCTTGAATATCTGGAACGACATCCACCAGTCCCTGCTCAAAGTAGGTCCTCAATGTATCAGGATCAATGTCCACGCCGGTTATGATCGCTTGCACAAAAACCCCCTCTTCCAGGCGGATATGGCCATAGGCGTACGGGGCTATCTCCGAAAATCGGGGATTTGGGGGCGGGGCCATGCCGTGGGATACAAAATGAAGCTGCCCCTTTCCAGAAAGTTCCTGCCACTTTTGGTCAGGGCTGCCACAAGACTGGCAGGCTGTCGTGGGGGGGAAAGTAACAGTCCCACACTTATTGCACTTCTTGGCTAGCAGTTTCCCCTGTCCAAGGGCATCGTAATACTGCTTGATAATAGATTCAGCCATGTTAATTACCTCCATCGAGTACTAGAACGGTGCTGATCATAGCATAGCCGTGGGTGTGGATCACCGCAGTTTTAGGTGATGGTTTAATCTGCCTATCACCGGCCAAGCCACGAATTTGCTTTACTGCCTCGTAGGTGTCCGATCCGGCACTGGCGGCCCAGGCATGACCGAATGCGTGCCGGCCGCCATGCGTACTCATAGGCCGGTCTCCGTCGAATCGCAAGCGGCCCTCTTGGGCGTACTTCAAACCCTGGCCCTGGGGCAGATAGCCCGCTACCTCGGCCACACAAATGCCCATGATATGGGAGCAGTCGTGCGTGTGCAGATAATCGATGTCTTTGGCTGAGATGCCGGACATGGTATATGCTTTTTGGAAAGACTGGCGGTCGATGGGCATCACGGTAGGATCCTCTTGATACCAGGGTAAGCCCATTACACTAATGCCAAAACCTTTAAGCTCAATCGGCTCCGAAGCCCCGGCCGCGACCCCATCACGGCGTCCCAGCACTATGGCCGAAGCGCCGTCAGCCGGTGTGACCACACTATAGAGGCGGGAGGGCCAGGCAACATGTGGGTTAAAACGTGAGCACCAAAACTCCCACGGATCCTCAAATCCCAATCTTTTGGCCTCAGCCTCCAAAGTGTCCTGGCGGATAGCCTTGGGGTTCATGGAGCCGTGCAGACGCCGCGTGCGGCATACTTCAAAAAGACCACGCTCCAGGTCATCCAGGCTGATACCATACTTCCGACAATATCCCAAGGCGTTGAATGCGTTATAGGTGGGGAAGATATCGTAGCCCTGGGGAACGCTGTAGGCCTGGTCCACACAGTAATCGGTCCACAGCCACATCTCCTCAGTCGGAATGGTGCTCCGTTCGTAGGGACTTAGGCTCTTGGGTTGGCTCAAGGTTGACTCCAGCCCTACAACCAGTACCCTGTCATATACCCCTGAGGCTATGCCCATAGCGGCCATGGTCACACCGACATTGGTCGTGGAACAGGCTGCATCAAAGTGAACGCCGGCCTTGAACTGCGTCCCCAGCCATTGGGCGGTTTGGCTGTACGTGGCCGGAAGCTGTGATGTGTGCATGGTTACATTGCCCACAAACACTGCATCGACCTCCTGCGGATCAATCTGCGCATCCGCCAGGGCCTCCCCTGCGGCCTGGGCGGCCAGTTCCTGCAGACTGAGACCTTTGAGTTCAGGTGTTTCCAACAGGTTACCGAATCGGGTGCATCCGACACCCAAGATAAAAACTGAATCTTTTAGTTGTCCTGCCATAGTAGCACTCCTTTCTCACTAATGTTGGGGGCTGTCCAATTTTTTGGTAACAGACCCTAAAGGTTTTGAAAACCTTTAGGGTCTCCTAAAATCTGGGACAGACCGATGTTGTTGACGCTATCCAGGGTTTACCCTATAATGCTATTTTAGGGTGAGAGGATTGATTAATCTTGTTCGTCCGTGTAGAAACGTTTGAACAAGAGCGCAATGTTTTGGCTTCCCTGAACCGGCCACCCTGAGAGGAGACGTATTGCCATGGGCTTTGAAGATAGGTCTCATTTGGATATGTGGTCCACCCAACATTTTCGCTTAAATGAGCGATATGATGCCTGGCAAGCTATGCTGAACAACTCGCATCTACGTTGGACGCTGGAAAAGAGTCAGTCCACGGGGTTCCTCGGAGAATTGGGGGTTGGTCTGCTGGGGGATCTGAAGGTTGTCCGTTGTATCTGCGACCCTTGCAGCGGTTTGCGGACGAGCCGTGAGATAGCTCTGGACAACTTGGCTTACTATGGTCTTCTCCTCATTCTTACGGGGCATGAAGATGTAGAGTGCCGGGGCCATAATTCCTTACTGGGGCCTGGCAGTTTCCTTTTGTGGGATACCACAGTGCCGACTAACTTTTGTTTACACTCACGTATCCACAAAATAACCGTTTTTGTGCCACAGAACCGCCTGCGCGATGCGCTTCCTCATGTGGATAATCTGGTAGGGAAAGCTATCGATTGGCAGTGTGGGTTGGGAGCCGTCACAGCTTCTCTCATATCCGCCCTGAGCTCACATACTGCCCATATTGACGGCCGCCAGGGGTACATTGCCGCGGAAACCACCATAGCGCTAATCTCTTCTTGCTTGTGGGATAAGCAACTCCAGATAGGGGGGACAGCTGGGGCGGATTTGCTAGCGAGAATCAAAGATCATATCGAGGCCAATCTGGAGGATTCTGGCCTCGACCCCCACAGCCTGGCCCAACACTTCGGAATCTCGGTTCGCTACCTTCACCTTTTGTTCAAGGAAGAAAGTTTCTCTGTTTCTCGTTGGATATTGGAACGCCGCCTGGAACGGTGCCGTCGCGAGTTGGCCCGTGTGGGCCTTTGCAAAAACATCACCGAGGTGGCATTTCGCTGGGGTTTTAATGACTCTGCCCATTTTAGCCGAACTTTCAAAAAACGTTACGGCCTCTCACCAAGAGAATATCGGGATCAACATGTCGCTTGAATTGATTTTACCCGGCGTATAATAGGCTTACTTCAGGCCATAGGATTTAGAGAGAAACGCTTGATATTCCCCGATGATCGGATTTTGGTCGCGGTGATGAACAATAAGAAAGATTGGCAGCGAGTCCAGGATGAGGGGTGGTATCGCCTGCCGGTCAAACACGCCCCGGCAGGAACGCCCCATTTTGATTACCTCGCTTTTTATTTTACCAGCGTCTTCGGCAGCGACAAGTGGGCCATTCATTACTATGCCCGCGTCGAAGGGCACGAGCTGGTCACCCGCCGCG
>CAZUNT010000129.1:0-16502 GCA_964622215.1 uncultured Caldilineaceae bacterium
TTATTAGTCAGCCAGGGGCCAGGTTTTGAAGAAAAACCATTCGCCATAAGCCACATCCGCCCGGCTGGGGTGAACACCCAAGTTGGTAATATCGGTACGAGAAAGGGCATACAGGCAGCCGCCGGTTGGGTCTTCGCGGGCTTTGATGATCCGGCGGGCCAAGTTTAGAAACTCTTTACTGGGGGTCATATCGGGGCGATAGCCAAAAAAACCGTGCGACACGACAGCATAAGTATCGCCATAACTGGGATGTAACAACCGGTTCTTAGCCACCCACCCCACCCGGTAGGCCGCCTCCAAATCCCCCGGCGACTCGCCCTGCATGATCCGAGCCAGGTCAACCACAGTTAACGTTGGGATAGGATAGAACATCGGCAGGCCGGCAAGCGAAGTTGGGCGAGGGGTATAAATTCGGGTGGGCGCTACGCCATCATAGACAGGAGTCCCCGTTGTCGTCGGAACCACTTCACGAGTTGGGCTGGGAGTCCAGGTAGGGGGTAAAATAAAACCGCGGGTAGCCGCCATCTCTACAATCAGCGGCGGCACCGCCACAATCGTCGGCCGGCCTGATAGCAGAGGCAAAAAGAAAAACGTCAGCAGCCACAGGAAGGCTAAGAAGCCAAACAGGCCAACGAGCAAAATGATTTGCTCGGCGCTGAGCTTTTTACGTTTTGGGGGCGGCAATTTTCTCATCCGATCAAACCCAAGTACACTCCGTTGAGTTGAGCCGGATCAAACCAGGCCACCCGGCGTCCAAACCACTCAACCGAGGGCATTAATCCAAAATGTTGGCATGCCGCCACAAAATTCGTTGTCGCCAACAGGTAGGCGCAGGGCGACTCGCCGAAGCGAGCTAACCGCTCCGCCAGCCAGTCGTCTGGCACTTGCGGGGCGGCCAGGGTCACCGGCGTCCCGGCGAAATAAGCCAGTTTAGCTTTCAAAATTGGATCGTCGTTTAATTGCGGGGCGGGCCAGCCATAAACACGCCGGAAAAGTTTTATGGCCGTCTCAAGGTTTTCAACGCCGAGGATAACCGAGGCCACGCCGGCCAACCAACCTGTGGCGCTGGGAGAGGGCTGCACTCGCCACTCACGGGGGGTAATATCCTGGATCAGGAAAGGCAGGGTAGCGCCGGCGCCCTTGTCGCCCAGGAAGGCCAGATACCACTCCACCAGCTTACCATCCGGCCGGCGGCGATAATAATAAGCCGGACCGGCAACCGGAACCCCTAAAGCGGCTACACGAGTGGCTTCCGCCTTGATGTCGTCAACTTGCACGGCCCAGGCGCACGGACCGCCATTGCCAGCAATAAAGGTTCCCCAAAAAACGGTGTCTTTCAGCCCCGGTTCCAGCGAGGAGATTAACTCAAGGTAGGGTCCATCCGCAAAACCTAGCAGGGCCATGTGGGTAACGCCGTTCGAGTGAGGGCCGCCATACTCGGTAGCTAGCCCAAGATTGGCAAAAGCTTGCTCCATAGGAGCCAGCACCGACCCGGCAATGGTCACATGGTCGATTTTGAGGGTAGACATGGCTAAATCCCGACTTTTAGTAACAGGACGGCGGGCACACGGGAGGCCAGACGCCGCCTGGATAGGGATAGCGTGAAGGCGGCGCATAAGGCGGTCGCGGGATAATTAAGGTAGAGCCAACCGACACGTTGGCATCTTTCGATAACCCATTCACCGCCGCCAGAAAATCTACCGGCAGCCGGCACTGATCGGCAATCAACTTCAACGTGTCCTCGGGCTTGACCACATAGACATTTGGCCCGGACCCGTACTGCTGCGGAATAAACAACACCTGCTGTGGAAAGACATTCCCCGGCGGGTAGATGTCATTCACTACAAAGATAAACTGCGGGTCAACATTAAACTTCTGTCCCAGGCTGTACAATGTTTCCCCTGGCTGCACCCGGTAACAGAACCCAACCGTCGCCCCTGGCGGTATTTCGACTGCCGGAGCCGCCGGAGTGGTTGTTGCCGTCGGCGTTGGCGTTGGCGTTGGCAGTGGGGTAGAGGTTGGCGTTGGCGTGAGGGTGGCTGCAACTAGCGTTGGCGTAGGGGTGAAAGTTGGCGTGCCGGGGATGGGGGTGGAGGTGAAAGTTGGCGTGCCGGGGATAGGGGTGGCGGTAAAGGTAGCGGTGGCCTGGCCAGGCACAGGAGTATGGGTAGGCGTCGAAGTGGGCCCCTGGCCGGCCGTGATCTGGCCGGATTGGGTGGTCGCGGGGATAGGCTGGGCCAGGTCATTCGCCAGGATGGCCTGGGTAAAATCGAGCGGACTCACCCCGGAAGCGATGGCCTGAAAGGTAATGGTGGCTAACAAGCCATTACCACTGACGGGCGAGGTGGGGGGAAGCTGAACCACCGCATACTGAATATTTCCGGTGGTGTTGGTGACGACATTCGTAGCGACAAAATTGGGGACAGGAAAATCGCCCGGCTGGATTTGCGTTCCCTCTTTGCCAGGGTCGGCGTCCTGAACCTGTAACACCGCCGGATTAAATTGCAATTGCACATCGGCGCCGGCCAGATTCGTGACATTATCGATCCGAATGGCTACGTCGAAAATGTCACCTATGTTGACTTGAGGCGTGGCCGGTTCCAGCCGCACGACAACCTCTGCCTGAACGATCACCACCGTTCCGGTGGGCGCTGTTGCCCCGGTGGGTGGGGCAAAGGCTTCAATATCATTCCCCGCCTGATTATCTCGGACCAAACCACAACCCGCTAGCCATAATCCGAGGATTAAAAGCCAATTCCAGAGGATAAGCCTGCGCACGGTTTTCTCTCCTTTGTAAATCGCCTATCTTATTCAATAGATCTTATCAAAATGATACATTATGTCTAGTTTTTTTGCAAGGGGCTGGCCTAAACACGTAAATAGCAAAAAGCCTCACCCACACCGGCGGTAATTTGAAACACGCCGACTGTGGCCGAGGCTCTCAATAGGTGGCTGTTGAAAACAGCTTATATCAGTTGTTGGGTGACGCCGATTTGTGGTTCAATTCCATATCAAAGAAACATCATCCACATACATGGCGCTGGGACGGCCGGTTCGGCCGAGATTGACGACACTAAAGTAAACGTAAATCATTTGACCACGCAAATCCGACAAATCGTAGGAAACCGGCTGCCAGCTTTGGCTATTGTTCAATCCGGTGGAGAGCGTGCGCATGACCCGGAAACGCTCGTTGAGGATCATGATCTGCTGCACATCACCGCCGGGCTGATCTTGACTGACCGGGTAGATATTTGCTCGTAAGGTGATCTGATTGGCTTCAACAGGCAGAGTGACCGGCTGCCAGACCGAACTGTAACTAAAAATATCGGGGCCGGAAACCACACCCAAGCGGACGGAACGATTACCACCCAACTTGACCGAGGTGTCGTAGCCTCCTCGAATCGGCGTATCGCCAAAAACCCAGCCCTCATCGGTTTCAAAGCCGCCGTTCAGAAGCAGTTCCCCGGCCGGGAGCGGTTCTTGGGTCACCGTAGGTGAAACAATGGGGGTGAGCGCCAACGTGGGCGTTACACCTGGTGTAACGGTGATTGGCCCGGGTGTCGGCGTGGCGCATTGCATGCCGCAGCCGCCGGGGCAATCCCCCGGACAATAGTAAACTTCCCCTGCCTGGCAGGCCGGAGGGGTACAAACAGGTAACGGTGTGGCGCTTGGGGTCGGGGTATCTGTGACCGGTAAAGGAGTAGGCGTCTCGGTAACTTGGGCGATAGGAACTGGCGTTGGAGTAAAGGTTGCCTCGGCAGGGCCGGTTATGGCAGCCAGGGCATCGGCGGCCTGGATTAATCCCGCCCCCATTTCCTCGGACGAGCCGAGACTCTGAGCCGTCTGGGCCATCAACCCTTCAATTTCGGCCGGCGATGCGCCAGGTTGGCGCGATAAGAGCAGCGCCGCCAGTCCTGCCACGTGCGGGGAAGCCATCGAAGTCCCTTCCAGGAAAAGATAAGTATATGTTCCGGACGTTTTGAAAGTCTGCTGGAGCACCCCATCGGCGTAACCGTCGCCGTTTTGGTCAACATCCAGATCGCCTCCCGGAGCCATCAAATCGACCTGAGGGCCAAAATTGCTGTAAGAAGCCCGCGTCTTATCAAAACGCGTCGCTCCTACGGCGATGACATAATCATCGTAGGCGGCCGGGTATTCAACTGAACCGCCGCTGTTGCCCGCCGCCGCCACAACCACGACCCCGTGATCGTAGGCATATTGCACCGCCTCTTGGAGGGCCTGCGAGCCATTCCGTCCGGCCAGGCTCATGTTGATGACCTTAGCGCCCTGGTCAACGGCATAAACAATCCCCTTGATGATATTATCATAGCTGCCCTGCCCGTCAGAACCCAGCACTTTGACCGGCAGCAGTGTCGCACTATAGGCGACGCCGGCCACGCCAACGCCGTTATTGGTCGTTTGGGCAATGGTTCCGGCTACGTGCGTGCCGTGACTTTGATCATCAGTGGGGTCGTTATCGTTATTAACAAAGTCGTAACCGGGCAGCCGGGTTGTACCCGCCAGGTCTGGTGCATTAAAGTTAATACCGGTATCAATCAGAGCAACGACAACGTTCTGCCCGGCGCTACTATCCCAGGCAGTGGGCATCTGAATGGCTTGGAGATGCCACTGAAAGCTGTAAAGCGGATCGTTGGGGGTAAGAGGAGCGGGGAGATAAACAGGCCCGGCCGTGACCCCGGCCAGATAATTTGGCTCGGCATATTCAACGGTGGGGTCCTGGGCCAACTTATCAGCCACCTCCTGCGGATCCTGATCCTGGGAGAAACTGACCGTGTATAACTGGCTGACCTCGACGGCCTGGACGGAAAGCCTGTCCAAATCTTGGTTGGGCAGCGCCTCGGCCACATCGGCCATAACCGGCTGTAGATCACTGGCTCCAATTTCGCGGAGACGTTGATCCAGGCTCGGAATATCCGAGGCCACCACACCATCCGAGCCAATTTCCACGCTGCGAGCTTGAACCGAGGCTTCTTGAGTCAGTTTGAGGACTACTGTGCCCGGTTCCACCGCATCGACGGGAGGGGCTACAGCAGCCGGCGGCCCGACTTCGGGCAGTTCACCACCGGCAACAGCCGGAGCCAAGGGCGAAACCTGGGGCGTGGTCGGCGGTAAAGCCGTTGGCGTAACGGGAGCCTCCGTTGCACCGGGCGGCGACGCCACCGCTGCCGGTGTGGTCAAACTCGGAACATCTCCTGTATCATCGGTGCGAGGCAACTCACATCCGGTCAGGAGCAACATAATCATCAGGCTCGACAGAATAAGTTTCAGGTATGATTTCTTCATACGACACTTTCTCCGTACAAGTAAGTAAATGGATAAAACGTAAGACGTAAAACGTAAGGAGAAATCCTGGGTAATTCGGTCATTACGTTTTACAGTTTACGGGGATAATAGTGATCAAGGGCTTCGCCTATCGTCTTGATATTATGTAGTGTATTGCACGCAAAACTATTACAACGTTTTTGGGACTATTTCAATTATGCCACGAAAAACGACAAAGAGCAACAGCAAGACATAAAGTTATTAAGATAGCCCCAAAAGAGGCTGGTCTCGGCTGCTCGGGGCGGTCTATGTGTGACATTTGTCGCAAAGCTCGAACGTGAACCGTGTTGTTACAACTACTCACCCCTCAGAGCATGAGTACCCCGATTTGTTACCATGCGCTCATTGGTATTAAAAACCATGAGCTAATCGGTGAGTTGCCCGGGTTATTAGATAGGTTGGCTTAACCTGGCAGGAGATATTTCACTCCTGGCCCCTATCTGCCCACTTCACCAATCTCTTTTATTTGGTAATAGGACAAAAATTCGACAAAACATTGACAATACTATAATTATGTGATAAGATGCTAAAATAAAGCTTCATCAAATTGAGTTCGATGGGAGATATCTAATGCGTATTATCATAATTGGTGGTAGCGGCTTAATTGGTCAGGCTCTGACCAAAAGCCTGGCCGCTGACAAACATGAGGTCGTTATTTTGAGCCGCCACCCAGAGAGGGGCAAAGGTCTTCCGGCCGGCGTGAAGGTTGAAAAGTGGGATGGTCAAAGTGCGGCGGGTTGGAGACACCTGGCCGATGGAGCTGGAGCAATTGTCAATTTGGCCGGCGAAAATATCGCCGCCGGACGCTGGACTGTCGAGCGCAGAGAACGCATTCGAGAGAGTCGAGTCAACGCCGGTCGAGCCGTTGTCGAGGCGGTAAGAGCGGCCACAAACAAACCGGAGGTCGTCATCCAGGCTTCAGCCGTGGGCTACTATGGCGCTCGCGGCGCAGAAAAAGTGACAGAGGAAACCTTACCGGGGGGTGACTTTCTGGCCCAAGTTTGTCTGGACTGGGAAGCCTCTACCGCCCCGGTTGAGGCACTGGGCGTACGCCGGGCCATTATTCGGACTGGGGTAGTCCTCAGCCCAGAAGATGGCGCTTTTCCCAAAATGGTGTTGCCTTTTAAGCTGTTTGCGGGCGGCCCGTTAGGCAGCGGGCGGCAATATCTACCCTGGATCCATCTAACCGACGAGGTGGCGTCCATCCGCTTTTTGATTGAGCAAAAAGAGGCCAGCGGTCCTTTCAACTTGACCGCGCCGAACCCACTGACCAACGCCGAGTTTAGCCGTACACTGGGTAAAAGCTTAAAGCGGCCGGCCTTTCTCCCTACGCCCAGCCTTGCTTTGCAGCTTATATTTGGTGAAATGTCTACGGTGCTGCTTGATGGACAACGGGCCCTACCCCAACGGTTGCAACAAATGGGCTTTGTCTTCAGCTTCTCAGAAGCAGAGGCTGCCGTCGCCGATTTGCTGTCAAGGCCATTGGTGTTCCGGTACAAGCACCGTTTTCAGGTGCAGGCATCTTTAGAGGAAGTTGCCGATTTTCATGCCCGGTCGAGCAGTTTGACCAAGATTACCCCACCTCCATCGAAAGTTATCGTTCACCAGGCGCCATCGCGGCTGGATGAAGGAGACGAGATGGATTTCACCATAAAAGTTGGACCTGGGTCTATTCGATGGTTAGCTCGCATTGAAAACGTGACGCCGACCGGTTTCGTAGACCGCCAGCAAAGCGGCCCGTTTCAGCATTGGGTTCACCAACACACTTTTAAGCCTATCAATGAAACTACCACAACCGTCATTGACGAGATCGAATTCAGCTTTCACAGCCAACCCTGGCGGAAATTTGTTGGCCTAAATATGGTTCTCAGTTTACCGGCGCTTTTTGCTTATCGGAGCTGGAAAACACGAAAGTTACTCAAACGTCAAACAGGGCAACTGGACAGGATTTGCGGACTGGAGTAGCTCTAACTCTGAAAACTTCTTAATGGACATCATCGTGTTGTCGTGTGCGGTGAGCGTCCATATCATTTCAGAAAAAAAGTATCATGACTACAGCAATTTGGTGGCTTCGTCGCGATTTGCGGCTAACTGACAACCTGGCGCTCAGTCATGCTCTGGCTCAGGCTGAGCAGGTTATTCCTGTGTTCATCCTTGATCCGGGTCTGCTGAGTTCTCCCTATGGCAGTGCCAAACGATTAGCCTTTCTGTTGGGAGGGCTACGTCAGCTAGACGTTGATTTGCAGGCCAAGGGCAGCTATTTGATTATCCGCCAGGGGCGTCCAATTGATGAACTAGCTGCGCTGATGGCCGAAAGTCAGGCAGACCACATCTTTGCCGAGGCAGACTATTCACCTTACGCCAGGCGTCGTGATGAGCAGATTGCCGACCACCTTCCCCTGAGGCTAGTCGATGGCCTGACGGTGCACAGCCCAACAGCCGTTTCGAAAACTGATGGGACGCCATACACGGTCTACACCCCGTTCAGCCGAGCCTGGAAAGCGTTACCTCTTCCTCAGGCCAATGCCGTGTTGCCGGCGCCAAGCTCCATCCGCACCCCGGCAGGATTAGCCAGCGTTCCTCTTCCAACCGAGCCTGGTCTGCCCGACACAGCTCCTTTTATACCGGGTGAAACAGAAGCTCACCGTCGGCTCAACCTTTTTGCGGGTCAAGTTAGTCGTAACACTTCCGAGACTGAAGAAGATGATTACCCGATTTTCAGTTATGCGAACACTCGTAACCGGATGGATCTGGAGGGAACCTCGCAACTATCTCCATATCTACGATTTGGCATGCTGTCAGCACGTCAGGCGGTTGTTAGGGCCCAACAAACCAGTAAAGTCTTCCCAAACAACCAAGCTCACAAAGGGGCTACGACCTGGCTAAATGAACTGATCTGGCGTGAATTCTACATTTCCATTCTTTATCATTTTCCTTATGTCAGACAGCGTAGCTTCCGGCCGGATTATGATGATATTCCATGGGATGATAATGAACAAGCCTTTACGGCCTGGTGTGAAGGATGCACCGGTTACCCGGTCGTTGACGCGGCCATGCGGCAACTGGTTCAAACAGGCTGGATGCACAATCGGGCTCGAATGATTGTCGCCTCGTTTTTAGTCAAAGACCTGTTGATTGATTGGCGCTGGGGAGAACGCTTCTTTATGCAGTATCTTATCGATGGCGATCCGGCTGCGAACAACGGTGGCTGGCAGTGGGTCGCTGGGACCGGTACCGATGCTGCCCCCTATTTTCGGATATTTAACCCCATTTTGCAGAGTCAGAAATTCGACCCCAATGGGGCCTTCATTCGCCGCTGGGTGCCAGAGATGGCAAATGTGCCCGATATGTACATCCACACCCCCTGGAAAATGGCGGCGCAACTGCAACAACAGGCCGGTTGCCGGATTGGTCAGGATTATCCGGCACCAATGGTAGACCACACATGGGCGAGGGCGCGCACTCTGGAGGCTTACAAGCAACCCAGGGAAGACAGTGGTTGAGTATTAGTACAATTTTCTCCTGGTCAATCGCCCCGCCACTTAACCAGAGCCACCTTCCGGTCTTAACCCTACAATACATTTGCAGCCATTAAGCCGGATAATCCAACGCCAATAACAAGTACTTCTGCGCTTGTTAATTGCGGAAATCGGCAAAGGACAATATTTCTTGCCGGTCGTCAATAATTTGTTTAATCTGGCCGTCTTGCATTTGAATGATTTTATCAACGTACCGGGTCATCCGCAGGTCGTGCGTGACCATAATGCCGGCCAGATTTTGAGCGTGAATGAGATTGGTAAAGGTTTCAACCACTTGGTAAGCTCGTTCGGTATCCAGGCTGGCGGTCGGCTCGTCGGCCAGCACAATCTGGGGGTTGTGGATAAGCGCCCGGGCAATAGCCACCCGCTGCTGCTGCCCACCGGAAAGCTGCGACGTTAGATTCTTCAACCGCTCACCCAGACCCAGCTGTACCAACAGCTCTCTGGCTCGTTCACGCCCTCCTTTGTCAAAACTGTTGTTTAGCCGGAGCATCAACTCCACGTTTTCCTGCGCCGAGAGGTAGGGCACCAGATTATTGGCTTGAAAGGTGAAGCCTATCTTTTCGCGACGGAATTTGGTCAGCTTTGTTTCTTTCATTTTTGATAAATCCTGACCATCAATCACAATATTGCCCTGGGTAGGCGAAAGCAAGCCGGCCAGCATCGCCAACAGGGTGGTTTTGCCGGAGCCGCTGGGGCCAAGAAGGGCCACAAATTCTCCGGCTTTAATCTCAAGCGAAACTTCGTTAACAGCATTGATGGTTACATTGTCTACGGTGTAACTTTTGGTTACGGCTTTTGTTTCCAAAATGGTTCGCATGGTTAACTCCTTACTGGGCCAACCCCAGTGCGGTGAGCGGTTCGACTTTGACCAGAATCCTAACCGATACCAGGCCGCCGAGCGGCCCGATCAGCATCAACGAGGTAACAGCGGTGATGACCGACGCCGAGGTGAAGATAATTGGGATTGTGACCGGGAAAGTGAGAGCCAGCAGCAGCGTGCCGGCAGCACCAATCATAACTCCCAGAATGGTGATAGTGATAATTTGCAGCAGGAACGAGATAGCAATTGCCAAGTTTGAGGTACCGATTGCTTTGAGCATCCCTACCTGAGCCACTTTTTGCAGGGTTTGGATTTGGAAAAAACCACCCACTACTAGCACCCCAATAAGCAGGGTAAAGAACCGTTGAGTGTTGAGTGTGCTTTGCTGGGCGCTGTAGCCAGGGGTAGATTCGTAGGCGGTTTTGCGGTCTACGGCTTCAACTTCGCCGACTTGGTTTTCCAGGCGCGTTACCATCAGGTCAAAATCCTGAGGATTCTCCAACTGCACGGCCATAAGGTTAAAAATGGGGACTGCCTGGTTATCATCAACAGTGGATTTGGACCTAATGTCATCCCAGGTCAGGTAAGGCACAAATACCGACGGCTGAATGGAGTACTGGCGGCCATCGCTGATGCCGGCGACCGTCAGCGGATACAACTTTTCTTCGGTGCCCTGCACAGTTTTGATGTTGAAGACATCACCCACTTGCAGACCGGCACGCAGGGCCGTGTTCTTGTCAATGACGGCTTCGTTATCGCGTTTGCCTTTCAAATTTTGACCCTCGAAGGCCGGCGGTTCGCCGGGTTTGCCGGGTTCAACCCCAATCAAGGATATTTTCAGCGGGGTTGAGCCATCATCTAAAGGGATGGCGGCGTTGCTAAAGCTGATTGGGCCGACCTGTTTAACCCCTTCAACCCGCCGAACATCGTTAATGCGAGTACGGTCAATACGGCTGGAAGGAATGGACAAGTCTACATTGGCCTGGTACAGAATAACATCGGCGTTAAGCTTGTCCAGGTATTCTTTATTGCCGGCTCCCAGCCCTTCGGCCAATCCGGCAATGAACAGCACCAGGGTCGTAATCAATGCGATAACCAGGCTGATGAGCAGGTAACGCCCTCGATAGCGCCACACCTCTTTGAAGGCCAGGAAAACAGGAATGGGCAAGCTCGGTCTTACGAACTTGGGGTGAAGCGTTAGGGTTTTTGGCAGCCATTTTCGGGGCAATTGTCGTTCAATGTACATATGGGGTCTCCACATTTAGGTTAAACATAGGTTGATATTTCAAGGAAACGCTCCCTTTTTGATATGCGCGCAATTATCAATCACTTGAGCCAGCCAGGTTTTAACAGGAGCAGCTCGTTCATCAAGTTGAGTATCTACGGCGTTGTAATAAGCCTTAAGATAAATACAAAGCAGGGTCGTGGGTAATTGATAGTTAACCAATAGGTTGGCTACCCACATTATATCGCTCTCCAAAAATCCTACATTGCCCAGGGTGAGCGCGGCAATAATATTACGAGACAAATTGTAGCCGGCTACACTTAAATGATGTTCAGATATACCGGAGTCGGCTAGGGTTTCCCAAACAGTTGCTTCCACGACCGGTTGGCGACGGCTATAGTGCGCCAACGCTTGCTGATACATTTCTGAGATCGGTTCCACTGCCGGAACTGGTGGTCTGGCGGTCGCCAAATGTTCTACCCAATGCATCGCCTCATTAAGATTGCCTCCCAGATAATGGCCCGGAATGCGCTTTTGAAGATTGGGCAAGTTGTTAAAAATACTCCCACCAAATGCTAATGGAGTCCGTTTACCTTTTAAAAACTGAGCCATTTCTTGCAGCGTTGCGGCCGTTGGCAATCGCTGAGCAGATAGAATGACCAGTTGCGGTTTGGTAGAAGCAATCGTAACCTCCATCTGGGCTATGGGCACGTTAGCCCCCAAATACACCACATCCCACCCTTCCCGGCGTAAGAAAAGGCTCAGTAAGAGAGCGCCAATCGTATGTTCTTCCTGGGGCGGGCAGCCTACCAGTATACGCTCGGGCCGGGTGGGGGCCGGCGTAGCCACCAAAAGCGCTTCTAAACGCCGAGTCGCCAAAGCTGAAGCAAAGTGCTCTTGTTGAACTGTAAAATCGCCCCGGTACCAGCCTTCGCCAATTTGGGCTAGCGCCGGCATTAGCAGTTGCATGCACGTAACCTCAGGAGGATAAAGGGCAAAGGCCTGGGTTAAAATCCGTTCAGCGGTTTGTTCATCAAACTCCAAGCAAGCATCTACCCAGTCATCGCGCAATTGTTCAAGCGTTTGGCCTGATGTGGTCGCAATGGAAGGTTTAGCAGCAAGCGAGCCAGGAAAAGTTGTTTGCCCAAATGGCGACTGTCCTTCGGCTTCAAGCTGGCGCCATAGTTCAACGGCTCTGCTTATGCTCAGCCCTTCTTTCTGACGTGATACAAGCCACTTGAGAATGTTCATATCTTGCTGAGAGTAAAGACGATGCCTGCCCGCAGTGCGATTTGGCTGCGGGAAACCGTAGCGGCGCTCCCAAGCGCGGAGAGTGTCTGGCTTTAGACCGGTTTCTCGCACAACAGCTTTTAAGTTATAGCTTGGTTCACTATTGGTTGAAGCCATAGCTTCTTCTTCCCCAAAAATAACTCTGATAATAAATGA
Organism: uncultured Caldilineaceae bacterium; assembly: GCA_964622215.1. Taxonomy (GTDB): domain Bacteria; phylum Chloroflexota; class Anaerolineae; order 4572-78; family J111; genus DSQQ01. Next base: position 12,377 of record CAZUNT010000129.1, read on the forward strand.
TTGGTCGAAACATACTGTTTTTTGCTTTGTACCATACTACCATGATAAAAATAATTTGTCAATATTTTGTCTAGTAATTATCGGAATTTCGACTGGTTTGCGCCAAAGAAGTAAATTTCTGTTGAGATTTGTCCAGATTTTTGGTGGGGCGCAATCAGGGTAGATCACAAGTGTTCTATCTTGGCAAAAAGCCGCACACCACCGAATCCCTGGTTCGTCTTTCCCCATCCGGGCTGCGCCTGAGTCGTCAAATTGAACTAACGGACGTTTTTAACTACGCTAACACGCTTCTTAAGGTCAGAGGGAATCCGGCCCCTGCTTTCATGGGCTAAAAATAATACTATGCCAATACCCAGTCAGCCTGGTTCAGACCTCACAATCAATCCGAGGATTTTGAAAACCTCTACTTTGTGGGCGCCGGAACACATCCGGGGGCCGGTCTACCCGGTGTTTTATCCTCAGCGAAGATTGTCGAAGATTTAATTTGTTTGAACGATCAGTCGAAAAGAATTTAGGTTTCGCCCTTGAACCAGGTTCCAAGCCCTCCTCAATCTATGGATGGGCCGCTTTGGGCAAGTATATTCCTTGAATTTGCGTAAAAGACCGAAAGAGAGGAGAATTCAGTTTTCTGAGACAGTGGTAAATTTTACATTTTGCGTTTTTATACCTTCTTGGGAGCAAGAATGGTCAGAAAAACACGTGGGCAGTTTGAGGCTGAGTTCACCAAGGCCATCATCAAATTTGAAAAGGAGTATCTGGGCCGCGGTCCTGAGGAGGCGCGCACCTTTTTTATCCAGGATATGATCCTGGTGCGACTGCAAGGCGTCCTGACACCCGGCGAGGCCAAGTTGGCTGAAAGCCGAGAAGGCCAAACTTTGGTCAAAGAGACCCGGCGGCAGTTATTTGAGAGTTCCCGGCCGCTAATTGAAGCCATTGTCGGCGAGATCGTCGGTTGTAATGTCGTCAGCCTCCATACGGATATGAGCACCAAAACCGGCGAGCGGGTGATCGTCTTGACGGTGGATAAGAATCTGGAGGAGCAGTTTGGTTAGAGGGCAAAGGGACGATTATCGTTCGCCCTGCCAAAACGAAATACCCACCATGAAACATGGCTCTACTTTCTAATGTTGTTTTAATAGAAATAAGATAATAGAAAGTACGCCCATCTATGATGGGTTATGGAAAAATGATGTTCCATATTCGCCAAATTTCAAAAAGCAGCGTACATAGCCACATCAGGATACTGATACCGGTGGCAACGGAGGCCATATCTTTGATCTGACCGATTTTGGGATCAAATTCAGATTGAATGTAATCACAAATGGCCTCGATAGTGGTATTGAAGATTTCAGCAATGAGCATGATTCCGGTAACGATAAGGATAACCAGAAAGTCAAACCACTCGCGCAGCCAAAAACTCACGCCCAACACAATAAGCGAGAGAATCACTTTATAAGCTACGCTAAAGTCACTCCAAATAGCGAATTTTAGACCAGACAAGAAGACCCGCATCTTGCGTTTGGGATCAAATCTTTTGTAGCGAGAGGTCATCTAAATTATTTGCCCTGAATAGCGCTTGCAACCTTGACGCCAGGACATTCCTTTCCAGGTTAATAATCCAGCAAATTATACTTCGGTCTGTTATTATGGGAAACTAGCCGTTAAAGCACCACACTATAGGAAAAAATTAAGTAACTACTCAGCCAGCCGTCTAAGTGAACGGATTCTTAGCCGGGATTTGGGGATTAGGGGAAGAAAAAATTAGATAAAAAATCCCCCAACCCCCTAATCCCGGCGAAATAACTGCTTCAGGGTGAACCCCTCTGAGCAGTTACAAAATTAAAATGGAACTAAAGAATCTACAGAAACATATTCGCACAATCCTTTATTAGAAAATTAGCAAAACACTTGACACCCATACAAAACTATGCTATTCTATGTCAAAATATAGACAAAACATTGGCAGATTAGACAAAGCGTAAACTTCTGTGGCAGAAGTAGACGGGTTGTAAAATAGGCCGGCAGCTAATATCCCAAACAGGGATGCTGCCGGCCTTTTTGTAATGTGGAACTTAAAATTGCCGAGCGACAAGGAATTGAAATTGACTATTGTCCTCAGTTAGGGTCAGCATTAACAAATCACCGGCGTTAGCCGAGTCTATGAAAGGAAGTTAGGTTTTACGACAAATGGAAGCAAGTATCAAATTTGGTCGCTTATGGGGTATTCCGATTGGCCTGCATTGGAGCCTGTTCATTGTCTTTGGCCTGCTAGCCTGGTCTCTGGCCCAGGGTTATTTCCCCGAAGAGTATCCTACTTTGCCCAACTCGGCCCACTGGTTTCTGGCAGTACTAACCACGCTCCTTTTCTTCGGGTCAGTGCTGCTGCACGAGTTGGGTCATGCTCTGATCGCGCTGCGCAACCACATTCCGGTACGCCAAATCACCCTGTTCATCTTCGGTGGGGTGGCTCAGTTGGAGCAGGAAAGCCGTAATCCAGGGGCAGAATTTCGTATCACCGCCGCCGGACCGCTGGTCAGTTTGGCTTTGGCTGGACTGTTTGGGGGACTGTATCTACTTGACCAGCATATTCCCTACCTGGCCGCGCCCAGTTACTGGTTGGCCCGGATCAACCTGATGCTGGCCTTGTTCAATCTGATCCCTGGCTTTCCGCTTGATGGTGGGCGGATATTACGAGCGATCATCTGGCAATTCACCGGAAATTTAAACCGGGCTACCCGGACAGCGGCTTTTACCGGTCAACTGGTCGCCTTTGGGTTCATTGGTTGGGGTATCTACACTATCTTCACCGGTAGTTTCTTTAATGGCTTGTGGCTGGCTTTTATCGGTTGGTTTTTGCAGAACGCCGCCGTAACCAGCTACGCCCAAACCAACCTGCAAGAAACCCTACGCGGCATCAAGGTCAGCCAGGTGATGAACCGCGATTACCAGACCATTCCCAGTATTTTGTCGCTCAATCAGTTGGTCGAGGAGAAGGTTTTGACGGGCGGTCAGCGCACCTTTTTCGTGAGCGACAACGGCCATCCACGCGGCATGCTCACCCTCCGCGACGTAACGGCTGTACCTCAACAGAAATGGCGCTTGACCACGGTCGAGCAGGTGATGGTTCCTCTCAAACGATTAACCCACGTACAGCCCGACCAGGAGTTGTTGGCCGCGCTGCAACTCATGGACAATTCCAACGTGGCCCAAGTGCCGGTGATAGAAAGAGACCAGGTCGTCGGTGTACTGACCCGCGAGCAAGTATTACACTATATCCGCACCCGAGCCGAACTGGGGATCTGAGTTTAAAACAACGATGATTTGTAACTACTCAGCCATCAGCCCCAATGAGCCACATGACCGCTGACGGCAGACCGCCGACCGCCATAATCCACCCTGTAACCTATCTTTTCGGCGGTCAGAGGTCGACGGTCCGCGGTCAGGATGCTGAGATATAGGGTCGGCTGAGTAGTTACGATGATTTTTTCAATTCACCCCCTTCAACTAAACGTAAGGTTCAAATAGAAGAAAATGTCTGAAATGCCCTCCCAAAACTCTTGGTACAAACTGGAACCTGCCGAAATTCTAACCCAACTGGGTGCCGACGCTACGCGTGGGCTAACCGAGGCCGAAGCGAGCCGTCGCCTGGCCGAACGTGGCCCCAATGAATTGATCGAACGAGGCGCTAAAAGCCCCTGGCGCATCCTGTGGGAACAATTTACCGCGACGATGGTTATCATCCTCATTCTGGCCGCCGTTATCGCCGGCGCGCTGGGCGAATTAAAAGATACGATTGCCATCCTATCTATCGTGGTCTTGTTTGGACTGCTGGGCTTTATCCAGGAGTACCGGGCTGAAAAAGCGATGGCCGCTTTGAAGAAGCTGGCTGTGCCTAATATCCGGGTTACCCGAGATGGCCAGGTACGTGAAACATCGGCCCGCGACCTGGCGCCTGGCGACATCATTCTGCTGGAGGCCGGCAACCTGGTTCCGGCTGACTGCCGCCTGCTGGAAAGTGCGAATCTACGTATCCAGGAAGCGACCTTAACCGGCGAGTCGGAGCCGGTTGAGTAGATAGCCGCCAGCATGGCCGGGGAGGATTTGGAGCTGGGCGACCGGCGCATTA
>CAZUNT010000129.1:16512-20447 GCA_964622215.1 uncultured Caldilineaceae bacterium
ATATGGCTTACATGGGCACCATCGTCACCTATGGCCGGGGTCGGGCTGTTGTCACCGAAACCGGCATGCTCACTGAATTAGGCCGCATCGCCGGACTGATCCAGGGGGTAGCGCCAGAGCAGACGCCCCTCCAACGCCGGCTCGACCAGGTCGGAAAAATGCTGGCTGTCGTCGCCTTGGTTATTGCCGGGGTTATTTTTGTTCAGGGCTGGTTGCGCGGTGAAGATCTGCGCCTGATTTTCCTGACCATGGTGAGCATTGCCGTCGCCATCATCCCCGAAGGGCTGCCTGCCGTGGTCACGATTACGCTGGCCCTGGGCGCGCAGCGTATGCTCAAGCGGCAGGCGCTCATCCGCAAGCTGCCCGCCGTCGAAACGCTCGGTTCGGTTACCGTCATTTGTTCTGACAAAACCGGCACCCTGACCGAAAATCGGATGACTGTAACGGTAGTAGACGTCGCCGGTCATCGGTTGGATTTAAGTGAAGACATGCGTCACCATACCCCGACCCTGGACGTATCCCCTGGGTCTCAACAACCCAGCCAGCCCCTCCCGTTGGGTGTTCTCCTGGCCGGCGGCGCGCTTTGTAACGATGCTCTCTTAAAATCCGATAATGGAACAGGCGGACACTTTCACGCCATTGGCGACCCAACCGAGGGGGCGCTGGTGGTTGCGGCGGCCAAATTTGGCCTGTGGAAAGCCGATTTGGACCAAAAGCTACCGCGTGTAGCCGAGCTGCCCTTTGACTCTGAGCGTAAGCGTATGACCACCGTCCATGAGTTAGTGGCCGGTAGAGGGAGGATAGAAGACAGTAGCTCAAGAACAGAGGACGTAACCGGGTTTCCATCTTCTATCAACCATCTACTATCTTCTACCTTCGGCCAACCCGCCTATGTGGCTTTCACCAAAGGTTCGGTGGATGGCTTGCTGGAGATTGCCACCCACGTCTGGGTAGACGACCAGATCATACCGTTGACCACTACCTGGCGCAGCCGCATCGAAACCGCCAACATGCAGTTGGCCCAGAACGGGATGCGAGTGTTGGGTGTCGCCTGCCGCTCGCTAGAGGCGCTGCCGGCCAATGACCGGTCAGGTTCGCTAGAGCAAGACCTGACCTTCTTAGGGCTGGTCGGCATTATGGACCCACCCCGTCCCGAAGTAAAAGAGGCTGTAGCTACCTGTAAAGCTGCCGGTATTCGCCCGATCATGATTACCGGGGATCACCCCTTAACAGCGCAGCACATTGCCCGCGAGTTAGACATCGCCGACAATGGCCGGGTTTTGACCGGCCAGGAGCTGGCCGTGATGTCGAAGGAGGAGTTGCAGCAGGTGGTCGAAGAAGTTTCAGTTTATGCCCGCGTTTCACCGGAGCACAAGCTCAAAGTGGTGCAGGCGTTGCAAGAGCGCGGCCATGTTGTGGCTATGACCGGCGATGGGGTCAACGATGCCCCGGCTCTGAAAAAAGCGGATATTGGCGTGGCTATGGGTATCACCGGCACCGATGTCTCCAAAGAAGCGGCCGATATGGTGCTGCGTGACGACAACTTCGCCACCATCGTCGCCGCCGTGGAAGAGGGGCGGGTCATTTACGACAACTTGCGAAAATTTATCAAGTTCTCAATTGCCGGTAATATCGGCAAAATAGCGGTGATGCTTTTTGCGCCCTTACTGGCCTTTTTTGTGCCGCCGGAAATGGAGAAAGAGCTGCTGGTGCCGCTGCTGCCGCTGCAACTGCTCTGGCTTAACCTGCTAACCGATGGTCTGTTGGGGCTGGGCCTGGGTGTAGAACCCGCCGAAAGGAACACCATGCGCCGCCCACCCCGCGTGTCCACCGAAAGTATCTTTGCCCACGGCCTGGGCTGGCACATTCTGCGGACGGGGCTGCTGATTGCCATCATCGCCCTGGCCGTAGGTTACTGGTACGATGTCACTGACCGCGCTCACACCCAGACCATGATTTTTACCACTCTGGCGCTGGCTCAAATTTGGCAAGCCCTGGCTATTCGCTCCGGGCAGGACTCACTGTTCAGGGTGGGGCTACGCTCTAATAAGCCGCTGCTGGGCGCGGTGGTGTTGGTCTTTATTCTGCAATTGGCAGCTCTGTACACTCCTTTTCTGCAAACGTTCTTTCAAACCCGCCCCCTTTTGCCGGTTGATTTGGCTATTAGTATCGCCGCCAGCAGCCTGGTCTTTTTTGTCGTTGAGCTGGAAAAGTGGTTAATTCGGTATAAAACTACCTAAGGAGTTATTATTTTGATAGGGCAACTTGAACAACTGTTTGAAAGGGCTTTGTGGCAAAGCCGGCTGGTCGTGATTATAGCCGTGGTAGCCAGCGTGTTGGTCGGTTTTGGCATGTTTTTTATCACGACCGTTGACACGATCGTCATGCTTAGCCACCTGGTCCAATATGCTGATCCCAGCCTGATGGCTGAGGCGCGCACCGGCCTGCGCTTGAGCCTGGTCGCTGAGGTGGTGGCGATTGTAGATGGCTACCTGCTTGCTGCCATCATGCTTATTCTGGCCCTGGGCTTATATGAACTATTTGTCAGCAAAATCGATTGGTTGGAAGGTTCCGAAGAGAGAGCCTCCCGCTTACTGGTCATCCACACTTTTGACGATCTCAAAGATCGCCTGGCTCGGGTGGTGCTGCTGATTCTAATCGTTAAATTCTTTCAACAGGCAGTGCGCTTAAAGTACGATGACACCCAGGATATACTCTTCCTGGCCATTGGTATTCTGCTCATCGGTGGGGCGCTCTATTTGACCCAGCATCGCACCAGTAAGAGTCATTATTCTTGAAAGTGAGGGTTTATGTCTGCACGTATCTTTAGCTCACCATTGGGTTCGTGGTTAGTTCGGTTGGACCAGACTCTGGTCACCTTCATGTCGGCCTACGGCATTCATCTGCTGCGCTGGGCCATTGCTGTTATCTACATCTGGTTCGGGGTGTTGAAATTGATCAATGCCAGCCCGGCCGCCGAATTGGTCGTGCGGACGGTGTTCTGGCTGCCGCCGGACAAGGCCCTGCTATTCATCGGCGGTTTTGAACTGCTGATCGGTATTGGCCTGCTGTTCATCCATCCCCTTATCTTGCGGATCACCCTATTCTTGCTCTGGCTGCAAATCGTTGGCACCTTCCAGATCTTCCTGCTGCTGCCTCAGGCTGCGCTGCAAGGAGGCAACCCGTTTCTGCCGACGCTGGAAGGCCAGTACGCCATCAAAAACCTGGTACTCATTACTGCCGGACTGGTAATCGGTAGCACGGTGAGACGAAAGGCAAAATAGCGGGGAAAGGTATTCATTCAATGCGGAAGGATGGAGAAATGGAACGCGCAGCTTGGAAGGTTGGATTAGGGGTGAAAGAAAAATTATCGGTTCTGGCTCAGGATTTCTTACAAGAGTGGAAACATGCCCATGGATCTCCTAATGGTACGGCCAGCGCATTAGTTGGACGGGATAGCCTAGCCATCCACATTGAACATGCCTTTACCCAGGCCGAGCTCAATCTGGTAGAGAGTCCTACCGGACGCCACCTGATCGCTCAGTATGCAGAGGGCCTCCTGGATCAAGTCTGCAACTCCATGGTTGGGCGGGTTGAAGAGGTGTTGAACCGCCGCGTGGTTTCGACCGGAGTCAGCCTGAATCCAGCGGCAGACTGGTTGATGTGTTTTTACAAATTCGACGCCCCCTTGTGAGGCCAGGCAGAATTAACATAAGCCACAAAATGTGATAAAACATAACAGTATGGGGGGCAGCGATCCCATTTGAAATAAAATGACAAGATTATTTACATCAGTAGGCGCTTCCAGAGGGAGAATTTATCTTCCTGTAAAAAAGAGGGGTATGGGATATTAAATGGGGCTAATCCAAACAAAAAAGGCGGAAATGTCCGTTCCAATTTAACTATGAAAGAAAAAGGCGGTTTTCTGGCCTTTT
>CAZUNT010000130.1:0-20408 GCA_964622215.1 uncultured Caldilineaceae bacterium
TTGAGCAGGTCGCTGACCGCTACAATTTGAAAACGCGCCCCAAAACGGTCCGCCAGTTCATCACCCCGTTCCTCCAAAATCTGGGTTAAACCCTGCCCCACATTTCCAAAACCAATGAGTGCCAAACGATAGGTATGCATACTTTTCTCCTTTGATAAGTAGCCGTATGATACTTGGACAATTTGGGTTGTCAAGACCGGAACGCATTAGAGCAGAGGAGTATAATCTCTCTCTGCTCTTCTGATTTTAGCAGCGGTTCACCGCCTATCAGGTGAGTCTGCGGTTGCTAATACCTGGAGTCCATCGAGGCCAGCACAAACGCACCAATGATACCGGGTATCCAGCCCATAATGGTCAACAAGGTCACGACCAATATGGCTCCACACCCTTTATCCAACACAGCCAGGGGCGGTAGTATGATTGCTAAGATGAGTCTGCCACATCCCATAATTCTAATCCTTCTTTCAGCAAGCTACCCGTTCCTCAAAAAAACGGGCAGTTCAACTTTATTTATCCTTCTGACTATCATTACGTAAGTGATCGTCAAAAGTTGCAAAGACGGGCTTCTTTTACCAACATGCTTGACAAAGTAACGATTTCAACTTACCATAATATTATAGCGTAGTCCCCTGGCCTGAAAGGAAAAAAGCGATGCCAAAACTTTACAAATTGGTAGTCACCGGGACATTTAATGCCGGGAAAACTACTTTTGTCAATACGTTGTCGGAGATTGAGCCGGTCAACACGGACAAAGCCACCCACAATCGCGCCGAGAGGAGGATTAAATCGGCTACGACGGTGGCCCTGGATTATGGCCGGGTGAAAATTAACCCGAGCAGCATTGTCCACCTTTTTGGCACACCCGGTCAGGATCGTTTTGATTTTATGCGCGACATTCTGGCCGAAGACATGCAAGGTTTTATCTTTTTAATTGACTCCACCGATCGCCACGGTTTGAGGCAAGCCACCGAGTTACTGACCATCTTCAAACGATCCGGCCAGGTTCCCTACCTCCTGGCGGCCAACAAAGCCGATTGCCACGGCCTGAGCGATGAGGAGATCAGAAGAGCATTTAAGCTCCCAGCCCAACAGCCGATTATTCCCTGCATAGCCACAGACAAGGCTTCGGCGCGGGCGGTGGTGGAGAAACTGATTGCGATGATCGAAGCGCCCCCTGCCACATAACCGCAGGCCACCAGATAGTGAGGGACAACTCAACCTTTCGGCGGTCGGCGGTCCCCACGCCCTTCGGCACACCCGCGCCCTTCGGCGTCCCAGAAGCGGGAAAGCGAGAAGGGGTGAGGGGAGGGGAGGCGCTCTCTGCCGTCGGCAGTCGTATTTGTAGAGGGGTCATGGACCGCACCGAAGTGATTCAGAAAATCGAGCAGGAGCGCTGGCAGGCCAGGCGGCCCGACTTACGCCGCACCGACCTGGGCGAAATTGACCTGAGCCAACTCAATCTGTATGAGGTCGACTTCCATGAGGCGAATTTATACCAGGCTAACCTGACCGGAACCGACCTGCACGAGGCCAACCTGGTCTTTGTCAACCTGATCAAGGCCACTCTAGGTGGAGCCAACTTGAAGGGAGCCAACCTGGTTTTTGCTAATTTGCGGCTGGCCGACCTGCGAGGAGCAGATTTAAGCCAGGCCAATCTAAGCGCGACGGATTTACAGGGGGCCAATCTCAGCCAGGCCAAGCTGGTGGGGACCAAGTTGAATGAAGCCAACCTGCGCGAAATAAACCTGAGCGGGGCCAATTTGAGCCAGGCCGACCTGAACCAGGCCGACTTGGGTGAGGCCAATCTTAGTCAGGCCGACCTCAGTGGGGCCAATTTGCGCGAAACTAACCTGGATAAAACTAACCTCAGCCGGGCCAGGTACGACCAAAAAACTCTATGGGATGATTCGTTCGATCCCACTGCCGCCGGGGCGGTCAAGAAGAAGCGGTGGGGGTTGTTCTAATCCGCAAACGCCTCGGAAATTCGCCTAAAAGACACATCATACCTGAACTGAATATCCCGATGCCCCCCATCGAACTCCTCATAAATGTAGGGGATATTTAGCCCGGCCAGGCGCCGGCAAAAGATGCGAGCACCGTAATGCAGAGCATATTCGTCGTGGTTGCCACAGTCCAGATAAATCAGCTTCATCCGGCGCAGGGCGGCTATACATTTCTCATCCTCCAGCAGGGTAATGGGGTCATGCTCCAGCCAGCGCTGCCACACCTCTGGATACAATTCGCCAGTAGCCAGGTCAAAAGGCAGGTCAAAGCCGTAGGGCGAGGCCGGATTAGGCGAATAGCAGGCCGCCATGGCCGCCACATTAATAAGGTCAAAAAAGTTGGCCGGTTTGGGGTGCATCTGGGGGGAAAAGTCGATCAGAAACTCCGCCAAGCCCTCCGCTAAAAACTGACCACCGACCGCTGACCGCTGACCACCGAAAGACATTTTTGTCTGTGGTGACATACTGGAGGCTGGCGATGAATCCTCTGATTTAGGGAGGAGACGACCCAAGGCATTCAGAAACTTGGGAAAATCGGGCTTGTAGCAATACTCAAAGTACATGTCGCCGCTGTGGCAGGCGAACGCGCCAAAAACGTCGGGATGGCGCATGGCCAAGACCAAAGCACCGTAACCGCCCGAAGATTTCCCGGCTACAGCCCGATACCCGGCCTCGGCGCGGGTGCGGTAACGCCGGTCGATAAAAGGAATTAACTCTCCGATCAAGTAATCCTCGTAGGAACCGGTGGCGCTGGAATTGAGGTATTGGCTGCCGCCGTAACGGGTGAAACAATCGGGCATGACGATAATCATCGGCTGTACCTCACCGGCAGCAATCAACCGGTCCAGGCGCTCCTGGATGTTTTCGTCAAAGGGGGAATCATTCAACAGCATAACGCCCCGCCCGGTGAAGCCGGCCAGCAGGTAGACCACCGGGTAACGAGTTTCGCCCTCTTCATAGCCGGGGGGTAAGTAGACCGGCACGCGGCGGGCCGGCGGGTCGCCCAGAGGATTGTTTTGCAGCAACTCACTGGAAAACATCTCCACCACGACTTTACTCTCGGTTGGCATAGATTTTTCTCCCCATTTCCCGAAAATAGCCCAATCTTTCGCTTTGTGGTAAGATGAGGATCCAAATATGCTGATCCCGACCCGTTAACCACAGGAGTCTTCGTTGGACGTTCGCGTTATCATACCTACTTATAATGAAAAAGACAATATCGTTGAATTGGTCAGGCAGATTCTGGCCCTAAGAATCAACGCTAAGGTGATCATCGTCGACGACAATTCACCGGATGGTACCGGCCAGATCGCCGACCAACTGGCTAAAGAGGACGTCCGCGTGAGCGTTATCCACCGGGCCGGGAAATTGGGGTTGGGCACGGCTTACATCGCCGGATTCAAAAAAGGGTTACTTGAAAACGCAGACCGGCTCATTACAATGGACGCGGATTTTTCCCACGATCCGGCTTATATCCCGGCCCTGGTTGCTCTGGCTGACCATTATCATATCACGATTGGCTCGCGTTACATCCCGGAGGGAGGGGTAGTCAACTGGGAATGGCAGCGTCGTTTTTTAAGCTGGAGCGCAAACACGTTTGCCCGGACCACCCTTGGCTTGAAGGCTAATGATTGTACGGCGGGTTTCCGTTGTTATCATCGCGAAGTTTTGCAAAACATTGACCTCGACCGAATTTTTTCCAACGGCTACTCTTTTTTGGTGGAGATGTTGTATAAGTGCCAGCGCCGTGGCTACCAGGTGGGGGAAATTCCCATTATCTTTGCCAACCGGGAGCGAGGCCAATCCAAAATATCCCAACGCGAAATCTACAAGGCCATGTACACGGTGATACGTTTATCTTTAACGCGCTTTATTCCCCAACGCCCTATACCGGTTTCCACCCTGCCGCCCCTGCCGGCCAACCCTGACAACTCTAAAAACCTGCTCAAAAAAACCGCCTTGTAATAAGAGCCTATCCGAAAAGCTGTCAGGTCTGCGAGACCTGACAGCTTTGAACCGGGGTTTTGGGATAGGCTGTCATTATGTACCAATGGGCCAGGGGATTGGTGACTTTTGCCCCTTTTAGAGCAACCTTTTTTGGTGTATGCTGAGGTGCAGAAATCGAACATTGCCTTGAGGCCAGTTTGAGTGCAAAAGTCACCCTCACTCCATTCAACCACCATGAGCCAACCGGCGTCTAACGTCACGCCTAAAAATAAAAAATCACCCGGCTCGACCCTTATCTTAATTTTGATCGGTATTTTATTCCCCCTATGCACCATTGAAGGGACTGCCCATCTAATTCCCAACCTTATCCCCCTGGAAATCAGGTCGGTCTTCCAGAACGAACAACAGCAGGAGCTCAAGGGATTAATCCCGGATGAAACGCTAGGCTACAAATACGCCCCCAACCTGATCGATTTTCCGGTCCCTTTTGACAATAATGGGACTGAGGGAACTTACCATATTTCAACCGTTTCACTGGGGTATGCCGATGCCGGCTTTCGAGACGATGGGCTGGAGGATGAATCGAGTGGCCAACCGTTTGCCGTGGTTATTGGCGACTCTTACGCCAGTTGCGCCAGTGTCGAAATGGAGGAGTGTTGGGTCGAATTGACCGAGCGCCAGATCCACCAGGATTGGGCCAATCTTGGCGTGGTGGGTTACGGTCCACAGCAGGAGTTGGATATGTTGGCTAAATATGGCCTGCCCTTGCAGCCCAAGCTGGTGGTGTGGGTTTTCTTTGCCAACGATCTCAACGATGCCTGGCGATTCGACCAATTTGGCAGTGGGGGCTTTAAACAGGGCAAGTTTTGGCAAAATCCACTTCAGTCCTGGCTGGCGCGTAACTCGGCCCTTTACATGATTGGCTCATTTTTTTGGTATAATCGCTCCTTGTTCTACAATTTGGCTCAAGCCGATGGCGTTACCGTTCCCCGTGACTCCAACCTGGTCTGGTGGCTGACTAACACCGATTTAGACATCCCCGAAGTGGCGGAAGGTCTGGCTTTAACCCAACAGTCTATGCTGGAGGCCCACCGGCAAACCCTGGCCGCCGACCCCAACGCCCAATTTATCGTGCTTATTTTACCTTTCCGAGAACAGGTTTATGCTCCGGCTGCGCTGCAACCTCAACTCGATCACCTCAATCACACCCTGGCCGGCTTTTGCCGGCAGCATAACCTGGTCTGCCTTGACTTGACCCCGGCGCTGCGAGAAAAGGCCGAAACCGAAGCCAGTTCCATCTACTTCGACCAAGATATCCATTTGACCGCTCGGGGCAATCAAATTGTCGCAGAGCTTTTAGTTGAAGCATTAAATCCACGCTGAAAGAAGACGAGCCGTCCCTACCGAGTAAGATTTAAGACGTGAAAGCACTTATTAATCGTGATTACTTAATTTTAGGACTGCTGGGGTTATTGGTCATTTTTTTACGATTCCCCTCTTTGGAGTTGCCGTTTGATAATGACAATGGCTCTGATGCTTATCATGCCCGCCTGATTCTGGCCGGTGAACCTCTTTATGGCAGCCATCATCCTGCTCACCATTTGCCCGCCATCTATTACACCCAGACCCTGGCGTTTCTGTTATTTGGAGATAGCCTCTGGGCAGTTAAGCTTTTTTTGATGCTGTGGATCATGATTAGCGTTTATTTACTTTACCGGCTAGGCGTCGCCTTAAAAGACAGGGTGGTTGGGCTGCTGGCCGGGCTTTTTTATACTATCCTTAGCTCTCATCTCCTGCTACTGGGGCAAAATGCCACCCTGGAACTGTATGCCAATACCGTGCGCCTGGCTGGCATACTAGTATTGATCTACATGGTCAGGAACCGCGCCCTGGATTGGCGCTTGATTTGGCTGGGGATACTCAGCGCTTTGGCTTTTCTATTCAAAGCGGTCTATCTTTCTACGCTGCTGCTGGCCGGTTTAACCCTGCTGTTTGAATGGTGGCAGAACAGAGCTATTAAGGAGTACTGGCGCATCACTCTACGGTGCAGCTTGTGGCTGGTTCTTGGTTTTTTGATCGGCTTACTGCCGGTAATAATTTATTTTGGCCTGTTGGGTCTGTGGCCGCGTATGTATCTGGTCTTTATCCTGGGCCAACGTTATGTCGGTGCTTCGGCAGGTTGGCCCTACATCATTCTTTACCCGTTGATGGGGTTAGCCATTAATAACGTACTGCTGCTTTTCTTTAGTTTAACCGGTTTGATGATGATCATCATTACCGGTTTTCGCCAACTTCGGGGTAATCCCAGCTTCACCTCACCCACAGCCTATTACCTGGCCGGCTGGTATGGCTTATCTTTGTTTGAGGCAGGAGCCAATCGTTCTCTTTATCCCCATTACTACCTGTTACTGGTTCCGCCGTTAGTGTTACTGGCAGCCTGGTTTATCCGCGTTGTTTATCTTTATATTCAGAATCAAAACCACTCTACTTACCGTTTTGGCCTGACTGTAACTATGACGTTGTTAATGGCCTTGACTTTACTGATAAGTGGAGCACAGAATTTTGATTATCATTATCACTACTGGCGCTACAAATTGGGCCTGGCCTCGTATGAGGATTTTTTAGTCAAGGGCTGGCCGGCCGACGGACCTGGCCTGGTGCGGGTGCTGCGCCTGGCCGATTATATTCAGGCGCATACATCTTCTTCAGAGCAAATTTATTACTGGTCTGAGTGGGTTCAATTATATTATCATGCCCACCGCCGTTCTGCCTTTGATATCGTCTGGCCGAACTTTGCCTCCGACGCCAGCCATTACCGGGACATCCCTGCTTTGGATAGCAAGTATCAAATCTTCAACCCGCACACTCAATATATCATCATTGACCAGGGTACAAGTAAACCTCCTCCTCCCCGCCCGGATTGGTTCAATACCGCCCTGGTTACAAACTATAAATTGGAAACCGTGATCGCCGATCAAGAAATTTATCGCTGTCTCACTTGCGCCGGAGCGGATACAGCTAGCACAAATCAGGATACCCCATGAGGATCAACCAGAAAGTTGTCCAGCTATGGCGCGCAGGAGAAACCTGGCTTTTTCCGCCCCCTCAATACAGTATCCGGGCTTTAGTCTGGTGGCAGTATCTCCTCATTGTAGCGGGGTCCACTCTTGCCTTTTCAGTAATTGGTTTTGTGACCGAAGCCGGCGGCTTTCTTGGATATGATTGGCGTTATGCCTTTTCACGGGGCCAACTGGAACCCTATTATCCACCCTGGATTGTTTACCTTAAATGGGTTACCTGGCCGGGTTTGATCGGCTTGAACTGCGCCGGCCTTTTTGTAGGGCTTTACCAACGACGGGCTTCCCTGCTGGTCACGGTGGCTGCTTTTTTTTCATTGCCGCTGTTGTGGGTGCTTTTTTTAGGACAGGTTGACGGCATTGTATTGCTGGGTTTAACCGGTCTACCCTGGTTAACGCCCTTAGCCACCTTAAAGCCTCAAGTGAGCGTGTTTGCCTTCCTGGCTTCTAAGCGCTGGTTTATGGTTCTTAGTCTATGGATTCTGTTGACCATTTTAATTTGGGGGTTCTGGCCCCTGGATATGCTCCAGCACAATGCACACTGGGAAGAGATATTTGGTCAGGATATTAGCGCGCAACCGCAAAATATTACGTTGTGGCCCTGGACGATCCCGCTGGCTTTGATTATGCTCTGGCTGTCGCGCGGTGATATGGATATGTTGATGTTGGCCGGCGCCATTGTTACCCCCCATCTTATTCCTTACAGTTACATCGTGGTGCTGCCAGCTATTGCCAGGGTCAAAAAATGGCTGGCCCTGGTCTTGGTTGCGCTCACCTGGCTGCCCCTCAGCGCGAACTGGGTGGGCAATTGGGGCTGGTATCTGGGTCATATATTTACCCTTATTTTGTGGATTGCTCTTTACCGGCGTTACCAGGCCGACCCTCAGGCCAAAAAATTGACTGAACTATAGGATAACTATGTGCGGTATTTGCGGCATCATCGGAACCAGAACAACAAAGCCAGTTGATAAGAATGTCCTGTTAAAAATGACCCAGGCGATGAAACATCGCGGGCCGGATGAACAGGGTATCTACCATTGCGGCACAATTGGGCTGGGTTCGCGGCGCCTGTCCATTATTGATCTGACCGGGGGCCGCCAGCCTATCACCAACGAAGACCAATCTATGTGGATCGTCTTCAATGGAGAGATTTACAATTACCGCGAGTTGCGCACCTACCTGCAGAAAAAAGGTCACACTTTCCAAACCCAAACGGATACCGAGGTTATTCTGCATTTGTACGAAGAATTTGGCCTGGAGTGTATCCAGCACCTTAACGGCATCTTTACCTTCGCTATCTGGGATAACCACCGCCAGGAATTAACCCTCGCCCGCGACCGTATGGGGATTAAGCCACTCTATTACACCGAAACAACCAACTATTTTATCTTTGGCTCGGAGTTAAAGGTGGTTTTGACTCACCCCGAGGTGAAACATGAGGTGGATCTCATCTCGCTCAATGAATACCTCTCTTACGAATATGTCCCCACCCCCCGGACCATCATTCGCCACGTTTACCGCCTGGAGCCGGGACACGTCCTGAGTTATAACAGCCAGGGCCTTAAAATTCAGCCGTATTGGAACATCAACCTGGCCCGCAGCGAGAGCCGCCCTCCTGTTCACTGGCGTGATTATGCCGCCGGACTTTACGACACGCTCAAAAACAGCATCCAACAAGAATTAGTCAGCGATGTGCCCGTGGGTGTTTTACTCAGCGGGGGTATCGACTCCAGCACGGTAGCCGCCTTTATGGCCGAACTATATCCCGGTGCGGTGGATAGTTTTTCGGTGGGTTTTGAAGAGGCTTCGTTCGATGAGTCTCGCTACGCCCGCCAGGTGGCCCAACACGTCGGCACGCGGCACAACGAGTTAATCTTGACCAGCCAGATGGTAACTCACATCGTACCAACGATTACCGACTTCCTGGACGAACCCTTTGGCGACTCATCACTTATTCCAACCTACTTTTTGTCGCTCTTTGCCCGGGGACATGTTAAAGTGGTCCTGGGCGGCGACGGTGGGGATGAACTATTCGCCGGGTATCCCACGCTAGTAGCCCATCGCCTGATCGAGTATTATGAACGGGTAACGCCCTGGTGGATACGTGCCTCGATGGCGCCCAAAATGCTCAATTTGCTGCCGGTGTCATTTAACAACATCAGCTTCGATTTCAAAGTGCGTCGTTTTCTCGCCGGTCGAGGTGTCCCCCTGGAAGCCCGCCATCACCGCTGGCTGGGTTCCTTTGTGGAGGAAGAAAAGTCGCTCCTGCTGCAAGAGTGGCTCAAGCCGGTGCTGCGAGACACCTACAGCCAGTCCTATTTCCATGCCCGCGAGTGCGACGCCCGCCTGCCGCTCAACCGCTTGCTTTATAACGATCTAAAAATGTACCTTGAAGGCGACATTCTCTACAAGGTGGATCGGGCCAGCATGGCCGCCTCGCTGGAAGTCCGTGTGCCTTTTCTAAACCGCGAAGTTATCCGCTTTGCCACCGAGTTACCCCTTGAATTAAAACTACACGGCTTGACCGGCAAATATCTGCTCAAAAAGAGTATGGCCCATAAATTGCCCGCCGAGATCATCAAACGCCCCAAAAAAGGCTTTAATATGCCGGTGGCCCACTGGCTGACCAGCGAACTGCGTGATCTGGTGCTGGATATGCTCTCTGAAGCGCGGATCAACCGGCAGGGCTTTTTTAATTATAACTACATTGAGCAACTGCTCAACCAGCACTTTACCCGCCAGCGTGATAATCGCAAATTGTTGTGGACGCTGCTGATTTTCCAACTCTGGTATGATCGATATGTCGAAAGGAATCAGGAAACACCTGAGAGGATCTAATGCCGGTTCGATTTACCAATCAAAACGATTTTATTCAATGGAATGAAGAAATGGCGCGTAAATATGATCCAGAAGCTTACCATCTTCGTTCCAATTTTCCGATCCGCTGGATCGAACGCCGCCGGGTCAAAACTATCCTCAATTTCTTAAACGCTGAAAGGCAGGATTCTATCCTGGAAATTGGCTGTGGGGCAGGAAACATTTTAGAGCAAATTCCATCCGCCCACTTGTATGGGATTGACCTCTCAACTTTCCTCATAAAAAAGTCACAGCATCGTCTGGAGACGCTTTCCGCCGGGTTAGCCCAGTCGAATGCGGAGCATCTCCCTTTTGCCAATGCCAAATTTCGCAAGTTGGTGTGCAGTGAGGTATTGGAACATGTAGCTCATCCGTATCGGGTTATTTGTGAAATGGCCCGTGTTGCCACAGCAGACGCAGTTCTGGTAATCAGTGTACCAAACGAAGCCTGGATTGACCGGGTTAAAAGGATTATTCGCACTCTAGGCTTAGGGCAGTGGCTACTTAAGGGAAATAACAACTCGTATAGTTCGCCGGATCAAATGACAGATGAATGGCACTTGCATAGTTTTGATTTAGCCCTGCTTCGGAACATATCCAAAGATATTCTCGTTATCCGTCAAACTAAAGCCATTCCCTTTAGTTTTATGCCACTACGCTATGTTGCCTTATGCGAATTAGCTAACCAAAGGAAATATCTTTAGCCACAAGCTTTAATCTTACACAGGAAAACTTATGTCTCAACTAAAAATAGAAACAAAAAACTGGAAAATCTTCCTAATTAGCTTCTTAATCCTGTTTTTTGAACTGGTCTGTATTCGCTGGTTATCCTCGTATATTCTCTACCTCGGCTACTTCACCAACTTTGTTTTATTGGGCGCTTTGTTGGGTATTGGCGCGGGGGCGCTCCTGGCCGATAAACCCTATAACCTGATCAAGTGGCTGCCGGCAGTGTTATTTGTTTTTTTATCCGGCATTCTCTTTGTCCGGGCCGATATCAATCCCCAGTTTGAAGATTATATCTATTTCACCAGCGGGGAAGGCACGGTGCAACTCCCACCCTACGTTTTGCTGCCGATTATCTTTGGCGGCGTCACCGCTATATTTACCCTCTTATCTCAGGATTTGGGCCGGTTGTTTAACCAATTTACGCCCTTACAAGCCTATAGTCTCAACATTCTGGGCAGCCTGGCCGGAATAGCCACTTTTACTCTCATGAGTTTCCTCTCCTTACCCGCCTGGGTGTGGTTTCTAGTTGTAGTGCTCTTGCTTATGCCCTTTTTACCCTTTGACCGCTCTTTTGGCCTTAACGTTATCTTGCTTTTGGGCCTGGTAGCCGCTATAGCTGCCAGTGACTATGCCTACTTTAATATTTGGTCGCCTTACTACCGGCTAAACGTCATCCAGGTAAGTATGGATAAAGCCGAGTCGGTCGGCCTCAACCCTACTCAGGCCACCGGCATTGATTACCAGTTGTTGGCCAACGGCATCGGACATCAAGAATTTACCACCATCGAGGGGAGCGAACCTTTTTACAAGTTACCCTATACCCTCTTTAAGGAAAAACCCACCTTTCAAAATGCCCTCGTAGTGGGCGCGGGCGGCGGCAACGACGTGGCAGTAGGGTTAAGTTATGGGGTGCAACAGGTCGACGCGGTTGAAATTGATCCCCGCATTATCGATCTGGGCCAAGCCTATCATCCCGAACACCCCTATGCCGATCCCCGGGTCACCGTTTACATTGATGATGCTCGCTCCTTTATGGAAAAGACTGACAAAAAATATGATATTGTTATTTTCGCCCTGCCCGACTCCCTGGTGCTGGCCTCAACCGCCGGCAGCGTCCGCCTGGAAAGTTATCTCTTCACCAAAGAGTCATTTGAGAGTGTAAAAGAACACCTCAAGCCCAATGGTTTGTTCGTCCTTTATAACTACTATCGCAACGAGTGGTTGATCCATAAAATCACGTCGATGCTGAACGAGGTTTTTGGCGAACCACCGCTGGCTTATCGTTACTCAGAACCCAAATACGAATTTTTCGCTACAATCTTTGCCGGTCCTAAAGCCAAAGAGTTAGATTTAACGACACCGGGCCTGACCCAACCCACGCCGGCCTCAACTTTTGTGCCTGCCACCGATGATTGGCCTTTCCTCTATATGCGCGAACCGTCATTGCCCGGCTTTTATAGTGGGGTGCTGCTGGTCATTCTTATCTTTTCTTTTATCTACATCTATAGACTGTCGCCTAAGGGCGCTATCGGCCAGCATGGGTTACCGTTCTTTTTTATGGGCGGCGCTTTTACCCTCCTGGAAACACGCAGTATTGTTCAGTTTTTGTTACTGTTTGGTGCTACCTGGCTGGTCAACTCGCTGGTGTTTTTCGCCATCCTGCTGGTGGTCTTAATTGCCAACTGGCTGGTCAACCGCTATAAATTTAGGCAAATCCGGCTGCTCTACCTGCTTTTGTTCCTGGCTTTGGTTCTCAATTTTGTGCTGCCTCTCAAAACGTTACTGTTCGACAACCTTATGCTCCGCTACGCCCTGGCCACCGCCCTCCTCTTTTCACCTATTTTCTTTGCCAATCTCATTTACAGCACAATTTTCCGGGATACAACCAAGGCCAATGTCTCTTTTGGGGCCAATCTATTGGGCACGCTGGTTGGTGGAACCACCGAATATTTGGCTCTTTACTTTGGCTATCAGAATTTGATTGTTTTTGCCGGAATTTTCTATTTCCTGGCCTTTTACTTTATAGTCCAACAGCAGAAAAAGATGTCATCCATAGCGGTTGAACCGATCCAGGCGAGCGAGTAAACGAGCGCATGATAAAGATTCCGGTCCAGAGTGAAAGAATCTGGCCCTGGCCGCAGTTCCTCTATTTTTTGGGTGCGGTCATGGCCTGTTTATTGCTGACCTTATCTATTCAATACGGCAGCGGCTACTACAACTATATCAGTATATCGCTGTTCGTCGCCTCGGTCACTTTATCGGTCCTAGTCATTCCGCTCCTCTTTTTGACCAAGTCCGGCAAAATTTCCCCTTCTTTCACCACGTCCACTCTAATCTTGTTTGTCGCTGTTCTGCTCATCCTTGAGCTTTACCTGGGTACACAAGACGTTTATCTGCACTACAATCAAAACCCGCTGTTCCCCAAATTTGCCCCAGGGATTACCTGGCTGATCATTTTATTGACAGCCACCTACCTGATTGGGTTGGCACGTTTTACGCCTCAAAGTTCCTGGGGCCAGACTTTATCTAATTTGAACCAATATCGTTTTCCCCTTATTCTATTACTGGCCCTTATCCTTAAGATTACGGCAATTTTTGCTTCGCCTACCCACCACATTGACGTGGGAATTATCATGCAGGAATCGTCAACTCATCTCCTGAATGGACAAAATCCTTATGGTACCAAAACGGCCTGGCTTGATGGTTTTGATTACTTGCCCCTCAACTTGCTGTTACCTCTGCCTTTCTACGCCATTTTGGGCGATACCCGCTTTGGTAGTGTTTTTTGGGAAATGGTAGGCATACTTTTTGTTTATCGGCTGGCCAAAACGGAACTGAGAGCCTTACCCAAATTAGTCAACTTAGCAGAACTGGTCATCCTACTTTTTTTTCTGCAGCCCCGCGGCCTGTTCGTGATCGAGCAGTCGTGGGGGGAACCGCTGATGGTCGGCGCGATGGCTGTCGCCTTTTACTTTTTTTATTATCAACCCGCCGGCCCGCTGGCCGATGTTCTGTTTGGCCTGATGTTGGTCATCAAGCAGTACCTGGTCTTTATGACTCTCCCTCTTTTAATCCTGTACCATCGCGCCTGGAAACGTTACCTCATCACCGGCCTGGCTTGCCTGGCGGTTCTACTGCCTTTTATCCTGTGGAACCCGCTGGCGTTCTATAAGATGACCGTCTTACACTTTATGCAACTGCCCATCCAAACCGACTCGCTCAGTCTAACGGCTTACTTTGCCGAGTACGGTCTGCTCGTCCCCCGCTGGGTCAGTCCGGTGGCTGCTACCATTGTGGCTGTCGGCCTGGGTTTACTTTTGAGCCGTTTCGGCCTGGTCGGATATTTTCAGGCCGCTAGCTTAACCCTGTTGACCCTTTTTCTGTTGGGGCAGCAGGCATTTGCCAACTACTATTATTTGATTTCTTTTATGCAAGTGCTGGCGCTGGTTTTCTTTCTTGTGATCCAATTTGCCCCATCAGGTCGTTCCACCCCAGGCTTCTCGGAAACCACTATTGAGCAACAAAGATCCCATGCTGAACCCATTCGATCTTAAATCCTCTAAACCCTGGTTGACTCGCCGCCAGGAAACGATCGTGGCTTTCCTCTTTTTTCTGCTATTGACGGCCATTTTTATGAGGCCCGTCCTCTTCCATTTTTTCACCCAGATCAACAGCCCAGGCGACACCTACGAGTATGTCTGGCGGTTGTGGTGGTTTAAGCACACCTTGATCGACACGGCCCAATCACCCTGGTTGGTGCCTTTTGTTTACTATCCACATGGCTACTTGCTGGCCTACAGTGAAGTTACCCCTACTAATACTCTCTTTGGCTTACCCTTCACCATTGCTTTTGGTGAATACAGCGCTCATAATGCTCTTCTTTTTATCGACGTTTTTTTGGCCGGTTTCAATACCTTCTTATTAACCTGGTATCTTA
The DNA here is from genome assembly GCA_964622215.1 of uncultured Caldilineaceae bacterium. GTDB lineage: Bacteria > Chloroflexota > Anaerolineae > 4572-78 > J111 > DSQQ01. The sequence continues at coordinate 14,550 of CAZUNT010000130.1, forward strand.
CCGGCAGTTGGTGGGCCGGTCTCCTGGCCGGAGTTCTGTTTGGCTTCGCTCCCTACCGGCGCGGCCAATACTTACACTTGAACCAGATGGCGGTGCAATGGTTTCCCCTCATTTTTCTCTTCCTGGAAAAATATTTACGTACCGCCCGGCGGCGCTATGCTGTGGCCGGAGGTATCGTTTTTGGCCTGAATGGCCTGGCCTCCTGGTATTTTGCCCTGGCCGCCGGCTTGCTCAGTTTGGTCTGGCTGGCCGGCCGAACCTGGCCATGGCCTGCTTACTTCAAACAGCGCCATTTGTGGGCCGGTGGAGCGATTTTTGCGGTCACGGCAGCCATTCTGATTTTGCCTTTTTTACCCCCTTATCTGACGGCTGCGAGCGACCCCCTCACCCAACCCCCTCTTGAGAATGTCAACTTCTGGTCAGCCTCGCCCACCGACTACCTCATACCCAACCCCTTTCATCCGCTCTGGGGCCGCTGGATCGAAGAAAACCTCGTCCCCCTGGCTGTTATGGCCGACCATGAGTCGCCCAGCCAGGCCGATTTTGAAGCAGGTCGATTCTTTGCCAACTCGAATCAGAATATCTCCACCGAATTTCTGGTCAGTTCTGGCCTGATTGGCCTGCTGTTTGCCCTCTACGGGCTGCGCTGGACCCCGTTCAAATTAACCCGCCCCTGGCTGCTCCTGGTTGTCGTGTCAGTCATCCTTAGCTTTGGCCCTACCCTGCACCTGGCCGGACGGCAAGTTTTTATCCCCACCTCACCGGCCCTGGCCGAGCGCTTCAACCAGGTGATGAATTACATTTCCACCCATCTGTCGTTGCAATCAGAACCCTTCACCCTGGGCCAGAACACGGGCATCCCGATTCCTCTCCCGGCCCTCCTGCTGCGCTGGTTTGTGCCGGCTATTGGCGGTGTGCGCACCTGGGCGCGCTTTGGACAATTTGCCATTTTCGGTATCGCCATCTTGGCTGCTTATGGGGCAACCACCTGGTACGCACAAGAAATATCCCAGCCTCACCGCCGACCAAGCGAAAAAAGCCAAAATCAGAAACCGGAGACCAAAGATCGGGGACGTGAAACTCCCCCCCCCCTCCGACTTCCGACCTCCACCCCCCATCCCTTATTCCCCCTTCCCTGGCTATTGGTCATCGGCCTGGCTCTATTTGAGGTCTGGTGGACCCCCATGCCGACGCATGTCCCTTTCACCGAGCGTCCGGTTGATGTTTGGCTACGCCGCCAGCCCGACCACGGGGCCATCATCCAGTTCCCCCTTGACAGCAGTTTCAACGGAGCGCAGTTTATCTACACCCGCGCTCATGGTAAGCCGATTGCGCATGGTTACGGTAGTTTCTTCGGCTTTATGTTTGGGCGTCGTAACCCGGAATTACTCACCTTTCCCGACGCAGCCAGTCTGGCTCTATTGAGTCGCTGGGGCGTCCGTTATGTACTTATCGAAACCGAGGGACCGGGCACAGACACCACCCCAGCACTGTTGCAAAAAGTAACGAGCATGCCCTGCTTGCATTCAGCTACGGTTCAGGGTAGTATTCAGGTATTTGAACTGGTTGGCTGCAACCTAACGGATTAACCCAACCATACAGTTAAAATTCAAAGGCAGCAAAGTGTCACCTAAGCCAAAATTTGCCGGTCCAAAAGACTCACCCACAGCCGACTTCTTCCTGGTGTTGATCCTCTTTTTCACCAGCCGCCTGATGCTGCTGATGGCCTTTCCGCCGGAAAATCTCATCTACTACGGCGACTACCAGCATTACTTCAACCTGGCCGACATGACCCGGCAGGGTTTTTATCCCTATTTCCACTACTGGTATGAATTCCCGCCCATTTTTCCTTACCTGAACATTACGGTTTACACTCTGGCCGGGCAACAACTCAAAAACTACATCCTCCTGCTGGCCTTTGTGTTGCTGCTGGTCGAGTGCGGCAATCTTTACTTGCTTTACCGGCTGGCTTTCACCCTGTTTGGCCGGACCAGGGCCATCACCGTCGCCTGGATTTATACGGCCCTGTTTATCCCAATTTTCTTCTGGCTGGGCAATTTCGATGCACTCACAACCTTTTTTATTCTGTTGGGGCTTTACACGCTGATGTTGAACAGGAGGGTGGGGCTGGCTCTGGCCCTGGGCCTGGGGGCGATGGTGAAATTCCTGCCGGTAATTTTGTTGGCAACCGTCTGGCGAAGGCGAGGCTTCAAAGCGACACTCCTCTACGGGATAGCGGCTCTCCTCATCAGCCTGGTCATCTTTGGCCCCTTCGTGCTGCGTAGCCCTACCCTGACCCTGGCTTCACTCCAGGCGCAGGCAGGCAAATCCTCTTATCAAACCGTCTGGGCCATCATCGACGGCAACATGACCACCGGCAATTTCGGCCCCCTGACCGACCACTTCGACCCGGCCAAAGCCAGCCAGCCGGTCAACCAGCCAGCGCACATTCCTACCTGGTTAACTCTGATCCCGTTTGGCCTGCTGGGTCTTTTTATCCTTACCCGGCCTCGCGCCCTGGCCGACGCTAACTTTGATGCGGTCATTTTCACCACCCTGACCTTTATTATCTTTTTCCTGTGGTCGCAGGGGTGGAGTCCCCAGTGGCAAACTTTTTTGATCCCCCTATTGCTCCTCTCCCTCCCGGAAAAACGCGCGGTTCTGTTTATCATCGCCCTGGGCTTCATCAGCTTCCTAGAATGGCCGGTGATGCTCTCACGCGGCTTAAACCACCTGATCCTGGTCACTATTATCGCCCGCACCTTGCTCTTCATTGGGTTAACGATTATATTGTACCGAGTAGTTACCAGACCGGACAATAATGTTACCAACTTTAGCTGATCTACGGGTCTTGATTGTTGCCGACGATCCCTTGGCCCGGGCCGGTCTGGCCACCTTGCTGGCCGATCAGACCGGGCTGACCGTAGTAGGTCGAACCGCCGCCGGCGGCGATTTACTGGCCGAGGTGGATACCTACCGGCCCGATGTTATCCTCTTCGACCTGGGTTGGGAGCCAACCCTGGTCACTCCAACATCGCGCTCCACCCTCGAACCTCGCCCCAGCCTGGAGAGCCTGGCCGAATTGAGGGAAAGCCGTCTCCCCATCGTGGCACTGCTGCCCGACGAAGCGTACACCTATGAGGTCTGGACGGCCGGCGCACGGGGTTTATTGCTCCGCCAGGCCGATACCGAGAAATTGGTGGCGGCTCTGCTGGCGGTTTCTCAGGGGCTGGTAGTGCTCGATCCCGGCCTGACCACCGCGACGCTCCCCTCCAAAGATTTTGATACCCCCACCCTGGCCGAACCTCTTACCCCCCGCGAATTAGAAGTCCTGCAACTTCTGGCCGAAGGGTTACCTAACAAAACCATCGCCCGCCGGTTGGACATCAGCGATCACACCGTCAAATTCCACGTCAATGCGATCCTGAGCAAACTGGGAGCGCAAAGCCGCACCGAGGCCGTCGTCCGCGCCACCCGGCTGGGCCTCATCCTTCTATAAAAAAGACCGCCGACGGCAGACCAACGACCGTCGTAAACTATTTTCGTCTGTGACTCCGATGCCTGTCAAGGCGTCGTCGCGGTTCCTCTGTTCCCAACCTACCCATTTTTCCAGGTCTATCCTCACTACATGGTTGATGCACCAGCCCGGCAAAACTGATAAACTACAACAAAGTAACCACTGTTGGAGTGCAGACTAAAGTCTGCACTCCGGTCATTATTTTTCTTGAGGAGTTAATCATGACCCAAATTTTACAAGATTTATCCAATGAGTTAGCCTCAACCGTTCAAGCCGCCGGGCCGGCTATCGTCCGGGTCGAGGCCCGGCGACGCCTGGCCGCCAGTGGGATTGTCTGGTCGGCGGATGGGGTCATTGTGACCGCGCATCACGTGGTCCAAAAGGAAGATAACATCAAAGTGGGTTTGCCCGGTGGTCAAACAGTCTCAGCCACCCTGGTAGGCCGCGACCCCTCGACTGATCTGGCCGTGCTGCGCGCCGATGTCCAAAATTTAGCGCCGCTTACCCCATCCACCGCTGCTCAGGCTATGCAGGTTGGGCATTTAGTACTGGCCCTGGGCCGGCCAGGAGAGACCGTTCAGGCTACCCTGGGCATCATCAGCGCCCTCGGCGAAAGCTGGCGCACCCCGGCGGGCGGCCTGTTTGACCATTATCTGCAAACCGACGTGGTGATGTATCCAGGCTTTTCCGGCGGCCCTCTGGTCAACGCCGCCGGGGCCTTACTGGGGTTAAATACCTCGGCTCTGGTGCAGGGTATCAGTCTAACCGTACCTACGGCAACCATCCAGCGCGTAACCGACATGTTACTGAAGCATGGCAAAATCCGCCGTGGTTATTTGGGGGTTAGCACCCAGCCGGTACGTTTACCGGCGGGACTGGCGCAGCAGATTGGCCAGGAGACCGGACTGCTCCTGGTGGCCGTCGAACCGGACAGCCCGGCGGAGCAAGGTGGGTTACTCCTGGGAGATACAATTGTTACTCTGGAAAACTCTCCCGTCCAACAGCACGACGATTTGCTGGCCCTTTTGAGCGCGGATCGGGTGGGAGCCAAAGTTTCTATCCGCCTTGTACGCGGTGGCCAGGTGCAGAATGTAAGCGTGGTCGTCGGCGAGCGGAGTTAATAACGAGGTTCAAGATGTCTAACTTATGGCAGCAACTAAGGCGGCTGGTGGGCATCAACACAATGATCACCGGCCCCGATGTGGGGCTGGCCGTGCCGATTCATGAGGTCAAAGCATTTTTGCATAAGGCTCTAGGTTCGCCTTAGCCAACTTCCTCTACTTGCGCGCTTCTGCACTTAAGCTATCAACGAGATACTGCCGGGTGGCCTTTAACCGGTTGGCAATAACGTCGGCGATGCGTCGGATAATGGCATGTTCCAGTTCGTGATCGGTATGGAAAAGCTCCTGGAGGAGGTCGGTATCAATGGCGATGGCATATGTCGGTTTAACTGCCCGAGCACTGGAAGTTTTTCGTCGCGGGGGGAACAACGACGACCAACCCAGTAACTCGCCCGGCCCTAGAGCGAGCATTGTGATCTGCCCACGACCGGCTACCTGAGACTCAACCAGAATTTCTCCCTCCTCAATCAGGTAGATCGCCCGGCCCTCATCCCCTTCCCGGAAGATGACTTCATCAGGGACAAATTTAACCTCCGCCGCAATAGTCGCCAGCTTCTTGATATGTTTTGAATCCATTCCCTGAGTAAAGGGGGCATGGCGCAAAACTGTGAGCACTCTGAGTTCATCTTTGGTTGTCATACATGCACCTCCAGCAATGCTTACTACAATCGGTCCACTCTTGGTAATTAAGTGTGAACGTATCATTGTGGAGAACGGGCGAGTTGAAACTCCAACCCGTTGCACAGTGAGACGCCTTTGTCTACTATCCAGTATAGTCTAACAATCTGCCGGTTGGCAGTGATAAATGTCACTAAATTAGACGACAAATTTCACAGCCAGTTGTATTCAAAGATAGGGAAGATAATCAGCGCCCTATGAAGAGGATAAAATAAAGTTCTAACTACAAAAGTGCGGATAACAAGCCCTGGAATATGCGACCTTTCCATGAGGCTGCATATCAGAGTTCGTATCCGCACTCCTGATTTCCGTCTGTAAGCAATCGCTGCGACAATTACTTACTGCCAGGGGACATCCCAGGCTGAGCGGTTGCCGCCGCAGCCTCCTTCGGTTTACGCAGGTAGATGAACCAGTAGATCAGCCCCACCATCACCGCCCCGCCGATGATATTGCCAATCGTGACCGGCAACAGGTTGGCGATGAAGAAGTTGCCCCAGGTCAGGTGCGGGAAGTCGGCCGCCGTCTTACCGATCGTCTCAAAAA
>CAZUNT010000131.1:0-20391 GCA_964622215.1 uncultured Caldilineaceae bacterium
CCTACTCCCTACTTCCTTTTGAGTTTCGGGATTGTACCACGAAACGAGGGGGAATGACCAATAAAGCCGGTTCACTGTTGACAATTCGCCCGTCTCAATTCAAAATGGGTAAAAAATTTGGAGTATGGCCTTGAACGAAACAATCACCCTTTCACCTATCGGCTTTGTCAAAAGCAATTTTGCAGTAAACACCCCGGCCGATGTGATGCGCCCTCAACTGTCGCAACTGGTCATCAAGCCCAAATTTGCCGCGGGTTTGATGGGCCTGGAGGCCGGCGCAGATATTTTGGTCCTGTTCTACTTCCACCGAATACAAGCGGAGGAAATAGCGCTCCAACTGCACCCCCGCCACAACCCTGATAATCCGGTGCGGGGAGTTTTTGCTACACGCAGCCAGTTTCGACCTAATCAGATTGGAGCGACGGTCGCCCGGATCGAGCGCATCGAGGATAATGAGCTTACGGTCAGTGGGCTGGACGCGCAAGACGGCGCCCCGGTGCTCGACCTCAAACCCTACGTCCCCTACTTCGACGCCGACCGTCAAAGCCAGCAGCGCGAGGTGCGCGACGTGAGCAGCCTGATCGAAGCCCGGGCCGCCATTGACCTGATTGACGCCGAAGTGATCCGGCTGCTGGGCAATCGGGCCGGTTACGTGCGCCAGGTGGTCAATTTCAAAAACACCCCTGAAGATGTCCACGCCCCGGATCGTTATGCCCAAGTTATGGGGCACCGCCGCGAGCTGGCCAAAGCTGCGGGTCTAAACCCCAATGTGATTGAGGATATGTACAAGCTGCTGGTCAATCATTTTATTAAAGAGGAAATGGAAATCTTACGAGAAAGGGAAGGGAAGTGATTGTGAATTGTGAACGGCTCAAATTGACGTCCCCACCCGATTGAGGTATAATCCCCGCCGTTCAATTTCTGTAAGCCGAAGTGGCGGAACTGGCAGACGCGCTACGTTCAGGGCGTAGTGAGGGAGCCCTCGTGTGGGTTCGACTCCCACCTTCGGCACTGGCCAAGTAATTGGCCGCATTCGTCTAGTGGCCCAGGACGCCGCCCTCTCAAGGCGGTAACACGGGTTCGAATCCCGTATGCGGCATGGAACATGCCGAGTAAAACGTAATACCCCCTAAAAATTTATGTTTCATCCATGGTGGCTGTAGCTCAATGGTGGAGCACCTGGTTGTGGCCCAGGAGGCTAAGGGTTCGAGCCCCTTCAGCCACCCTCGGTAAAGTGTGACTTAAAGTCACACTTTTTGTTTTAAAAGTACCTTCGGGCAAGGACCCCGGTACTTCCGCCCTTTAATCAAACCCCCATTGAATGTGTTAGCTCAGTACTTTTGCCACTATATTTTCAAGTTGTTGTTGCTTATACTTTTAACATAATTAACAACAGTTAATAATATAGTGGTAATCTTATGACCAACACTTCTCCAGCAACCTCAGCCCTTACCGGCGAAGTAACCGACGGCGGGTTGAGCCAGGAAACCCGCGACGACCTCAAAGACCAACTCGCTACCATTCACAAAAACCTTAACATTCTACGCGAGCGGGAGGCCAAGTATGGCGGCAACACCCCGCTGGAACTGGTCAACCAGATTGACGATCACCTGGCCGCGATTGATCTCATTAACGAGACTTTAGCAGAGCGTCTCTCTCCTGACGAGTTGGCCGAGGAACTTGACCGGCTGAATCTGGCGGCCATCGGCCCTCAAATTAGTGTAGGCGATATTGAGAGCAGCTATGTCGCCATCGGCACCGGGGCCAAGCTGATCGTCAACCAGGCCCTGTCAATGGTGGAAGAGGCCAAAAAGCAGCGCGACCAGGAGCAAACCCTGCTGGCCGAAGCAGTGGTGAATCTCGCCAGGCGGTTGCAGCAGGTAGTGGCCCAGCCACCCTCTACCAGCTCCTTTAGCAATCCCTACAAGTCGCTGCTGGAATATCGCCTGGAAGACGCCGCTCTTTTTTATGGCCGCAGTCAGGCCATCGAGCAGATGCTCGACCGGCTGCACCGCCACCCGCTAACCATCTTGCACGCCGAGTCGGGCGCGGGCAAAACCTCCCTGCTGCAAGCGGGGTTGGCCTCTCGTCTGCTAAGCCGGGGCGACCTGCCTTTACACATCCGCCCCTGGAATGTCAACCCGGTTTTAGCGGTCAAGCGCACCATTTTACCCCAGTTGGAGCAAGCGCCTGGGCTAGTCCAGGCCTCGCTCTTTGATTTCCTGCACAAAGTGACTCATATCCTGGGGCATGATAGTTACCTGTACATTTTTTTAGACCAGTTTGAGGAATTTTTTACCCAACTCGACGAGGCCACACGCAAAGATTTTATCAATCAACTGGCCGAGTGCCTGGAGGATGAAAGCCTGCGGGTGCGCTGGGTGTTGGCTATGCGCAAGGAATATTTTGGCAACCTGGCCACCTTTCGCCCGGAGATTAAAAACCCTTTCGCCAACGATTATCTCCTGCGCGCCCTTAACTACGCCGAGGCCACCGAAGTTATTGTCGAGCCGGCTAAAAAACAGGGGGTGAGCTACGAACCGGCGCTGGTCCAAAAACTACTGGCCGACCTGGGCGCCAATCCTGACGGCTCGCCCGGCGAAGTGGCCCCGCCGCACATCCAACTGGTCTGCTCGGCCCTGTTTGAGCAACTGCAAGAGCATCGCGCCGCCGACCCTACCCTGCCGCCGACCATCACCGAGCAAATGTACGATGAAGAGGGTGGGGCGCGGGGCATTCTACACAGCCATCTTAATCGCGTTTTGAAACGGAACTTGAGCGAAAAGGAACGCGAGTTAGCCCGGCAACTGCTTATGGCCCTGGTTTCCTCCGACCGTCGCCGCATCCGCCGCAAGCGCGACGACCTGGCGGCCACCCTGGCCCTTTACCTGACCGGGGCCCAGAGTCTTGACGGGGTGTTGGATCAACTGGTTGAAGGCCGCCTGGTGCGGGTCGAGGAGGATGAGGAAACCAGCGGCACTGCCTACGAACTGGCCCACGACTACCTGCTGACCGAAATTGAAGTTGACCCCGAAGTGCAAGCCCAGAAAGCCGCCCAGGAACTGCTCGATCGTGAGGTGGTCTCCTTCAAACGCTACAAAACCCTGCTGAGCCGCGACAAATATGACATCATTCACAGCCAGGAAGCTGTTTTGGTGCTGAATGACGACGCCAGGGAATTGCTGCGGCTGAGCAAAGCGGCCAAAGAACGCTGGCTGCGCCGGGTAGCTATTGTGACGGTGATCATAGTGGCGATTTTGAGTTTTACCACCTGGCGAGCCATTGTGCTCCGCCTCGAGGCTGAAGAGGCTCGCCGCATGGCCGAAGGCCGCCGCCTGGCTGCCGAGGCGGTTAATATCCTCCCCATCGACTCGGAACTGGGGTTATTGCTGGCCCTGGAAGCACATCAAAAAGCGCCGGAGAGTGTCGAAATCAAGGATACTTTGCGAGAGATACTGCCCAACGTCCGGCCCTGGCAAGCCTTCGCCAGTGGTAGCGCTGTGCGGGCCGGAGATTGGACCCCGGACGGCCAGAAGATCGCCCTGGGACTGGAAAACGGGACCATTCAAATCTGGGAGGCTAAGACGACCACCCTCCTGGCTACCTTATCTGGTCACACTAACCCGGTTGACGATGTACGGTTTAACCCCCAGGGCACTTACTTGATTTCTGCCTCACGGGGTGATCAGGCGGATAAATCCCTACGGTTATGGGACATAGCCCAGGGTAAGGAGGTCGGTTTGTTTGAAAGTGCGGCCAGCGAAGGCGTCTACCGAGCCATCTGGAGTCCCGACGGGACACACATCCTGAGCCATGAAACTGACGACAAGATCAAACTATGGGACGCGGCTACCCAACGCCTGCTCAAGACAGCCGAGGGTAAATTTAACGAGTTATGGGACATTGACTGGCGACCTGACGGCAAAAAATTTGCTTCGGTGGGTAAAGGCAGCCAAATTTTGATCTGGGATGCCGAGAGCATGACCATTGATACCGAACTGACCGGACATCAGGGCGATGTAGTCAGCGTAGCTTGGAACGCTACTGGGGCCACCCTGGCTACCGCTGGTGCAGATGGCACCGTGCGTATTTGGGATATGAGCGCAGGGCACCTTCAGGATGTGCTGATCGGCCACACCAGTTGGGTGCGCAACCTGGCCTGGCATCACAACGACCGCTGGCTGGCCTCTTCATCTGACGATGCCCGGGTCATTATCTGGGATATTGAAATGGGCCGGGCGTTGATCAGTTTGACGGGCCACACCAATTGGGTCTGGACGGTCGCATGGAACCCGGTGCAGCATCGCCAGCTGCTCTCGGCTTCGCAAGACGGCACGGCCAAAATTTGGGATACGGAGGTCAGCCCCGGCATGCTGCCTCTGATGGGCCACGTAGGCGAAGCGAAAGATGTGGCCTGGAACCCAGCCGGTACGGTCTTGGCTTCGGTTGGCGATGACCGGCTGGTGCATCTCTGGCAGTTTGACTCAAGTTCGCCAGGACCGCTCAGTATCAGGCCGCAAGTACGAACCTTGCCGGGCCACACCGAGACTGTGCAGAGTGTTACCTGGAGTCCCGACGGGGCCAAGTTGGCCACCACCTCAGACGATGAGTCCGTACGCTTGTGGAGTGCTGTTACTCTACAAAATCTGGCCGTATTAACCGGACACACGAAAATTGTCTACCAAGCTGCCTGGAGTCCCGATGGTCAAATCCTGGCTAGCGGCGGGCAAGACAAGGTTATCCGGCTGTGGAATACCACCACCGGTCAGCTTCGAGCCAGATTACCGGGCCATGAACGTAGTGTGTTAAGTCTTGCCTTCAATCCTATTGATGGGACACAATTAGCCTCAAGTTCATCGGATAAAACGATCATTCTCTGGAATATAAGCCAGGGTGAAAAACTAAAAACCCTGACCGGACACACAGATTTGGTTTGGAGTGTAGCCTTTAACCCAGAGGGGCGGTACCTGGCCTCGGCCTCCCAGGATACCACCGTACGACTATGGGAAGTGAGCAGCGGCCGGCTACTGGCCATCCTCTCCCACGAAAAACCGGTTAACAGTGCTGCCTGGAACAGCGATGGCAGCCAACTGGCCACGGCTTCCGACGATGGTTCAGCGCGAATTTGGAACGTTTCAGCCCTATCCACTGGGGCTACACCTCAACTTGTTGCCAACCTCAGCCACCAGGGTGGGGTGTGGAGCACCGCCTGGCGTCCTAACGATGTCTGGCTGGCCACAGCTTCTACCGATGGCATGGTTCATGTATTTGAGACCGACTTTCAGGAAATTTTAGAACTGGCTAAAGCTAACCAACATCGCCAGCTCACTCCCGTTGAACGAGCCAAGTTTCTGGGCGAACCAACTCCAACGGCGGCAGGCCAACAAAAATTCACCCCGAATTAAAATTCAGGGCCAAGATAGCACCTCTGTGATATGCTGAACCGGGTGCGTCCAATTTTTTAGCAGCAGACCCTAAAGGTTTTGAAAACCTTTAGGGTCTGCTGCTATTGTGACCTCCCCGCTTTTGTGATAAACTACTTTCAGAGGAGTGTTCATGAACCTGGGCACGCCACCGATAACGAAAGTATCTTTCGGCGGTCGGTGGTCGGCCATCAGTGGTCTATTTTCTAAGGAGGGCACATACCGATGAAAATTGCTGTGGCCAGCGACGAAAAAACGCACCTGACCGATTTTGTGGTGGATGAGTTGAAAGTGCGGGGGCACGAGGTTGTTTTGTTGGGGCCGTTGGCCGATGAAAACTTGCCCTGGACCCTGGTTTCGGAAAAACTGGCCGATATGGTTGCCAGGAAAGAGGCTGACGAGGGGGTGTTATTCTGCTACACCGGCACCGGGGCGTCAATAGCGGCCAACAAAATCCCCGGTATCCGGGCGGCCCTGTGCGCCGACGCTCAGACCGCTCGCGGAGCACGTTGGTGGAACGATGCCAATGTACTGGTGATGAGCCTGCGGGCTACGTCCACCAATGTGGCCAAGGAAATCCTCAATGCCTGGTTCACTGAATCGGTGCAAGAGGAGGAGAAGCCCATCATTGCCCAATTACAAGAGATCGAGGCGCGGCACCGGCGAGAAGTAATCAGGGGTTAGGGGATGGGGAAGATGCTTGTACATTGGACAAGAAGTTGTTACACGGAGAGACACAGAGAAGTCACAGAGTTTCACAGAGGGATTTTTAGAATGTCTCTGCGGAGTCTCTGGGCCGCTCTGTGTTCCCACTTAATTCTGGCTCATCCAGGTTAGAGCCTAGAAAACAGATGTTAGCGCCCCCTTTTCGTCACCTGTCACCTACCCCCCCCGGCTACTGGCTTCGACTGCTCGGTGCGTTTTTATTCGCCCTGACGGTAGCCCTGTTGAGCTTGCCGTTTTTGCTCGGTTTCTTGATGGGGTGCGGGCTGGTCTACTCGCCCTGCGCCGAAAGTGGAGTTAATCCCGGCGACTACGGCTTTGATTATGAAGATGTCACCCTCCCGGCCCGGGCCGGGGGCAGCTTTCGCGGCTACTTTGTACCGGGCAAAAATGGGGCAGCGATCATTGTGGCCCCCGCCCTTAACAGCGGGCGAGATGGCCGCTTGCAGGAGGCAATGCTACTGGTGCGGCATGGGTACGCCGTCTTTGCCTTCGAGTCGCGGCGCTGCGCGGGAATGGGAGGAGTGAGCCTGGGCTACAAAGAGGTAAACGAGGTGGTCGATGCCCTGGATTATCTGGTCAGCCGCCCCGACGTTGACCCGGAGCGTGTCGGCGTTTTCGGCTTTTCCTCGGCCGGGGCGACGGCCATTATGGCGGCGGCGCGTTTGCCCCAACTCAAGGCCGTTGTGGCCGAGGGCGGCTATGGCGACTTTGCCGAGGATAGCCTGACCGCACCCCTGAACGGCAGCTTGAGCAGTTACTTTCAAACCATATTTTTCTGGTCGGTTCGGCAAACTTATGGCCTGTTGACCGGCCTGGATATTAACCTGCTTAGCCCGGTTGACGTGATCGGCCAGGTCGCGCCCCGCCCCATCTTACTTATTTACGGCAGCCGGGAGATTAGCCTGACCGGCGCGATCCACCAACAAGCAGCCGCCGGCGCTAATGCCGAACTCTGGATCGTCGAAGGGGCCGGGCACGGAGATTATCTGAATGTGGCCCCCGAAGCGTATGAAACCAGGTTGGTAAATTTTTTTGATGAGTCACTCCCTAGAAAATAGTAAACAGTAGTCAGTAGTCAGTAGTCAGAAAGTATTTTCATTATTGGTGGTGTGCGTTAGCTCGTGACGACTCCTTAGAAAATAGACCGGGAAGGAAATATTATGCCTAACAACTCTCTCATCCCTATCAATCGAATTAAGCACGCCTTGCGCGATGGTAAATCCGTCGTCGGGACCATGGTGATCGAATTCCGGCAGCCGGCGGTGATGCAGTTGCTGGCCAATGCCGGTTTTGATTTCGTCATCATCGACAACGAACATGGCGCGTTTACCATCGAAACCATCGCCGACCTGACTCGGACCGGCGTCCTCCTAGGCGTTACCCCCATTGTCCGCGTCCCCGAACTGACCTACGCCCACATCGCCCAATCGCTCGATGCGGGCGCGCAGGGTATTATGGCTCCGCGTATCACCAACGCCGCTCAAGTCCGAGAAATCGTGCAGATTATGAAATATCCACCGGAGGGTAAGCGCGGTAACGCCCTGATCCGGGGTTATACCCAATTCAAAGGTGGGCAGGTAACCGAGTTTATGGCCGCTGTCAATAAAGAGACGCTGCTGATTGTCCAGATCGAAATGCGGGAAGCCGTCGAAAATATCGAGGAGATTGTGTCTATTCCCGGGGTAGATGTAGCCCTCATCGGCCCCAATGACCTGTCGATTGCTTTAGGCGTGCCCGACCAACAGAACCATCCCACCGTCGAAGCGGCCATTCAAAAAACAATCGAGGCTTGCCGGCGGCACGGCGTTGTTCCGGGCATTCACATGAACAATTTGAGCCTGGCCGTTAAGTGGACCAAACAAGGGATGCGGTTGGTGAGTTCCAGTTCGGAGGTAAATTTTATGGTCAAAGCCGGCCTGGAGGTGACCAAGACCATTGGCGAGGCCATGGGGCGGTAGAGACAATTGACAATTGTCAATTGTCAATTGTCAATTCCTTAGAACAGCCGGCCTACGATTAAACCTGCGGAGAACAGTAATCCATAGACCAGTTCCAAGCGGGCCGTTCCGGCTAGAGCACGATTGAGGGGGCGGCCCGTTTTGGTAAAAATGAAGCGTATCTGCGCCGCAGCCAGCGGGAGGGAGAGCCAGGCCAATACCCCCCACAGCGTCGAGATACCCGCCAACCCCATTAGCAAAGGGACCAAATAGGCCAGTCCGATTAACAGGATATACTCTAGCCGCACTCCTTTTGCGCCGAGACGCACGGCCAGCGTCTTTTTTCCGGCGGCCCGGTCGGTGTCAATATCTCGCAGATTATTAACCACCAGGATGGCCGTCGCCAGCAGCCCTACCGGTATGGCCGACCACCAGGCCGCCGCACTGACCAGGCCGGCCTGTACGTAGTACGTCCCGCAGACCGCGACCAGCCCAAAGAAGATAAACACAAACAGATCACCCAGGCCATGATAGCCCAACGGAAAGGGGCCGCCGGTATAAGCAATGGCCGAGGCAATGGAAAGCAGCCCAATCACCACAATCGGCCAGCCGCCTACCACAACCAGGTAGAGGCCGATCAAAGCAGCCAGGCCAAAAGTGAGCCACATGCCGGCCAAGACCTGCCCCGGCGACAGCAAACCGGCCTGTGTTACCCGCAGCGGGCCAAGCCGGGCCGAGGTATCCGCGCCTTTGTGGTAATCAAAGACATCGTTGGCCAGGTTGGCCCCAATCTGAATCAACAACGATCCCAGTAAGGCCGCCAGAGCCGGACCAGGGCGAAACACACCCTCGCTTATGGCTACCGCCGTGCCGACGAAAACCGGCACAGTGGCAGCAGGCAGCGTTTTGGGACGAGCGGCCAGGAGCCAGGGTTGGAGCGAAGCGGTCAAACTTATTTGGTCCAACTAATTCGTTCCTCAGTCCAGCCCCGGCTGGTGTTCAGGTCCTTGCCGACAAAACCATCGGGAGAGCCTTCCATAGCGAATAGCAGGCGCTGCCCTTCACCACGAGGAGTCATCGCCCAGACAGCCCAAGATTCCCCCCGGTGGCTCACAAAAGCAATCACCCGGCCATCGGGCGACCAAGTGGGCAAGCCGTCTTCGGCCGGGTCGCTGGTCAGGGGCAACAAACCGGAGCCATCCGCATTGACGATATAAATATCCCAATTACCCTCCCGGCGGGACATAAAGGCAATTCGCTGCCCATCAGGAGAAGGGGCCGGGGCAGTATCTTCATCGCGGTCTGTGACCACCTGAAGTCCCCCCAGGGAGATGGTGGCCGTACGCAAGCCCGGAGCGGTACTACCCCAGCCCTTAAAAACCAGCCGCCCATCCAGGCCAATAGTCGGATATTCTCCTTCGCCAATCACTACCCCTTTGGTACGATCCTGGAAACTGCCCACCCGAAACAGGCGCGATTTACGGTCTCCTTCGCGGCGCGATAACAACACAATCTCACTACCATCGGGGCTCCAGGTGGGGAGTTGATCCTCCACAAAATTAGCTATCAGAATTTCATTCCGGCCACTCACTTCCATTGTCATCAACCCCCAGGAATCGAGACGCCAGGAGTGAAACGCAATCCGCGAACCATCGGGACTGAAGGTCGGTTGGCTGGCCCCCTTACGGTAAAGGCGTGAACCGGAGCCATCAGCTTGCCCAAAATAAATATCATAGTCTCTGCCGTTAAAAACCGGGTAGGCAATTGTGCCTGCCAAAGAAGACTTGGGGATACCAGACGTCTCGATGCCGGCAACGGTAGTGATAGTGATGGTAAGTTCGGTCGTGATAGTGGGCGTTTCGGTGGGTGTCGCCTCCACCGTAGGAGAGGGAGGCACAACGGGAGTGGGGGTGTCGGTGGGCGCGTCGCCCAGGGCCTGTACAAACAACTCGGTGGCGGTGGCCGTCGGCTGGCTCTCAGTGGTCAGCGGGGGTTGAGCAATCGCCGAGTTGCCTTCACCCAAGTCCAACACCAGGTAGGCTGCTCCCCCAATAATCAGCAACACGAGAATCAATCCAATCAGGCCAAACAGCCACGGCCCTACCCCAGCGCTACGGCGGCGAACCGCCGCAGGTTTAACCGCTAATTGGCCGGTGTTCCCCAGGCTATCCCATAACGCCTGGCGCATCTCGTCCGCCGATTGGAATCGCTGCGCCGGGTAGATTTCCATAGCCCGCATGATCACCCGCTCGGTATTCTCTGATAATTGTGAATTCAACTGGCGAGGCGGCGCTAAAAGCTGCGGGTTTAACAGCCGTTGGTGGACATCCGGCGGGTAGAGGTTGGTCAACAGGTGATACATCGTCGCGCCCAGGGCGTAGATATCAGAGCGGGCGTCGGTGTGGTCATCGCTGCTGGCAAACTGCTCCAAAGGGGCGTAGGCGGGTGTGCCAATGCCCCGCAGTTCGGCTTTGGTTTTAGGATTACTGGGATCCAGTAGTTTGACCAGGCCAAAATCAACCAGTTTGACTTTGCCTTGCAGGTTGACCCGCAGATTGGCCGGCTTGATGTCACGGTGGATAATGGGCTGGGAACGCCAATTGTGCAAATAGGTTAACGCATCGAGTACCTGGTCAGCCCACAACAGCACCGATTCCTCCGGCAGCGGCTGCCTGGCCCGTTGCAGGGCGCTTTCCAGGTCCTCCCCTTCCACATAATCCATCACCAGGTATTCCCGACCATTTTCAATGAAATAATCGGAGACCTTGGGCAGACCCGGATGGTCGAGTTGAGCCAAAACACTGGCCTCGGCGATAAATTGTTCGCGAGCCTGGGCCTGGAATTCAGGGCTGGCGCCGGTATCGGGGCGATTTTCCTTAATGGCGCAGCGCCGGCCGGCCAGGCGCTTATCCTCGGCCAGGTAAACCGCTCCCATGGCCCCACACCCCAAGACACTAACAACCTGATAGCGATCGCTCAAACCGGTGCGATAGCCAAGCAATCCACGCAGTGGAGATGGGCAATTACTGCATTTTTGCGCCTCATCCGGGTTATCCAAACTACAATTAGGGCACATTTGAGACATAGACTATTACCTACAAAAAGGGCACTAGATGGAACTGATTTACACCGGCATCGATTCTGGTTCCGGCGAATTGATAATTTCTGATACGGTTTCACCCAAAATCTGGCGGTAGACATTGACCGTGTTTTTGGCAATGGCGGCCTGGGTGTAATGATCCTTGACCCGCTGGCGGCCTTTCTGGCGCAATTCCTCACGGAGGGTCACATCATCGATGAGGCGCTGAAGTTGAGCCTGTAATTCGTCCACATCACCCTCGGCAAAAGTTAAGCCAGCAGCGCCGATAACTTCTGGAATGGCCCCGGAGCGAGCGCCCACCGTAATCACATCACAAGCCATAGCTTCAATCAGGACCCGGCCAAACTGCTCCTTCCAATTGGGGCGGGCCACCGAAGGCAACACCAACACATCGAGACCGCTAAAGTAGTGCGGCAGGTGGGTCGAAGGCATCTTCTGGTCAAAGGTCACACGGGGAGCAATGCCCAGCCATTGGGTCATCTTCTCTAACCGGGGGCGATCCGGGCCGCTGCCCAGGAGTTGCATCGTCCAGGGGCCGTTCAAGCGGCTGGCGACCAGGAGCAGTATTTCCAATCCTTTTTCTTCGACCAGCCGGCCGACATACCCAATAACCAGGGACGGCTGACTGGGTGATCGAACGCTGCGCTGCTTAAAAACACTCACCCGGCCCCGGCGGGTCGGGCGCTCGTGACGATAATAGATGGCCGGATCAACCCCAAATTGGGGAATAAGCTGAATCGGGCCGTTGTATCCTTTACCCTCCCATACTTTGACCGACTCGCTGTTGCCGACCAGCAGGGCATCCGTATGGTTCAGCACATACCGCTCCATCCAGTTGAAGGGAGGCGGATAACGCCGGAGCAAATTTTGCCAACTAAAAACAACCGTCTTGGCCTGTATGGATTGAGCCAGCCGCATCGCCAGAAATGTGGCCAAATTGTAAGGCTCCTCGTCAATATGAAAAACGTCCGGCTGGACTCGCTGCACAATTGGCTTGAGCTTGGGATAGAAATGGAGATGGTAATTGCCGTTAAAGACGATATCGGTCACAATCAACTCGTAGCCCTGGGTGTGGACTTTTTCCAGCCGCGTCGGGTCGCGCGGATCTTCCCAGGAAGGCGGCACGACGACGGTTAAATCAACACCGTCAATGGCGGCCATCTCTTCGAGTTTCTTTTGATATGCGCCCACAATGCAGGCTTTGGAGAGCAAAAGAACTTTCATGGAATGTAGTGGATAGGGCGTGTTACGTAAAAACTATTATCCTTAATTCGCCGGAGTATTGTACCACACAAGTTGGTTCTTTTTAAAAGTAGTAAGCCTCATAATTTTAAGGCCGGGTTAGTGTATCCCGATACGCCCGTAGTGTCTCCTGCGCCGTCTTGGCCCAGCTAAACTTTTCCACCTGGGCAAAACCGCGCTCGATCATCTCAGCACGAAATGATTCCTCGGTGCAGAGACGAATGATCGGCGCGGCCATGTGCCTGGTATCATTCGGGTCGAGTTGGAAGGCGGCCGGGCCGGCCAATTCGGGGATCGAAGCGGCATTCGTCGTCACCACCGGGACACCGCAGGCCATCGCCTCCAGCACCGGCAGGCCAAAACCTTCGTAGCGAGATGGATACACGAATACAGCTGCGGCCGCATAAAGCAGCGGGCGGTCCTCTTCGGCAATCCAGCCAGGGGTAATGATAAACTCCTCAATTCCTAACTCGCGGGCAATTCGCCGAGGATCGGGAAAAAAGGCGGAGTCGCTTTCCGGCAAGCGCCCGCCCAGCACCAGCGGGTACTGCTCGCCCAGCGTCTTGCTGACCCAGGTGTAAGCATACAGCAGGGCGCTGACATTCTTGCGCACATCGTAACCACCCAGGTAAAGCACAAAATTCTCCGGCAGGTTGTACTTCTGTTTAAGCTCCACCACTTGCTGCCAGCTTTCGGCAGGCTGAAAATAGGGCGCGGGGGCCAGGTAGACGACCCGGACCTGTTCACCACCCAAGCCGAGTTTGCGCAAAATATCCTGCTTGCTGGCCTCAGAGTCGGTCAGGATGATTTTAGCTTGGGGGGCCGCCGCCGCCACCAGGGAAGTGTACAAACGCCCTAAAAATCCACCCCGGTATTCGGGCAGGAGCATAGGGATTAGATCGTGAATCGTCACCAGGGTTGGTACAGAGGGCGAGAGCGGCGAACCAAAGTAGGGCACATGGGCCAGGTCAACCCCCAGTTTCCGGCAAGCGCGGGGAAAGGTAATCTGCTCAAACCAGACCTTGGCCAGGTTGGAAGATTGGCGGCCAAAGGGTGTTTTAGCCAGGTAAAGTTTCAAGTTTGGCAATGGGGCGGCGGCAGGGTCGAGGGGTTTGGGGGAAATGAGAATGATTTCAAGATTCTTTTCGGCCTGCTGCAGGGCCGGCAGCAAATAATGTAGATATTGCCCGCTGCCCACCGAGGGATTGTCCCAAAACCAGGCATTAATCGCGACTTTCAAGACGGAATCCGTTCTATAGATGTTTAGATAAGGCAGCCCTCTATTATACTTACCAACCCATGCAGAGCAAGCCTCCCATTGGAAAAGTGGGCATTTTTAGAGTATACTGGGGGGGAACTTCCTAAGACGTAAATCATAAATTACCCTTAACAGGTCCGAGGTACCGCCATGAAAAATCCTCGCTCGTTCCTTTTTAAGTCCGTAGTTATTTTGGCCGTTTTGATGGTCTCCGGCCTCACCTATCAGCCCTTGGCCGGCCGAGCAAACTCTACCCTGCCGCCCGCTCCCATTCATCCTTCAGCCCTCATCCTTCATCCTTTACCTAATATCCCCACCATCGTCGACCAACTCTACCTCGGCGTGCCGGCCGGAAACGGCCATCAGCCCCAGCGAGTCGCCCTGGACAGCCAGAACCAACGCCTCTACACCTTCAACAGCGGCCTCTCTACCCTGGAAGGCAACACCATTAGTCTGGTTGACCTGAAGATAAACGCAGTGACCGGCCTGATTCCACTCAACAATACGCCGCGCCCAAACTCGTCCCAGGACACTTTTTCACCACCACCCAACCCGTTGGATATCCAGGTTGATCCCTACCGGCCTCGCCTTTACGCTCTCTGGGGTGATTTGTACGCCAGCCCGCCCTACGCCAACCTGACTATCATCAACCGCGACGATTTGACCATCCTTAAGACCCTGCCCGGCGTTATGGCCGTCGTTCCCGGCCCTGACCGGCTCTACCTGGCGAATGAGACTCGCCTGTGGGCCGTTGACCCTAACTCCTTGAGCGAACTAACCACCACTAACCTTCAACCTGCTTTGCAAACCTCCAACCTTCAACGCCTTTTGCTCAACCCTGACGCCAAACGGCTCTACCTGGGCCGCAGTTCCGCCTTAGAAATCTACGATGCTGCTACCCTGGCCCTGGTAAATACCTACCAGGCCCCCTCCCAACTGATGCAGGTGGCCGTGGACCAGGCCAATAAGCGAATCCTCGTCATTGACCATGACGGCACGGAAGTCAGCCTGCGCGCCCTTGACGGCGACGGCCGGCCTTTCTTTGACCCGGCCCCTTTTATCCTGACCGACGACACCTACAGCGATCCGCACCTGGTCCTGACCGGGTCAACCGCCGCCATAACTAACCGCAGCTTTGACGCCTACTCGCTCCAACGCTTTAATCTCATCGACCTGACCCTGCTGGACAGCCAGGCCATCCCCAGCTACCCCACCGACGTGGCCGGCGATGCCGCCACCGGCCGCTTTTATTTAACCTATACCAACCCCGGCAGCTATGTTTTTGCGGTTGACCCGGCCGGTGGGGCAGCCAAAACCATCTACACCGCCCTGACCCTCAGCGGCGCCCTGGCCGATCCGGCCGCCAACCGCCTGTACATACTCAATAGCGCCGCCACCCTACAAGTGTTGGACCTGGCCGACGCCAACGAAATCGCCCGCCTGGAAACCCGGCCTGACCTGCCTCCCGCTGCGCTAACCTTCAACTTTCAATCTTCAACTTTACTGGCCCTCGACCCCGGCCGCCGGCGTCTCTACCTGAGCGGCGACCCGGCCCAAATTATTGACATCCAGACGCTCAGCATGGCCGCTACACTGGATACGCCCGGCCAGCTTACCCCCGACCCAGGCAGCGACCGGCTTTACCTGACCCCACCCTGCCAGTGCCGCACCGAGCAGTGTAACACGCTCATCCTCAACGCCGATACTCTAACCGGCACAACCACTCTCTTCCCGGCCCAAGACCCGTTTGTAGCCCCCTGCGTGGTTGCCACCCAATTGGACGGCAGCAACCACCTCCTCTATGCCCACATCAACAACGGCGTCCCCGGCTCCAACGGCGGCAACTACTTCTCCGTCTTTGATGTGGCCGGGCCGCCTCAACCCCTCTACACCGATGGGCAGATCAGCTACGGCCTGCCGGCCCTCGACCCTATTCGCGCCCGCGCTTTTATGTCCCGTTATCGTCTCGACCGCTCCTTCCTCCACCGGTTCGAATGGCAGGCTCAGTCTCGCACCTTCACCCAAACTTTGGAACTGGCCGACGCAGCAGGCCAATTGATTTACGACCCAACCTCCGACCGCCTTTACGCGGTGAACGACACGGCCCTCCAGGTTTTTGACGGCGATTTGACCTTGTTGAGCGAAATCAGCCTGCCCGGCCAGTTCAGCCCGCTGACCTTTGACCCCCAGGCGCAGCGCCTTTACCTGACCGACGCCAACGGCAATCTACTGATCGTTGCTGCCGGCGGCGGCCAACTCGAAGCGCCCTCGGCTCCACCCTCAGTCGCCGGTTATCAGCCAACAACTCAACCGCTCCAACTCTTTGTCGCCCCTACCGGCGACTATTTCCAGATCAACCGCCAGCGTCTCTACCGTTCCATTAAAGGCCAAAGCTGGGAGTTGTTAGGGCGCGGCCTGCCCGCCCGGCCCGTCAGCGCCCTGGCCATCTCCCCCAATTATCAGGCCGATCAAACCCTGCTGGTTGGCCTCTCAGGCTCGGCGTTAGGCCGGAACGGCGGCCTGTTTCGTTCCGGCGACGGCGGCGCTACCTGGCAGCCCTCCACACGCGGCCTGACCGATTTGGAAATCGGCCAGGTGGCCTTCTCCCCGACCTTTGGCCAGGATCGAACCATTTTTTTAACCACCCCGTACCGGGGCCTGTTCCGTTCCAGCGACGGCGGCGAAAGCTGGGTTTCCCTGGCCGATACTTATGCAACGGACCCGTCAAGTGCCCAGCTTAAAAGCCTGGCTGTATCGCCCACTTTTGCCGACGATAAGCTGGTGCTGATCGCCGCGAACAGCCTGCTCCGCTCGACCGACGGCGGCAATAGCTGGATAGATACCGGCCTGCCGCCCGGCCAGGTAGCCTTTTCACCCAACTTTAGCCAGAGCACATTGATTTTGAGCGACGGCCGCTGGCGCAGCGTCGACGGCGGGCAAAGCTGGCAGCCGGCCGCGGCCGGGCTGGAGCCGAACCAGGGCACGCAGCGGCTTTTCTTTGCGCCCAATTTTGCCGCCGCTCAAACGGTGTACCTGGCCTTGTACCAACAGTATGACCAACCCCTTAAACTACAACGTTCGGTTGACGCCGGGCGCACCTGGCAATCGCTGCTGAGCGGCCTGCCGGCTAACTTCCAACTGGCCGCCGCCACCGTTCTGCCCAACGGCGACCTGTATCTCAGCGGGCGGGAGGGCCGGCCGGTGACACTCTCTCCTCAAAGCCTGACCTGGGGCCGCCCGGCGATCAACCTGGCCCAACTCGACTTACAGGATATGGCCGTTAGTCCTTCAGGGGAGATTTTCGTGGCCAACAGCGTGGCCGGGGTGTTTAGATCGGCCGACGGCGGGCGAAGCTGGACGGATACCAACTTCCCCGCCCGCGCCGACGAAACCAAGGTGGCCCGCCTGGCCCTGGCCCCCACCGGCAGCCTCTTTGCCGCCACCGGCACGATCGTCGAGCGGAGCGAGGACGGGGGTCAGAATTGGACTTATCTCTCCAACCTGCCAACCGGGTTTGAAGTCACCACCCTGGCCGTCTCGCCGAATTTTGCCGGGGATGGGGTAGTGCTGGCCGGGGGAAATTACGCCCACAACCAACTGCTCCGTTCCGCCGATGGGGGGAAAAGCTGGCGCAGCGTCTTCGAGGGGGGTAAAGTCGAGGGAGCGGCGGACGTGGCGGCGATTGCTTTTTCGCCCAACTTTGCGGCGGACGGCCTGGTTTTTGCCTGGCTGCAATACGGCGGGCTGGTGCGCTCCGGCGACGGCGGCCAAAATTGGGCGGTGGTCCCCGGCGACAAAAGTGGCACCTTTGCCCAGACCTTAGCCGTCTCGCCCGACGGCGGCCGCCTTTACCTGGGCGCGCTTTACGGCGGGTTGTACGTTTCCGAGGACAACGGCCAAAGCTGGCAGGATTTAACCGGGAACATCCCCGGCGAGCGCACCTGGAGCAGCGCCCTGGCCTTCGGTTTGGGCGACACGCTCTTACTGGGGACCGATATCGGCGTCTATCACAGCCCGGACGGCGGCCAGAGTTGGAATCCGGCCAGCGCCGGCCTGCCGCTCGACCCGGATCGGAATTTACCTCAGGGGGTCCGCGCCCTGGCCTTCAGCGGCCCGCGTCTCTACGCCGCCCTGGTCAAAGGCGGGCTGTATGTTTCGGAGGATTTGGGCCAAAGCTGGCGCAGCGCCGGTAATTGAGGTTTTGGAATATCTGGCTATAATCAGATCAAGATATGCCAAAAGAGATTTTTCCCTCATCGTATGTATGCGATTGTGGTCATCAGTCTGATTTCTTTGAAAATACCATTCGAGAAATCAAAAAAATGAGCCGCAAGAAAAAAGTCTATCTGGGTGACTCTGAACCTGATGAGCATATAATCGTCTTTTACAAAGGGGAAATGGTGGACGTCATTTGTCCTAAACAACAACGAGTAAAAAAGTAAACGGGGTGGTAACAATGGGTAGCAAAGGTATCCCTGAAGAAGTAAAAAACCAAGCCGATGAAATCGTGAAGAGTTTTAATAAAAATGAGATAGCTAATCCCAATATTTATTATCTGACCCGTTATCGCGGTCGATTTCTGTATTTGGATCGAGTTAGTTATGGACGTTCAGGGCCGATTTGTCGCTTGGAATACACGGGAGATATAAATGAGTGGGAATTTGCGATCTTTAAATATAGTGACGAACGATATGATCCAGAGGAATGGTTTTTTCCTGGGGCTGGACATATAAATGGAACCATCGAAGGAGCAATGAAAGCGGGGCTTGAGGCTTATCCGTCCTAAAGAAATGCCCCTTACCACCAAAAATCCGCCTACCGATGAATTACAGTTGTCAAGTAGCAGAACCTTAAAATTGTAAAAAGAGATACCGGTAAAGGCAGAAAAAGAGACAGCTTGAACCAAACCGACCTCAAACCCGGGGTGGAGCTGGAGCGGCCCTTTTTAGCTGAAATGCTGATTGACTGACAGATTTAATATTTCACCACGGACTGCGAAGCGAGCGGAGAGCACAGAGATTTTTATAAAATTTCTCCGTGTCCTCCATGCCTCCGTGGTGAGTTTCTGCCTCAATTGTTAAATTTGTCAGTCAATCAGGCTGAAATGTTCAGATCAGGGCGTGGTCGCCGCCGGCGGCAGGCAGTAGGTCACGCTGCCAAGTGTGCCATCCTTTACCCGCAGTCCTATCGGCTCACCTTACGGTTTGCTTTCCCGGAGGGGGGACTACGGGCTTACCTGTTCCGCTTACATACCACTAGATGGCTTAGGTGCTGTCTCCCGCAAGGGCCGGTGGGACACCATCTGCGTCAGGAAAGCGGCGAGTTCCTGAACTTGCCCACGTGCCTTTACGCGAAGCGTACCAACGGCAGAACATTGGGTTACATCCTGATATTCAGTTGTAACAAATATGTAAGCGACTTCGTGTCGCACCGCCGCATGAAGCCCTTATTATGTTAGGCCGCAAGTTGTGCGCCAAAATTTAACACTCATCTTGAAAATGCGAGGTTAGAGAATGTCAATACCACATGATGACGTTATTCAAAATGAATTACTGGGCCTCCTATACAAAGCTCCTAAGGGAACTATGCATTGTAATGATGTTTATGACCAATTGGCCGAGTTATTTCCTGAACTAACAGATGATGAACTTAATCTCCCTTATAGAGAGAGTAAGAGTAAATGGGCGAACCGGGTACAATTCGCTCGTTTGCACTGCGTTAACGATGGACATATCTTTGATTTTCCGAGCGGAAAAGGAAAAGGTTACTGGACTATTACAGATGAAGGGAGAAGATATGTTAAAAACCGTCCCAGCAAAATGATGCGTACCCCAGTAACTTCAAATCAAATAAAAAACAATTTAGGGCATAATTTTTCTGAAGAGCAAAACCAGAAAGAAGAGCAATGGATATTAGAAAGAGTAGAAAAGCGAAGGCAACAAGAAGCTGAGGAACAAAGACTAAAAGAATTAGAGGAAAAAAGATTAAAAGAAATTGAAACTGTTGTTGAAATCGACTTAGATTCTTTAAGAATTGAAGAAGAATATTTTGAGGGACAACAACGAGAGCGATTTACAAATTACTATGAAAGAGATTCTAAACTTAGGGCTAAAGCAATTGCAATTCACGGAACAAAATGTCTTGTTTGTGGTTTTGATTTCGAGGAACGATATGGTGAGCAAGGGAAAGGGTTTATTGAAGTTCACCATCTAAAACCAGTAAGTGAGCTTGGTGGAAATACAAAAGTCAATCCAAAAACTGATATGGTTGTTGTTTGCTCAAATTGTCATAAAATGATTCATCGCAAAAGAGATTCTGTGCTTTCAATTGAAGAATTGAAATCGATGTATAAAGCTGGCTGACAGTCACTCAAGATGACGTTGAAGCAGTTCAGCGAATTTGTAAATTTTCGTATTTAGATGGGTGTAAACTGCTCGGTAGGGTTGGGTGTCTTCCGTCCCCAAAAAAGCGACCTACCGACGAATTACAGTGTGTGCGATACGAAGTTGAGTAAGTAGCTGTTCGAGCTGGACAAGGTCCAGGACGAACCTGGTGTTCTGCCACCAGTATCCTATGTTTGTGGTCTGGTAACTACTTCTACAATGTCACATTAGACAAATGTTCTACTCCATCTAACCCTCATTTGCCTATATAGCTGTCCAGGAAAGTTTTTTCCATTGTTGAGTTTAGTGGAGGAGATGAACC
>CAZUNT010000132.1:0-20273 GCA_964622215.1 uncultured Caldilineaceae bacterium
CGTAATAAGGAATTGCATAATTTATCCGATTTATTAAGACGGAGATTTGAATTAGTAGAAGTAGCTAACTGGAAATCACTTGAGTGGACTTATTGGCAATTACTAGATAACCCCCGGAGTTTGAAATTTAAATTGCGAGAAAACCTTAAGGATTTAGCTAGGTCTTTGGGCATATTACCTCAGCCAACTGTATTTCCTCATAGAGAATATATATGTAAACCTATATGCTCCAAAAGCTAAAGCAACTGTCCAAAATGTCTATAGGTTATGGCTTGATTCAATGGGCCGGACCGTTTATATCGCTTATCTTTACCCCCATTCTGACTCGTATTCTGGAACCACAAGATTACGGGGTGGCTGAGTATGTTCTAACCCTTTCCTCTGCTATTGTAATGTTAGTGTTACTGGCCATACCTCAAGCCTTGATGACCCATTTTAATGATCACCCCGAAGATAAAGAGTGGTCGCGCCAGGTTACCGGCAGCGCGATAGCAATGGTCAGCCTAATTGGCCTGCCGGCCAGTTTAATTTTTATCGTCTTGGCTGCGCCAATTACCAAACTAACTTTGAACAATAACCAACAGTATGTAATTCTGTTTCAAATAATGGGTTTGACTATGATCCCGGCGCTTACCAATGCTGTTTTAACCATGGCCGCCCAATCGGCTCTGCGGGTACGTTGGGGTATGATCTTTAGCCTAACTACGCTTGTGACTACTGTGGTCAGCAATATTGTGTTTATTATTATCTTGGGTTGGGGAGCAATAGGCTTAGTTCTTGTTCCGATTATAGCCGGCTTAACCCTGGCTATAGCCACCTGGTATGTGGCCCACAGTTTAGTAGGTAAACCATCTTTTAGGATTATGAAGTTATTGTTATCCTCAGGTTTAATGTTGCAACCGGCAATTATGACTTCATGGATCCTCTTAGTGTCTGACCGCCTGGTCTTGGTTCATTATGTTAGTCTGGAGGCTTTAGGACACTATACAATTGCCAACAAAATAGCCAGTCTGCTGATAGTTATGATGGGGCCGGTCTATTCAGCCTGGATGCCCTTAGCCTTGGCTACCCAACATGAAACATTTGCGACCAGGCAATATGAAAATCTGACTCGTTACTTGATCGCGGTAGTTTTAGGTGCATCCCTTTTTTTAGGAATATTCGCTCCCGAGATTTTACTTTTGTTAACCCGCCCGGCTTACTTACCGGCTGTACCTTATGTGGGCTTTCTGACCTATATTTATGTTTTTGGTGCCGTCGGGGTTGTGCTTAACACCAGAGGAATGGCCCAAAAAATGCTAAAAGAGATTAGCGGGGTCAATTTAGCCGGGGCGGCGGTGAATATAATTTTAAATTTTATCCTTATACCCAGGTGGGGTGTTTGGGGAGCTGTCATTGCAACTGTAGTGGGATACGCAGTTCCACAAATCTTGCTGCATTTAATCCTGCAAAAAATTTCATTGTTACCCTATTCAACGCCCAACTTAGCAGCCTGCCTGGCCCTTCATTTTTGCTTACTGCTGTTTGTCCAGCAGCTTCCCCCGCTGGGATTCGGAACGACCTTAGGGATAAAAGTTATCATCTTTGGACTAATGGTGTTTGGATTATTTGCCCTTAGGCTTGTGACCAGAGTTGAATTGGAGTATAGTTGGGTGTTAGCCAGAAGCCAGTTCACCAAATGGGGGCTTCGCCTATGAACCCTAAAGTTACCGTCTGTATTCCTACTTATAACCGCGCTTCTTTTCTTGAAGAGGCTATCCAAAGTGTCCTGGCCCAAACCTTAACCGAATTTACCTTATTAGTGGCTGATGACGCTTCCACCGATACTACCCCCACTTTAGTAACCAGTTTTCATGATCCAAGGATTCAATATTTTCGTCAACCTCAAAACGTGGGGATTATGGCTAATCATCGAACAGCCATAGAGATGGTTAATACTGAATTTGTGGCAATTGTTTGTGACGATGATATTCTACTACCCGACCATCTAGCCTCGGCGATTGAGGCCTTGGCCCGCTATCCCCAGGCCGCCTATTATAGTGGCCCGATGATTACCTTTGGGGCTGGCCTCCAAAAAATTTGGCACCCGGCCGGGATAACCGATACCAACCCCCTTTTAACCTATTTTTCCCCTGGTCAGGCGGTCAAATTTTTAGCGATGGAAAACCCCGGTTTTATTAATACTATGGTTTGCCGGAGAGACCGCTTTACCGCTAATATATTTTGGGGCAAACCCGGATATGTTCATACCGATGTTCTCGTTTTAACCCAATTAATGGCCCAAGGCGGCTTTTTGTATAGCAGCCAACCCACGCTGCGTTATCGTTATCATGATACCAACGCCTCTCGTAGCCCGGCCGATAAAAGATATGCACTAAAACTTCATTGTATGCTTTGGTTTGCCATTAGATATTTAGCTCAATTTTTATTAGACCACCACCTCTGTTCGCCCCAGGATATTCAACAGCACGGTTTAACCATTGATCCGTCTCATACCGCTAGTTTACTCTTTGGCTTGGCCTCTTTTTACAGTTCACCGGTTTTATTCAGCCTGGCCAAATCTATCTTCACTCAAAGAACAGAGCTTGATCAATTTTCCAAACGTACCAGGCTGGCTCGCCGGTTTGGTTTTACGCTTATGCCCATATTTGAACAAATATCCTTATTCCAATCCGGATGGTGGCCCTGATGATGTCTCCGCGAGTTACTATAGCTATTCCAACCTATAACCGCGCCGATTTTTTAGCTGAAAGTTTGTCCAGCGCTCTGGCTCAAACCTTTACCGATTTTGAAGTAGTGATTGCCGATAACGCCTCTACCGACCATACGGCCGATGTGGTAGCCAGCTTCACCGACCCGCGTATTCATTACCATCGTCACCCCTCCAATATTGGTCAGACCGCCAACTGGCAATTTACCTTTAACCAAGCTCAAGGAGAATTTGTTGCCCCTCTGGCCGACGATGACCTTTACCTGCCCGATCACCTGGCTACAGCGATAGAAGTGCTTGAGCAGTATCCAGAGGTGGCTTACTATACTTGTCCGGCTGAATATTTTGGCCGCAATCACGGATTAGAATTTTATCGACCGGTGGCTATTACTGACTTTGATACGAGAGTAATCTATTTTGCCCCAGAACAGGCAGTTAATTTTTTAGGTATTGATAATCCAGGCCCAATGAATAGTATGGTTTGCCGAAAAAAAGCCCTGCACAGTAGCTTATTTTGGGGACCGCCCGGTTATCTACCCCAGGATTTGTTACTGATGTCCCAATTGATGGCCCAAGGGGGATTTGTGTTTTGTAATCGCGTTAACACCCGGTTCCGTGTTCACGACTCTAATACTTCGATTGTGTCAAAGAAAAATGCTCTCTTAAAGTTCAACTGTATGGTTTGGTATGGTATTCGATGGCTTACACAGTTTTTTCTCAATCGGCAATTATGTACTTTGACAAATATCGAAGCACATGGATTAAATAGCCCTTTTCTTGAAGGACATGTAGTACCTCTGGTGTTAGGGCTTGGTTCCTACGACAGTTCCCCTGAGTTTTTTAGAGTTGCTAAAAAAATATTTAAAGCCCGAAAAGATATGGATACCCTTTCATCTCGATGCCGCTTGGCTCGACGTGTTGGCTTTTGGATAATTCCCTTTTTAGAGAGGGTGACGCAATTTGGAGTTGGCTGGCGGCCCAGATAATAAGATGAAATCACTTTTTAATTCAGTTGAACTAGAACCAAAAGCTTGAACTAAATAACCAGTGAAAACATGTTTCATCTCAGGTTCCTACCCGCCATTACCTTGCGGCATAGGCGATTATACCCACCGGCTGGCTACGACTTTGGTCCAACAAGGAACTGACGTGGAAGTTTTGACCTCACCGGGCGGGGTGAGGGAGCAAGATAGCCCGGTGAGGGTGCGGCCGGTTGTCCACTCTTGGACGGCGCCGACCCTGGGATTGATTCTGGCGCAGTTGCGCGCTATCAGGCCGGAGGTGGTCAATATTCAATACCCCACCCCCCGCTATGGCCGCCATCCCTTTATCAATCTGCTGCCGTTCTTCATCCGCGCCATCCTGCAACTACCGGTCGTGACCACCATCCACGAATTTACCACTTTCCGCCGGTTGGGTCGGGCGCGAGTGGGCCTATCGGTTTTGAGCAGCAGCCGGGTGATTGTCACTGAACGACAGAATCTTAGTGAAATTGGCTGCGCTCTACCCCTGAGTCGGGGCAAACTGCATCACGTCCCCCTGGGGGCCAACATCGAGCCATCCCTGGCGGCCGACTTTGACCGCCTTAGCCAGCGGACCGGCTATGGCGCCACCGAGTCTGACCTGGTTATAGTTTATTTTGGCTTTATTAGCCCCTCCAAGGGAGTTGAAACCCTGCTCCACGCCTTCCGGCGACTCCTGGCCGAACACCCGGAATGTCCGGCTCGGCTGCTGCTGGTGGCTGGCCGCGAGCCGGTTGAACCGGCTTATGCTCCTCTTCATCGTCAGGTCGAGGCTCTGCTGGCCGAACCGCCTTTGTGCGAGCATGTTTTTTGGACGGACTATTGTTCAATTGAAGAGGTGTCGGACTACCTGGCCTCGGCCGACCTGGCGGTTTTGCCGTTTAATGATGGCGTTTCGCTGCGGCGAGGCAGCCTGCTGGCAGTCCTGGCGCACGGCTTGCCGGTGATCTCAACTCCTGCCACTAACTACAAAAATGAGTTGGATGAAGAAAATGGCATTTTTTTGGCGCCGAATGATGAGCAGGCCTTGAGTATGGCTATGGTAACGTTAGCTAAAGATGTAAACCGGCGCGCTAAATTAGCTCTACAAGCCAAGAAATTTGCAACTACTTTTTCCTGGCCAACTATTGCTGCTCAAACACAGCACATCTATCAACTCGTCTCACGGTAAAAATGATCAAGAATAACGATCTGTCAAGTCAGAAATGGGATTACCTCTTATATGAGACATGTCACCATTGACCTGACCCCCACCGTTCAAGGGCACGCCGGCCTGGGCCGGTTGGCCGGAGAACTGGCAATCGCCCTCCAGTCCACCTGCCCGGCCGATGAGCAATTGGAACTGTTCTATATTGACCCGTTACGCCGTCCACCTCCAGCCTCATTGCCAGTGTTGCCAACTCACTGTTTACCCCTGGCCGCCAAACCCTGGCGTTTTCGAGTATTGTTAGCCCACTTTTTTCATATCTCTCAAGATAAGTTGATCGGCCGGCCAGATATTTTTGTAGCAACTGACCATGTGCTGCCCTATTTAACAGGCAGCCGGACAGTTTTTACTTTAGGTGATGTTACCTTTATCTCCCATCCTCACACCCATTCCCTCCTCAACCGCACCTATTTACGCTTGATGATGCCTCATTTTGTTCGCCGGGCCGGCGCTGTGCTGGCTATTTCACATTCTACATTGCAGGAAGCGGCTGCGCTCTATCCAATCCTTCAGGACAAAGGACATGTTGTTTACCCGGCTGTTGGTCAGCAATTCCGCCCGGTAACAGAACCGGCCCGCCTTGAGGCGATTCGCCGCGACTATCACCTGCCCGACCATTTTGTACTTTATGTGGGCACACTTGAACCGCGTAAAAACCTGCCCACTTTTTTTGAAGCCTTTAAGCAAGCTCAGGCGATTATGCCCGAGGTCAAACTGGTCCTTGCCGGCAAAAAAGGCTGGCTTTATGCCGATATTTTTGCTACGGTGCAATCACTCGGTTTGACTGATGAGATTATTTTTACCGATTTTGTGCCAGACGATGACTTACCGGCCTTATATACGCTGGCCCAGGCATTTGTCTATCCTTCGCTGTACGAGGGTTTTGGCCTGCCTGTGTTAGAGGCGATGGCCTGTGGAACGCCGGTGTTGTGCAGCAACACCTCCAGCCTGCCGGAGGTAGCCGGCGAGGCGGCTGTGTTATTGCCTCCAACTGATGTCAGGGCCTGGGTCGAGGCCATAACCCAAATAATTCAAAATAATGCCCTACAAACCGACTTGCGCCAGCGTGGTCTACGCCAGGCCGCCCGTTTTACCTGGGAAGCAACAGCTCGTCACACCCGGCAACTTTATCGAGAAATTTATGCGCTACGTTCTTGACGCTCGCACTGCCACTCGCCATTTCCCCGGCATTGGCCGTTACACTATCAACCTGGCCCGGGCGATGATCCCATTGCTTGCTCCAGATGAACAACTTATCCTGCTGCATAACCCAACCCAACCGGCAACCTGGGATTTAACTGCCCTGGCCGGTGCGCAAGCGCAAATTATGGATATAGGGTGTTCTCCTTTTTCGCCGGCCCAGCAGTGGCTAATTCCCTCTTGGTTACGACAGCTTAAAGCCAATGTTTATCACAGCCCCTATTATCTAATGCCTTACTACCCGGGTGTACCGGTATTGTTGACAGTTTATGATTTGATCCCGTTACTTTACCCTCATTACGCTTCCCTCAAAGCACGGTTACTCTTCAGGTGGGCGACCGCCCTGGCCCTGCGCACGGCTCAACGAATTACCACCATTTCCGAAGCCAGCCACCGAGATTTACTGGCTATTTATGCCGTGCCGCCCGGTAAAGTTACCACCATTCACCTGGCGGCAGACCCTATGTTTCAGCCACAACCGCCCCAAACTATAGCTGCCTTAAGAGCCAGGTTAAACCTGCCGGAGCAATATCTCTTGTATGTGGGTTCCAACAAACCCCATAAAAATCTGCCCCGGCTCATTGAGGCTTTTTCACGGTTTATATTAAACCTTGAATGTGGGTTGCAGCACCTCAAATTGGTTGTTGCCGGGGTGTGGGATACCCGCTACCCTGAAGCTTGCCGACAAGCTGGAGCTTCGGGCATAAGCCAACAAATCCAATTTCTAGGCCCGATAGCTGAAGCCGATTTGCCGGCCCTTTATAGTGGGGCGTTGGCTTTTGTATTTCCTTCCGAGTACGAAGGTTTTGGCCTGCCGGTGTTGGAGGCTATGGCTTGCGGGACGCCGGTGGCTTGCGCCAATACCTCCAGCTTGCCTGAGGTGGCCGGCGACGCGGCCCTTCTTTTTGAGCCAACTCAAGTAAACTCAATTGCCGAGGCCCTCCATCGCCTGGTCACTGACGCCGCTTTGCGGACCAGCTTGCGCCAGCAAGGGTTAGACCGGGCCAAACAATTTTCGTGGAGACAGACCGCGCTAGAAACATTGGCGCTGTATCAAAAGGTGGTATAAATAGCAATGGAATCTGTCAATTGTAATCTATGTGGCTGTTCCCAATCCTCTCTGCTATTTACGTCCAGGGATTACATTAGTCGAGAGTATTTTAATGTAGTACGTTGCAATAGTTGCGGCCTGGCTTACACAAATCCGCGTCCTTCTATTCAAGAGATTGAAAGGTTTTATGGCCGTCACTATTATGGTAAGAATAATGCTCGCTTCAAAGGACTCTTTGAACTGTTGGTGCGCCTGTTTCGCAGACAACGAACTCAAAGACTTTTGAATCTCAAGAAATCGGGCTGTATCCTGGATATTGGTTGTGGTCGGGGGCAGATGCTACATGAGTTCCAAAAAAGAGGTTGGCAGACTTTTGGCACAGAGTTGGCCGAGTCAAAGGCTCAGGCCGCCAGAGAAGAATTCGGCCTCAATGTGTTAGCGGCCCCAATTGAGACTTGTAACTTTGAAGGCAACTTTTTTGATGTTGTTACTTTATGGCACGTTTTGGAACATTTGCCTTATCCACGTGAAACTCTGCAAGAAATAAACAGAATTCTTAAAGAAGATGGCCTGCTGGTCGTGGCTGTTCCTCATTTTGATAGTTTTGAAGCGAGAATTTTTAAGGAAAAGTGGTTTCACCTGGATGTACCCCGGCATTACTACCACTTTTCCCTGCAGACGCTAACCCAAATGTTGGCTGTTGCCGGTTTTAAGGTCAAATCGCAGCATCACTTTTCCATTGAATACAATCCGTATGGCTTAATGCAGAGTTTACTCAACCAGGTGAGTGGCCAAACTAATTTCCTTTATAATCTTTTGAGCGCCGATTCTGATCGCTCTTTAAGCCACTCCAAAAGTATGTTATTGATGAATCTACTGCTAGCTCCTCCACTGGCTATAAGTAGCCTGCCCCTGTCCTATCTGGCTGCTTTGTTTCGAACCGGTGGAACAATGGAATTACTGGCAGTTAAAAGAACGGATAACTTTTTCAATAACCCTTTGTCATAGGAGGGAGAGTTATGTATCGGGACAAAAAGGTCGTGGTTGTCATGCCGGCCTACAACGCCGAAAAAACATTACTTCAGACTTATGAAGAGGTTATGACCCAGGATTACGTTGACCTGATTATTTTGGTTGACGATGCCAGCCGTGATTATACAGCGATCATGGCCGAAAACTTGGCGAACGTGATCGTTTATCGGCACGAAGTCAATAAAGGCTATGGCGCAAACCAGAAAACCTGTTATAAAATTGCCTTGAGAGAAGGCGCCGATATTGTGGTAATGGTTCATCCGGATTATCAATACACACCCTTACTTATTCCGGCGATGGTTTCGATGATCGGCAACAACCTATACCACTGTGTCCTGGGATCGCGGATTTTGGGGGGGTATGCCCTGAAAGGGGGTATGCCTATTTGGAAATATATCAGCAACCGGTTCCTAACATTTATGGAGAATATTTTGTTGGGGGCAAAGTTGTCCGAATACCATACCGGTTACCGAGCTTTCTCAAAAGAATTGTTGGAGCGGTTGCCCCTTGAGGCCAACTCGAATGATTTTGTGTTTGATAACCAGATGTTAGCCCAGGTTATCTGGTTTGGTTACACCATCGCCGAGATAAGCTGTCCAACCAAATATTTCGGTGAGGCTTCATCCATCAACCTGAAGCGTAGTATCTGGTATGGCCTGGGCTGCCTGGCGACCTCTGCCGAATTTTTTCTGGCAAAGCTAAACCTGATTACTTCAAAGTATTTTCCACCACTCTCGAACACAAAGGAGGTAGCCTGGCAATAATGTTACGCCCTAAGCTAAATCAAAGTATAACCTGGTTAATGGTATTCATTACGTTTGGAGTGTTTTGCCGGTTTAGCCTGTGGCTGAGGATTAGCCAGACCCCTCAACTAACCGTAACCGGTGACGGGGTGGGTTATGAACAGGTTGCCCGCAACCTTCTGAAAGGAGTGGGTTTCTCGATGGAGACTGCCCCCCCTTACCTGCCCGATATGATCCGCACGCCGGGCTATCCTTTATTCATTGCCGCTATTTACCGAATTTTTGGTTACCGGCCGGAAATGGTCACCCTGGCCCAAAATCTACTCTCAGTAGGGCTGCTGCTCGTCGGTTATTTACTGGCCAGGCGGTTATTCGGTTTAAAAGCAGCTATGTTTGCCACAATACTAATGGCCCTGGATGTAGGGGCTATCATTCTGGCAAATGTGACATTGACTGAAACGTTGTTCATAATACTATTTGTATCGGCGACTTATTGTCTATTTAGAAGTTTTGACTCACCGCGTGGAATGGCCTGGATAGCCGGGGCAGGTTTGCTGCTTGGCCTGGCCACCCTCGTTCGCCCCGCCTCTCTCTATCTGGTAGTGGTGTTGTTACCCCTTATCTGGTGGACTATGCGTTATTCGTGGCAGGAAAAGGGGGTCAGGACGATTATTTTTGTAGTGGTTTTTTTGTTGGTACTGGCTCCTTGGTCGTATCGTAATTTTCGGGTCTTTGGCTCACCCAATATCACTTTGGCTGTGCAATCAATAACCCTCAATATTCATGCCAGCTATATTCGGGCTGGACTAAATCACACTACCCTGGCCGAAGAAGAGCCTCGTATTCCTGAGCAAGTACGGCAGGAGCTAGGTGGACGTACTGTTGGCGTCCAGGAAATGGATGAGTTAATTCGAGCCAAAGCCATAGCTGAGATTATGCAGCATCCCGTGGGGTATGTGTTTCTTTATATTAAAAGCATGTTTATAACTTTAACCCTGCCGAACACTAATTTCCTGGCTAATATACTGGGTATCCTCAATCAGCCGACCGGTATCATTGCGGATATGCGGACCCGTAGTTTGACCGAGAATATCCAAGCTCTGCTGGAGTTTGGCGCTCGTTACCTGGCCGGGTCGCCTGATCAGACCTTGTTTTTTATAGCTATGGTTACGGAAGTTTTAGTAACGCTCGTTACCCATGTACTGGCAGTGGTAGGAACGGTTATTGGTTTGAGGTCTGAACGCCGGGCTTATGTAGTATTACTTTTAATTATTATCGCCTACTTTTTTATCATAACCGGCCCCATTGGAACTGGTCGTTACCGCTTGCCGGCCATGCCTTATCTAATGATGCTGGCCGGATACGGTTTTGTTTGGTTACAAGCACGGGGACAAACCCGGCAAATGTCCCAGGTGACAGTTGATGTAAGTTGATTAATGAAAGCCATTAGTAGCCTAAAACGTTATCCATTTTAAGAATGAACATCCTTCATCTCTACAAAGATTACTACCCTGTCCTGGGGGGGATTGAAAATCACATCAAAGTCCTGGCCGAAGCTCAGGCCGCCGCCGGTCATCAGGTTACGGCCCTGGTTTGTGATCCGGGTCGCCGCACCCAGCGAGAGGTTTTGAACGGAGTGAACGTGCTCAAGGCGGGGCGGCTGGCAACAGCCGCCTCGATGCCGCTCAGCCCGTTTCAACCCCTGCTCCTGGCCCGTCTTAAACCCGATGTGGTTCATGTTCATTCCCCCTATCCCCTGGGCGAAGCGGCTAACTGGCTATTAGGCCGGGCCAGGGTGACAGTCATTACCCATCATTCCGACGTGGTTCGCCAGCGGGGCTGGTTGCGCTTGTATGGCCCTTTGCTCCGCTACGTGCTGCGCGCCGCCGACCGGATTATTGCCACCAGCCCCCGTTATATCGATTCCTCTCCCTGGCTGCGGCCCGTCCGCGAAAAATGTACGGTCATCCCCCTTGGGGTAGATATAACTCGTTTTACCCCGGTCACTTACTCACCCAAGCCCCAATTTGAAATTCTTTTCGTGGGGCGATTACGTTACTACAAGGGGCTTGACACCCTTCTCAAAGCCTTGCCGGATGTACCAGAGGCCCGGCTGACGATAGTGGGAACCGGCCCCATGCAATCAAATTGGAAAACTCTGGCCCAAGAATTGGGTTTGTCAGACCGTGTCGCCTTTTTGGGCGAGGTTGATGATCTGCACTTGCCAGAGTTATACCAACAGGCCGATCTATTTGTGCTGCCGGCTAATGCCCGCGCCGAGGCATTTGGGACCGTTCTGTTAGAGGCGATGGCTTCCGGCCTGTCCTGCATCACTACTGAATTAGGTACAGGTACCTCCTGGATTGTCCAGGATGGCGTCACCGGATTTGTCGTACCGCCGCTAAATCCGCCGGCGCTGGCCAAAGCTATTAATATACTTCGTACTGACGAAGCACAACGCCGGCAATTGGGGCAGGCCGCCCTGGCCCGAGTCAGAGCCGAATTTTCCGAGACAATGATGATTGACCGGGTCAGCCAGCTTTACCGGGAATTACTTCAAAAATAGCAGGTAAAATGGTTTTTGATTTTATCTGCCGGATACAGTAAGATTAGTGTAACTCTCGTATCTACCAAGAAACACATGTTTCTTGCCGGATGAAGACCCTAAAGGTCTTTAAGACCTTTAGGGTCTGGGACACTTCTCAATAACTTGGGGTCTGGCACAAAGGAAGAAGATTAGTGAGAACCAAACTCTCCACTTTTTGCGACAAAATCATCGAAGCGGGTTGGCTGGCCGCAGTCATCACCGTCCCTCTCTATTTTAATATTTACTCGGCCCGCACTTTTGAACCGGATAAAATCACCCTCCTTCGCTCCATCGTTATGATTATGGCCCTGGCCTGGGTCGTTTCGGTGGTTGAGAGAGGCTTTGGCGACTCCGGCGAAGGTCATCTTTCTCTTTCCGATCGCCTGCGCCGCTGGCTAAAAATCCCCTTTTTTCTGCCTACGGCGCTTTTGGTATTCGTTTATATCATCAGTACCATTTTTTCCCTTTCACCTCTGGTCAGCCTGTGGGGTTCTTACCAGCGGATGGAAGGCACGTACTCGACCCTTTCTTACATTGTTCTGTTTGCCCTGGTCGCCGGAAATCTGCGCACCCGGGAGCAGGTAGACCGGCTGGTAACAACCGTCATTGTGACCAGTGTTCCCATCAGTCTCTATGGCATCGTCCAAAAATACGGCCTTGACCCGTTACCCTGGGCCGGCGATGTGACGACACGGGTGGCCGCCAATATGGGCAACGCCATTTTTGTAGCTTCCTATCTGGCGATGATTATCCCGCTCACCTTTACCCGCCTGGTCGAGTCGATGGCTACTATCGTCAAAGAAGAGCAAGCTTCGTGGGGGCATACTGTCCTGGCCGCCATCTATATTTTTGTCCTGGTCATCCAGGTTATCACCGTTGCCTTTAGCCAGAGCCGTGGCCCTATGATAGGTATTTTGGGGGCCAGTGCTGTGATGGGCTTGTTAGTATTGCTTATCTTACGCCAACGCTCCGTTACCCTAGACCTGCTTTCCCTTAAAGAAGTAGGTTTGGGTCTGGGTTTCGTGGTGTTATTACTTTTTGCCGGCGCAGTTGGTGGCGCTCTTGGTTTTTTCATCGGGTTGGGTTTGGAGAACCTGCTAATTGCGCTGAATTATTCTGTCGAGAGTGCAGCGCTTTTGGGTGTGGCGATTGGTGGGCTGTTGGGCTTTTTTGGGCTGTATGTATTTATGGCCGCCAGCCATACCGGTTGGCGGTGGCTGTGGCTCAGTTGGATCGGTGTTGCTGCGGTATCAATTGCTGGAGTCCTGGCCCTCAATGTGCGCGGCACCCCCGCCGACCCTTATCTTGATCCGATCCGCGAAATACCCTATGTGAGTCGTCTGGCCAGTTTGACCGGGACCGAGGAGGGCACGGGCAAGGTTCGTGTGCTCATCTGGGATGCTGCCATGCGGTTGGTGGCCCCTCACCCACCCCTGGGTATTCCCGGAGATGAGGCGGCCCCACCCGATAAATTTAATCTTATCAGGCCCTTAATCGGCTACGGCCCAGAGTCGATGTTCAACGCCTTCGCCTATGTTTATCCCACCGAATTGGCCTATGTCGAAAATCGGGGCAGCTCCGCCGACCGTTCCCATAATGAAACGATGGACAGCCTGGTCATTAACGGCCTGCTGGGCTTTTTAGCTTTTTATTTTCTAATGATTAGCCTCTTTTATTATGCCCTCGCCTGGCTGGGCTGGGCGCCGGACAAAACCTCCAAACGACGCCTAATTATATGGCTGGTAATTGGGGGTATAGCCGGGGCGGTAGCCGCCTATGTAGCCAAGGGCGGCCTTACCTTTGTGCCGTTGGGACTGCCGTTTGGATTGGTTGCCGGAGCCGTTATCCATCTCATTTGGCAGGGGGTTGTAACTCAAAAAGAGGCTTCTGGAACGATTATTCAAACTCTTGGCCACCCCCTCCTCTTGATTGGCCTGCTAGGAGCGTTTATAGGCCACTTTATCGAGGTTCACTTTGTCTTTTCCATTGCAGCCACCTACACCTACTTCTGGGTGTATGCCGGCTTGCTGCTGGCGATGTCGCGCATAAATGAGGCGTCCAACCAACGTTTTGATATACCGGCTAAAGAAGCCGAGTTGGACCAGGAAACCACCCCAAAGGCGGAAGTAACGCCGGCCGAACCTGAACTGCCCCGGCCTGGCTACGAGTCACGGCGGCAGCGCCGCCGGCGGGAACAGAAAGCGGCTCTGGGCCGGAAATCCACCTTTGTGGCCCAGACCGGCCCGGCCCGAGGCCGCGAACCCCTATTCCGGGGTGAAAGCCAGGATGCCTGGATAGGCAGCCAGGGGCTGGCCATGGCCATTATTCTAATTATCTTAACCTTTGATTTTATTACCCCCCAATTTCAATTTACCACCGGCGATCAAGACAGCATGAGCTTGCTGTGGATGATCCTCATCACCTGGCTGGCCGGTTTGGGAATTGCCCTGTCTGACCTGGCGGTGCGGCGAGATGACTGGAACGGCCGGGTTAATTGGGGCCGGAGTATCGTTTTATATCTTGTTTCTTCGCTGGGCTACTTCTTTTTCTATTATGTCACCCATCGCCTCCAGTTCGCCCCCAGACCCGCCCTTAACAGTGCGACGGAAGCCGCCGATGTTATTAGTAATGGCTTCCTCACGTTTTACGTCTTCCTTTTCCTTTTGTTAGCTCTCTTTGCCCTGACCCTCGCTTGGGGTCAAACCAAAAGACTGGCTTTTTGGCGGCCTGAGAATTGGTGGCTTTATCCGCCCCTGGTTTTGGCGGCCCTGGCTGTCATTTGGTTTCAAAACATCAATGTTGTCCGGGCCGATATTTATTTAAAAGAGGGTGAGAGGTTTAGAAATGCCGGTCAGTGGAATGAGGCCGTCGCTTTGCACGAAAAAGGCCGTTCTCTGGACAGCGACGAAGATTTTTATTACTTGATGTTGGCTCTGGATTACCAATTGATGGCCCAGGATAGCCGGCTCGACCAGGCAACTCGCGACCGTGGCTGGCAGGAAGGCGAACGAATTGCCCTGGCAGCCAGAAACATCAACCCCTATAACCCTGATAACACCGGCAATATGGGCCGCTACTATTTCACCATGGGCCAGGTTCTTAATCCTGAGCGCTTTCAGGATGCCTTAAGGTTTTTCGAAAAGGCGACCATCCTGGCTCCTTCCAACGTCATCTATCATAATTTGTGGGCGCAAACTTATTACATCCTGGGTGATTACGCCAAAGCTGTGGAGCGGTTACAAATATCGGTTTCGGTTGACTCGAAATTTGCCCCCACCTGGGTTCTTCTGGGCGATACTTATGCCGCCATGCAAAATGTGGACGAAGCCTACCAGGCGCACAGCCGGGCCATCCAATTATCCAGTGATCTGTTCGATCAATTTGCCGACCAGCGTTTACGGTTCTACCTGTCGGCTGACCGCCTCAAAGATTTGATCGCCGTCAGCCTGCAAGCAGCCCTGGCCCGGCCCACCGATGCCGCCCTCCACTGGGGCATTGGCCACGCTTATAATTTGCAAGGTCAGCGAGAACAAGCCCTGCTCTACCTGGACAAAGCGGTCGCCCTGGGAGACAAATCCGATCGGGTCCTGCGCGAGCTGGCTAGCCTTTACCTGGCCCTCAACCAAGATGAACGCGCCCTGCCGGTTTACCAGCAACTCCTGCAAGCTGCCCCCAACGATGTCGAGGTGAACAGCGCCCTGGCCTTTATCTACGCCCGGCAAGGTCGCCTGGACGAGGCCATCCAGGCCAACCAAGCCGTGCTCCAACAGTCGCCCCAAGATTATGACAGCTTGAAAAACCTGGCTATCTTGTACCAACAGAAAGGCCAACTCCGCGAGGCCCTCGATGCCGCCAAACAGGCCCAGGCTGTGGCCCCGCCGGCTGAGGCGGCCAGTTGGGAAAAGGTTATTGCCGACCTGGAAAATCAACTGTCCCAGGCCGGTTAAAAGTGGTTGAAGGTTGAAGATTGAAGGTTTCGAACATACAACCTTACACCCTTAGTCTGTTTTCTTCAAGGAGAAATGTATGTATCAACACCTTTTGACTAAAATTAAAGACAAATCGGTCAAGGTGGGGGTGATTGGCCTGGGGTATGTGGGCCTGCCGTTGGCAGTCGGACTGGCCAAATGTGGTTATGGCGTTGTTGGGCTTGATGCCAGCCAAGCCAAAGTCGGTAGCCTCAATCAGGGGATTAGCTACATTCCCGATGTGAGTACCTCTATCGTAACCAACCTGATCCAGGCGAAAACACTGACCGCTACCACGGATTATAACGCTCTCAGAGAAGTTGATGTTATCTTCATCTGCGTGCCCACCCCCTTTGACCCGATGAAAGCGCCTGATCTGACCTATGTGCGCCAAGCAG
Organism: uncultured Caldilineaceae bacterium; assembly: GCA_964622215.1. Classification (GTDB taxonomy): domain Bacteria; phylum Chloroflexota; class Anaerolineae; order 4572-78; family J111; genus DSQQ01. The sequence continues at coordinate 15,919 of CAZUNT010000132.1, forward strand.
CCCTGGGCATTGCGCCCAGACTGCGAGCAGGCCAACTGATTGTGCTGCAAAGCACCACCTATCCCGGCACAACCGAGGAAGTGGTCCAACCAATTCTCGAAGCCGCCGGCCTGGTTGCCGGAAAGGATTTCTTTCTGACCTTTTCGCCGGAACGGATCGATCCGGGCCGCACGGATTACACCGTCGAAAATACCCCTAAAGTCGTGGGAGGGATTAATCAAGAATCCGCTGTGCTGGCGGGTGAATTATTATCTCACCTCACCCCCCAAATCCATACCGTTTCCTCACCCCGGGCGGCGGAAATGACCAAACTCCTGGAAAATATCTTCCGCAGCGTCAATATTGCCCTGGTCAACGAACTGGCCGTATTGTCGGAACGGATGGGGATTGACTTTTGGGAGGTGATTGAAGCCGCCAAGACCAAGCCCTTTGGTTTTATGCCGTTTTACCCCAGCCCCGGCGTAGGTGGTCACTGTATTCCGGTCGATCCCTACTACCTCTCCTGGAAAGCCAGAGAGTATGATTTTTATACCCGTTTTATCGAGTTGGCCGCTGAAGTTAATGGCGACATGCCTTACCATACCGTCCAACTGGTCAGCCGGGTGTTAAATCTACAGGACAAGACGCTCCGTCAGGCTCAGGTTCTCATTTTGGGGGTTGCTTTTAAGCCCAACATTGACGATGCCCGTAACTCCCCGGCCGAACGAGTCATCGAGTTATTAGTTCGAGAAGGCGCTCGCGTTTCTTACCATGATCCCTACGTGCCTCGCTTTAGTGTTGGCGGCGACATCGTCCTCAAAAACAAACTCACTTTTGAGAGTATCCCCCTTACCTCGGAAGCCCTGTCCCAGGCCGACTGCACCCTCGTCGTCACCGGGCATCGCCAGTTCGATTACAAGTGGATCGTCAATGAAGCGCAAGTGGTGGTTGATACGGTCAACGCCACCCGGCACGTCACCGAAAACCGCCATAAAATCGCCCGCCTGGGCGCACCACTTGATTTTCAGTAAAGTTAAAAATTTATTCAGCAAAGGAGAATTCTGTGGCTAAAAAACAATACAGCAAATACCCTGATATGGTGATTGACCTTAAAAAGAGCTACAAGGCGGTCATCAAAACCAATCGAGGCGATATTCACCTGGATTTATTCGCCGCCGATACCCCCAAAACGGTCAATAACTTTGTCTTCCTGGCCCGCGATAAATTTTACGACGGGCTGACCTTTCACCGGGTCATTCCCAATTTTATGGCCCAGGGCGGTGACCCCGACGGCGACGGCCGGGGCGGCCCCGGCTATCGCTTTGAGGATGAAACCCGCGGCAACAGCCGTCAAAAGCACCTCACCGGCAGCCTGAGCATGGCCAATGCCGGGCCGAACACCAACGGCTCCCAATTTTTCATCTGCCACGGCCCTCAGCCCCACCTCGACGGCAAACACACCGTCTTTGGCCAGGTCACGAAGGGTCAAGACGTGGTCAACTCGCTCAAAAATGGGGATGTGATGACCGAGGTGGTTATTACCGAGAGCTAGTAACTACTCAGCCCTACCCCCACGACCGCCGACGGCTGACCGCTGACCGCCATAATTCACCCTGTAACCCGTCTTTTCGGCGGTCTACGGTCGGCGGTCGGCGGTCAGGGTTAACTGAGATATAGGGTCGGCTGAGTAGTTACCTTTATTTTATTTCCAAATCTCCTAACCCACAGGGTGCAAAGCCTATCCCGGCGAACCTTCCCTTTTACCTTAACTTATTGACCTGCTCCATAAACCGCTTCACCCGTTCAACCTCAACCCCCTGGGTCCAGTGCCCCCCCTGCTTAAAGTAGGAACCAATAATCAAGGCATCGGCTACAGCCAGGTAACGCTCCACATTCTCCACCGTCACCCCGGAGCCGACCAACACCGGGATCTGCACCGCTGCTTTGACTCGCTGAACCTCCTCCAGGCTGGCCTCCTGGCCGGTGGCTACACCGGTCACAATGACCCCATCGCTCAAAAAGAACTCGGCGGCGTGGGCCGTTTCGACGATGTCCACGTCGGCGGTGACGGCGTGGGCGCTGTGTTTCTTCTTAATATCGGTCAGTACCAGGATATGCTCCGCCCCAATCTGCCGCCGGTAACGCAGTACCTCCCCGGCGCAGGCATCAATGTAGCCCTCGTCGGCCACGTGCCCAAAAATAAAACCCTCCGCCCGGATAAAATCCAGCCCGCCGGCTACCGCCACCGCCAGCGCCTCTTTGTTGGCCCCGGCCAACACCTGCACCCCGCACGGTAATCCGGTCACATTTTTAACTTCGTACCCCACCACCGCCATCGCCGCCACGATTTCCGGCCCGACGGTTTTGTTGAGGTAAGGAATATCGTGCATGTTCTCGATTGCCAGGGCGTCAAGGCCGGCTTCCTGGTATAGCCTGGCTTCGGCTTTGGCTTTGGCGATGATCTCCGGCATAGCGCTGTTGAATTTGGGCGTGCCCGGCAGCGGGTCGACGTGGATCATGCCGATGATGGTTTTTTTATTTTTGAGAAAGTTGGTCATGGTTACCTGCCTATACGTACCCGGTTGAGACCGTTCAACGCCGCCACCCGGTAAGCCTCGGCCATGGTGGGGTAGTTAAAGGTCGTATTGATAAAATACATCAGCGAATTGGCTTCGCCTTTTTGGACCAGAATAGCCTGGCCGATGTGGATAATCTCCGAGGCTTGCGCCCCAAAACAATGCACCCCCAAAATTTCCAGCGTTTCCCGGTGGAACAGGAGTTTGAGCATGCCGGTGGTCTGCCCGCTGATCTGGGCCCGAGCCAGGCTGCGGAAAAAGGCATGGCCCATTTCGTAGGGAATTTTGGCCCCGGTCAGTTCGCGCTCGGTCAGGCCGACCGAACTGATTTCGGGGATGGTGTAAATCCCGGTGGGAATATATTTGACCAATTGCTCGTCGCTGGAACCAAAAACCAGGTGTCGGGCCGCAAAACGACCCTGGTCATAAGCCGCGCTGGCCAGGCTGGGATAGCCCACCACATCGCCCACGGCATAGATGTGGGGCTGGGCCGTTTGGTATTGCCGATTGACGCGGATATTGCCCCGGCTGTCCCGCTGGACGCCAATTTCTTCTAAGCCCATCCCGTCCGAGTTGCCGGTGCGCCCATTGGCCCAGAGCAGATAGTCGCTGTGGATTTGCTTATGAGACTTGAGAAAAACCGTCACCCCAGCCTCGTTCGCTTCAACCTTTTCGTACTCCTCGTTGTGGCGAATCAGAACCCCCTTTTCCCGCAGGTGGTAGCTCAGGGCGTCGACGATTTCATCGTCCAGGAACGACAGCAGCCGGTCGCGGGTGTTAATCAAATTGACCTTGATCCGCAAGCCGCGAAAAATGGAGGCATATTCACAGCCGACAACCCCGGCCCCATAAATGGTGATCGAACGGGGGGTGCTGGTCAGGCGCAGCACCGAATCGCTGTCCAGAATGTGGGGGTGGTTGAAATCCACATCCGGGGGGTGGTAGGGCCTGGTTCCGGTGGCAATCACAAAACTGGCCGCCGTGTAAGGCTTGACGGCCCCGCTCTCCGTCGCTTTGACCGTCACCGTATGCGGGTCCACAAAAGCGGCCCAGCCATGCAGCACCTCCACCTGGTTGCGCTCATAAAAACTGCGGCGCAGGCCAACTTGCTGGCTGATGATCGAAGCCGCCGACTCGAGCAGTTTAGGGTAATCGGCCCGGCGAAAATCCCGCGTCTCCTCCAATTGCTGGATGGCCTGGCGCAGGGCTTTGCTGGGGATGGTGGCCCGGTGGGTGCAGCTTCCCCCCACCTGCGGAAAATCATCTATCACCGCCACCCGCTGACCGGCCTTGGCCGCCTGCATCGCCGCCCCTTCCCCGCCGGGGCCGCTGCCGATGACGATGACATCGTAGTCATAGTTCATAAAAAACTTACCTCTTTCTCGCCCGCCTCAGGTATACCCTCTCAACGTGACAAAACAGAATAGGTGACAGGTCGAATCACTGAGGCGCTGAGGGGGCTGATTTCACTGAAAAGGCCGCTTTTTTCAGACCCCCCCGAATTTAGTGGTAGAGCCAGCCCAACCCGGATTTTACACGGATACACGGAACGTCCAGCCTGAAAATCCGTGCCCGAATCCGGATCGTGCTTATCTTACCACTAAATTCGATGGAAAGCGGCTTTTTTCAGTGGATTCATCAAAATTCAGTGTTTCAGTGATTCAAAAAATGATTTTAGCAGCGTATACTCCCTCAACGTGACAAAACAGAATAGATGACAGGTCGAATCACTGAGGCGCTGAGGGGGCTGATTTCACTGAAAAGGCCGCTTTTTTCAGACCCCCCCGAATTTAGTGGTAG
>CAZUNT010000133.1:0-20260 GCA_964622215.1 uncultured Caldilineaceae bacterium
AAAATTTGGTTGGATGATTATAATTCTCTGGCTGGATGTATCGAAAATTTTGTGGCGGTACTAACTGTTTTAGGAGGGAAGAAACATGAGTGACCAACAACCCAAAGTCAGCAGCGCCTTTCAAGCTTTCATGAGTGAAGCCCCGAAACATGCCCAGGCCTGGATGGCGGTCGTTCATGGTCTCGACCAGGCCAGCGCCCTGGACAAGAAAACCGAAGAGCTGGCTTATCTGGCCGTGCTGGCGGCTATGAGGATGGAAAGCGGCATACCTTTTCACGTGCAGACAGCCAAGCAGGCCGGCGCTTCGCGGGATGAAGTCATCAGTGCTGTTCTGGTAGGGCTGCCTGCGGTGGGTCAGAGTGTGATCCAGGTTTTGCCTGCGGCGGTCGCGGCCTACGACGCCAAGTAGATGGTCCAAACTCGACCTGTTTTCCGCCTCAGCTTATTGGCTGCCTTAGCCGAAACTCGTCTCCGGCTCATTAATGCCAGCCGCTACCCCGGCGAGCTGCTCATCGAAGTTATCGTTCCAACCATTCTGGCCTCTATGCCGATCCTACTGGGGCAAGCCGCCGCAGGGGATAATGCCGCCGCCAATTTTGAGGCCAATACCGGCACAACCAACTATGTGGCCTATTTACTGATTGGCTCGAATGTTTTTGTGTTGGTCACCCGCGCTTTTTGGGATATCGCCTACTGGCTGCGCTTTGAACAAGAGACCGGCACGCTGGAGGCCCTCTATCTAACCCCTACCAACAGTCTAACCCTAGCTAGCGGGGTGGCCTTATACAGCGCCCTACGCGGCCTGCTGACGACCAGCCTGGCTTACTTGTTGGGCTGCCTGGTTTATGGGGTGAATCCGATAGGGGGGGACGTGCTCCTGGCGCTGGCTTTCATTTTTGTCGGCCTGATCCCCTTATATGGATTAGCTTTTTTGTTTGGGGCGCTGGTGCTGAAAGTCAAAGAGACTAACGCGCTGGTCGGGTTAATGCAGTGGTTAGTCAGCTTTTTGATGGGTATCTTTTTCCCGGTAGCCGTGCTGCCGCCGCTGGCCCGCTTGCTGGCCCTGGCCTTTCCGCCGACGTGGATGGTTAACGGGGTGCGCTCGGCGCTGCTGGGGGTGGGGTTCTTTTTTGAAACCTGGTATTTGGATTTGGCCGTACTGGGCACATTTTTGCTGTTTATACCCTGGTTGAGCCTGTGGGTCTTTCGGCAGGTAGAAGGGGGACTGCGCCGCAACCAGGGCGTGGGCGAATTTTGATGACGATGCTGATGAGCCTCAAACCCTGGCTAAGTGCCCTGCTGGTGATGTCCTGGAAAGAGCTGACCATCATGACTCGCTACCCGGTCGAGTTTGTAGCTAGTTTTGGTCAGGTTTTTTTGATTATTCTCATCATGACCATAGCCAGCTTGATGTTCGCTCCCCAGGATGTGGAGGCTAACCAGATGAACAGGGGAGCGGGATTGGCCATGTACGGCTTTGTCCTCTTTATTTTCCTGAGCGACACGTTATGGACCATTGGTTACAACGTGCGGCGGGAACAGAAACAAGGAACGTTGGAACAGCTTTACTTGAGTCCGGCCTCCAAATCGGCCAGCCTTGTCTCGCGGGTCATGGTAACACTTTTTTGGACCGGGTTGTTGACCCTGGCCTCGTTGTGGCTGGTCAGTGGTATTGTCGGTAAATTGCCAATGCACAATTTACCGTTGGGCCTGCTGATCTTGGCTCTAAGCCTGGCGGGCACGTTTGGCGTAGGTTTTGCTTTTGCCGCGCTGACTCTGCGGGTGCGTGAAACAGCGCAAACCCTGGCCAATCTATTTCAATTCTCGTTTATTATTCTGTGCGCGCCCTTCTTTCCTTTTTCGGCCCTCCCCCCGAGTCTCCAAATTGCGGCGCGCCTGATTCCACTCTCCTACGGGGTAGATGCCCTGCGTTCCACCCTGTTAGGCTATCCCCCCGGTTTTCCGGAGTTGGCTCCTATCGAAGTGGAATTGCCTATCGTGGCCCTCTTTGGCATGCTGATGCCCTGCCTGGGCTTCTGGCTGTATCGCCGGGAAGAGGACCGCGCCCGGCGCAGTGGCAGTTTATCGGAATACTAAAAGCGCAAGACTAAAAAGTTAAGCCGTTTCAATCCTCACTTCTGAGCAACCCCTCTTTAAGCGCTTGCGCCACCATTTCCGCTCGCGAACAAACTCCCAGCTTTACAAACACACGCCGGAGATGCGTGGAAACGGTCCACGGGCTGATATCCAGCACCGCAGCAATCGATTTATTGGGAAATCCCTTGGTTATGAGACGGACTATCTCCTGCTCGCGGGGACTCAGGGTAACCCCTAATTGAGAAGATTGGGGATAGCAGCGAATGAGAACGTAACGCGTTCCATCCAAATACAGATCAAATATCACTTCCTGAAAGTCGGTATTTTTCTGGCTTGGGTCGTTGGATGTTACTTTTCCGTTAAGATGCCCAAGGATTTGGCGGAGTAGAAATTCCACATTAGAGTTAACTTGAACTCCTACGGTGAACGCTTCTGGCTCGTTGAGTTCTAGCAGAGAAGCTTCCATTGTCTTACTCCTGTGTTCCCAAGAACAAAAAAAGAAACCGCCTCGGCGATGACAGAAGTCTAAAGCTTATTTTTTATAGCTTGGCTATATATTTATTTCGCAAGGTAGGAGGCTTTGACTCAAACAGATGCTATTAATTCGGGGGCTAACGGTAGCAATTGTCTGACCATGATGAAATCAAGATTCCCGGTAGAAATCGAAATAAGTCATTCTCCTCATACTCTAATTTTAGGAAAGTGCCTATATCAATAGTTCATTATAACAGAATCTTAACATTAGAACAATCCCTCATTCAAGCGACACTTATGTAGGGGAACTCATTTAGGCCTCATCAGAAGAAGGGACTCCCCAAGCGCCGCCACATGCCCTACACTATTAAGCAATCACCTCAAAGGTTTATCTATTGAGAAAAGGAGGCAAATCATGGATAGAGAACTTGAGGCCGAATTGGAAGGCATGGGTGAATTGGAAGGCGAGTGGGAATGGGAAACGGAAGGCGAGTATGAAGGCGAACTCGAAGGCGAAGAATTCCTGGGTACTGTCGCTCGCGGCATTGGCAGCCTGCTGGGCGAAGAGGAAGGCGAGTTTGAGGGCGAGTTCGAAGGTGAGTGGGAGATGTAAGGCGAATACGAGAGCGAGGAAATTTTACGCAGGATTTCCCGGGGCGTGGGTCGCTTTGTCCGCCGGGCTGCGCCCGTGCTGCGGCGGGTTGCCCGCGTGGCTGCACCCTGGGTGGGCCGGGCGATAGGCGGCGTCTTGGGTGGGCCGGCCGGTATGGCTATTGGCGGCCAACTGGGTGGTCTGGCCTCTCGCGCGCTCAGGGAAGGGGAATTTGAGTATGAACTAGAGAGTGAATACGAGTTGGAAGGCGAATACGAAGGTGAATTCGAGGGTGAGCTGGAAGCAGAAGCGCCCTTGACCCAGCAGGAAGCACTGGCCGAGTTTATGGCTGCGGTCGCTTCACGTGCGGCAACCGAGGCCGAAGCCGAAGCCATGACCGGGGCCGCTACGACCGCCGTTCTGGCGCGAGCAGACCGGGCTGCTTTACGGCGTATCTTGCCCCACCTGGTCCGGGGTACCGCTATCTTGACCCGCATTCTCCGCCGCAGCCCTGTCACTCGTCCGGCAGTACGAACTGTACCGACGATCTTGCGCCGGACGACCCAGGTTTTGGCCCGCCGGGCTGCTACAGGCCAACCGGTTACCCGCCGAACCGCCGCCCGGGTGATGGCTGGTCAAACCCGGCGTGTGTTGAGCACCCCCCACGTCTGCGCCGCTGCTATTCAGCGAAACGTGCGAGCTACTCGCGCTGTGGCCCGCCGTATACCAGCCCGTGTTACTGCTACGCGCCGTCCGGTCAGGGTCTAGGAGTCCACACTAAATTTTAGATCCTATACTTAGGGCTGAGGAGGATGGATCATGTATGAATATGAACTGGAAGCCTTGCCGGAGCTAGAAGAAGAATATGAATTAGAAGGCGAATGGGAAAGTGAATGGGAGGGAGAATCTGAAAGCGAGGAGTTCTTCCGCCGCCTGGCTGCTTTAGCCGGGCGGGCCATTCGCTCGCCAGCGTTGCGGCGTATTGGCCGGCAAGCTGGACTGGCCGCTTTGCGCGCCGGGGCCGGGGCTTTGGGCAACATTGGCCAAGCAATCGGCGGCGGGGCCGGTACGGCCGGTGGAAGAATTGGCGCTAATCTTGGGGGTGAATTGGGCGGTTATCTGGGTAGCCTGATTCCCCAACAAGAGTTTGAAGGCGAGTTCGAGGATGAATTTGAGTTTGAGGGTGAGCTTAACCCGATTAGGCGGGTCTACCCCGACGCCTTGATGGAGCACCTGGGCCACGCCGCCGCCGAAGCCGAGAGCGAAGCCGAAGCCGAGGCCTTTATTGGCGCCCTGATTCCGTTAGCAGCGCGCCTTATTCCCCGTGTAGCCCCGGCAATTATGCGAGCCGCGCCGGGCTTAATTCGCGGGTTGGCCGGCGCGGCTCGTACCCTACGCCGCAGTCCAACCACCCGCCCCCTGGTGCGAGCCTTGCCGACCGTCGTCCGCCGCACCGCAGCCAGTCTGGCCCAGCAGGGTGCTCAGGGACGCCCCGTCACGCCGCGTGCGGCGGTGCAGACCCTGGCCCGACAGACAGCCGGCGTGCTGGGCAGCCCGCAGCAGGCCGTTCAGGCCTATCGGCGCTCCTGCGCTCTGGATCGGCGCTATCACCGCGCCGTTCCCACAGAGAGGACCCCCGGTTGAGCCAATGCTAACCTATAGCCGTGAGCTACTGACGGAGCGATAAAACCGTGGAGATCACCCAGGAGATCAGCAGGCATAATGGCGCTTCCCCGCGCTTACGCCGCCGGGTCGAGCCAGCGCAACGTGCGCCAGAGGTATTGCTGCCGTGGTTACAGGCGCAATCTATCAATGTGACCCGCCATGCCGCGGCCTTGCGTCCTTTCCGGCGCGATGAGTTTGGCAGCGGAGCCGCCGCACCCACCGAAGCGCATATCCAGGCCGTGAATGAGTTGATGTCTACCTTGCGGACCGACCTGCTCAGGCTGACGAAAAGAGTCACCGCTGCCGTGGAAACGGCCACCCGCGAGCCGGAGACTGCCCGTTTGCAGCAGGTGGTGAAGCACAAGGAACATGCCCACACCTGGGTGCGGGCCATTGAGCGCATCTGGGATTTCTACTTTGAGTTGTTCGGCCAGCGCCAATCCCGCTTTGGCGATTGGCTGTTGAGCTGCGACCGTATCGCCCTGGATTGCTACCAGCACACCTACCTGGGTTTGGGCGTGGCCCGTTCCATCCCCGCACCGCCGCCATTTTGCTACATGCGTACCGGTTTTTCCCCGGCCACCTTTCGCCGGGGCATCCCCCTGCGGCGGCTGGGGCAGCAGATCAACCCCTTTCCGTTGATCCAACTACCTTACCACCGGCTGGTCAACCCCTGGACCCTGGGCGCAATTTTGCACGAGGTTAGTCATAATTTACAGAACGACCTTGACTTGGACCGGATTATCCCGCAGCAAATTGCCCGGCGACTCCTCCAAAACGGCCACAACCGCCTGGTAGCCTCGGTGTGGGCGCGTTGGAACCGCGAGACCTTTGCCGATCTCAGTGCGTTGTTGTTGGGCGGTCCGGCTGTGGTTGGCTCGTTGATGGATGTAGTGGGGCGAGGGCCGACCACCGTTTTGGCTTTTAGTTCGCGCGCCCCCCATCCAACGCCTTACCTACGCACCTTTATTAGCCTGGAACTGCTGCGCCGCATGGGGTTTCCCGCTGAGGCCGAACAATACCGGCAGATGTGGACCCGCTTTTATCCGAACCCCCAGGCCGGCAATATCCCTCGTGTTATGCTCGATACTTTTCCCGAGGCAATTGCCCTGGTGGTCGACACGATTTGTTTCCAACCCTACCCCAGTTTGGGGAATAAAAGCCTGGCCCAGGTGATCCGCTTTGCCCCCAAAGAACAGCAAATGGTTGAGGAAGCGGCCCGGCGGCTGGCCGCCGGAACCGACCCCGGCGTTGTCCCGGAGCGATTCCTGATCGGCGCAACCCGCTTTGCCCTGGATCACCGCCTGGCCCGGCCCGGCGTTATTACCGAGAATTTTTACAAAGAGTTGGCCAGGAGATGAGCGGATGGCGCTTGAGGCGACTTTTCAGGAATTACCGCCAAAACTGATGCGTTTGCGCACAGACTTGAAGTACCTGGAAGTATTTATTGGGGATAAACCGCAGCCTCACAAATTGCCCGACGACCTGGGGGAAATTGTGGTTGACCTGTGGAACCGGGTTGACCAGGCGTTGGAAGCCGCCCTGGAGGCGCAGGCGGCCGTGCAGCATCCGACCGACCTGGGCCGGGCCAGGTCGGCCCTGGCGACCTGCCAGGAGCAATTTAACTTTGTATCCCACCGCTTGTTGACCGAGTTAAGGTCCGACCGGCAAATGGCGGAATTAAACCGCCTGGGCCGGCGGCTGGGCGGCGAGTGGCGCGGCTGGGCCGGCAGTGTCAGGCAGACCCTTGATGGGTGCCAGCCGCCCTTGTACGAAGTCAACCAGGCCCTGTTTCGCTGCTGGCAGGAACTAACCGAGCGGCTGGGCACGATGTCGGTGTCGGTGCAGGCTACCAACATTGGCCAGCAAATTACTGTGCCCGAAGAACGGGCCATGATTGGAGAAAGCCTCCCCTGAAGAGCGACCCGGCTGGGGCTTTTGCTAGCCCGAACGGCCGTAGACCAACATGTAAGGTATCGCCCGGCCGGTTTTGACAAAACCGGCTATAGCGGAGAGAGGAGCAAAAAAATGGATGAAGAAAGTCTGGAACTTGTTACCACTGAGTGCGAGGCAACAACGGAAAAAATTACCTTGGTCTTCTCCAGATCTGTTGGTGATGACAGTGCTGAGAAAAAGGCTAATTATTCAATTGGGTTTGGCGGCAAGCCGTATACAGCTTTTAGGGCCAGGCGTTTGGATGATTATGACACTGTGGAATTAACCCCAACGTTAAGACGAGGGTTTCCCTGGCAAGAAGATGACACGCTCACGGTGACTGTGAGGAATATCTTCCCGTCGGGAGAAGGCGAAGGCAAACCAACAGATGAAACAACTGTTGAATTGATAGTTGTGGCAGAAGATGAGGGCGGTCAAGAGCCTCCCCCATTGACAATTACCAACTGTACCGCGACAACAACCCGGGTCACAGTGATTTTCTCTGAAGGTATTGAGAAGGCTAGCGCCGAGGTGATGGGTAATTACGTCATTAAAGATTTGGATGATGTGGACGGCCAGCCGTTTGAGATAGACAAGGTTGAGGTTGACCCTGAGAACGAAGCCGCAGTGATTATTACCCTCAAAAGAGAAACTACCTCTGACCCGCTAACCGGCGTGGAGCAAATCGAGATAACCATCACGAACGTCAAAAACGAGACGGGACAAGTGACCATCGTTAATGATGGCCAAGCTAACGTTTGTGAAGCCGATGTGGTTAGTGCTGATGGGGTCGGCCCCGCGCCATTGACGATAGAAGACTTGTTGCATAACATTGACGTCAAGCTGGGAGCGTGGGTCATGGCCACCATCGGTCCCCAGGCCTATGAATTACTGGTTACCCGGCCGCTAGAGGGCGCTCAGGTTCAAGAATTTATGCGCCTGGTAACAGATGCCCAAAAATTTTGGGCAGACGCTTATGGTGCGTTGCGTGACGCGGCTAATATACTAGCGACACCTATGCTACTGATCGATGTCCGCGATCCGAATTGGCTTCTGAGTAGGGTGTCTTGGCCTACTGAGCAAAAAATGGTGCTTGCCTCAGGCGAAATCGACCTGTCAGTTTTTAAAAAACTGGATCCGCTTCGGCAAAAAACTGTTAAGCTGAGAAATCTGGCCGACACTGAAGTAACTTGGTTATCCGGCTCATTTGAGATTTCTGACAGGGCCATTGTCATCCACAGGATCGAGGATAGGATAGATGAGGCCCAGGCTCAATTGGAATTACTCAATTCGCTCCTCGATAAAAGTAAGGAGAACCTATCTCCTGATCAATTATCTACGATAAAAGGCCACTTCCAAAAGGTTCAAGAGGCTCTTACTGAGTTGCAGAACCTGATCAAAGAAGAGGTGCAGCTATGATATACGATACTGTCATCGATTCCCTGGCGTCACTGGAAAACCAGTGGCGCGAGTTAAGCCAGTCCTTTACCCGGCTTGCGGTCGCACTCAATGAACTGCCAAGCCAGTTGCTCCAAGAGGGGGATCAACCGGGGGTGATAGAATTTTGCGACCTTGAGCGAGCGCGGCTCGAAGCGGAGCGGGTGGGGATAGGGAGTATCCGCCCGGCGATTGCCCTGTTCAGTCGCGCCGTCCGTATCTTTGAGGCCAGCGATGCCAAGATTACCCAGGTGGAGCGAAAGTTCAATCTAGCCTTTCCTGCTGCCAATAATGGCGCGCCTGAGTTGGTGGAGGTGGTTATTTGTCGCAACCAAATTGCGCGGCTAAAGGAATTTATCGCCCGCGAGATGCAGGAGTTTGAAGAAATCACCTCCATTCAAGGGGAACGGTACAACGTCAAGGGTATTCGTAGCTCGATGGACAACCTGGCCTCCTACCCCCTTATGACCACCAGCTTCGGGGGCGCTGCTCCCGTACCGTCAACCACCCCAGTTCCCGGCGGGGGTATCTCCCTGGAGCGAACGGTCGAAGGCGCGCTGCGTGCGGTGCTGGGTCGCCTACCCAAACCCAACGACACCCGCTCCTTTCTGGCCGCCTTGAACCAATCTTTTGCCATCCGTGAGGTGGAAGGCCACGTCGAGTATACCTGGACGCCGCGCAGTTATGCCGGCCAAACCGAACTCGGCGGCGGCGTCACCGGGGCGCAGGCCAGTCTTTACACCCGCGCTAAGGTGGCCCTGGATAACTCCTTACCCCTCCTGGAAGGAGTGTACCCCCTCAAGTCCAAAGCCGACTCAGAACTGGTGTGTGCGGCTCGGGCCCTGGTGCGCTCGGACCTGATCGAACTTGTGAATGAGTTAGGTCTTGAGGGGGGACCGCGTGTGCCCCGGGTGGATGACCTGTTTGTGGCCTTGATAGACCGGCAGACCGTGGATGAGGAGGGTGAGAGCATTGAGGGCGGCCATCTCGGTTATCTTGAGGCTGTTTTTGGCCTGACTCGCGAGCAGGTCAATACCCTGGAAGAGGAGACGAATGTCACCAATTTTGTCGTCTTGCGAGATTATGTCCAATCATTGCGCGATAGCTGGGATGTTTTCCGTGACCAGTGGTTGGGCCGAGACCTGGGGACGCGACTGGTGTTGCTATCACGGGCGCTCTCGGTGGCCACCGAGGCGGTGGACGAAGTCTGTGCGGCTATGGATTCAGTCTTTGTCGGCCAAGCCGAGCGCCAGGTGACCTCGTTCCCGAACGAAGCGGGTACCCCGATATTGATCGAAGAACTGTTATCATGGGTGGTGGCCTTCACCTCCGAGGAAGCGCCTCGACTGGTCCACGAAGGTGGCCGGCGTGGGGTCGAGGCCATTGTCCCGACGGCCCAGCGGCTCGAACAACTGGTGGGCCGTCTCATCCAATCTATTCCCAACGAGCCGACTCTCCCTGAGGGCCTGCGCCACCCGCGGGTACTACATCCCTTGCAGGAACTTCGCAGTTACCTGCTGCAGGTGCAGCGGCTGGCCCAGGATGTGCGGCGACCTTAACAGTTCAGTGACCAGAATGACGATATAAAGAGGAGGTGCCCTGTGGCGACCGAACGAGAATATCAAAGCCTATATGACCGCATTGGCGCGTTGCGAGAGACTTTGGTCAACCGGCTGGGAGCCGACTTGATTCAAAATCCGCAGTTGGCCGATGCGCTGGCTCAACAAATTGATGACATGCTGGCTGCGGTAGAAGAGGCCGACGCCAAAGCGCCGCCGCCGCCCGATAAAGGGCTGGCCCAATTGGTTGGCCTCGGCCCCGATGCCGCCGTCGAGTTTGGCCAGACCCGCATCCCGCGCGGGGTTGAACCTTATGACGAGTCTGTGACTTCGGAGCGGGTCATTGCCGTAGCCGATTTGTATTACATCTATCAGCACGAAAAAATCGGCGTTTTCCGGGCGGTGCAGAAATTGCAGGAACTTTTTAAGGGCGGCACGGTGCGGCTGTCGGGTGGATCGGGCGCGTATGCCCTCTACCAATTCGACCGGCGCGAAGTGCTGCGCTACACCCGGCGCGATCGCCTGGCGGCTTACCGCCGGGCTTTTGGTTACGGTAACGCTGCTGTACCGGCGGGATCACGACCCAATACCGACTTTCACAAGCTGTATACCCACTTTATCAACCAGGTGGCCCTCTACTGGCGAGATAAGCGCATCTCCGATGTGATCCGCGAGCGAGCCTACGATCCCAGTTTTGGCAGCATCGCCATTGTCCGCCGGGCTGCCCTGGATTTACGCAACAATCTGAAATTTACCTCCTACGGCCATCTTAATGTGCTGCGGGTCGAGGTCATGCAGCTTCTTGACGAAGCCTTCCGTATCCTGAACTCGGATGATGTGAAGCGGCTATTTGGCGCGGATAACGCCTGGGATGTGGTCGAAGAAGTGTTAATCCGCTACTTCAATGAACGGCTGGTGACATCGCCGCGCCAGGGGATGGCCATAGCCGGGCGGGAACTGCTGCGCTGGCTGGCCCAGCCGCACGTGCTGCAAACGCAGCGGTCCCAGTTTGAGGCACTCTTGCTCGAGGTGGCCGAACACGCCGAAGAGTGGTTGACCAGCGCCCAGGCGCTGGGCCTGGCCCAACGAACTACCACGGAGCGAATTATGCCCTGGGATCGCTCGGCTCCCAGACCGGCCCGCCCCCGGGCGGCGGCAGCCAGCAACGGGCGGCGACCCGAGCGCGAGTTCGAGGAGGAGTTTGAGTTCGAGGTGTAACTTCTGCGGTGAGGCGTGAGTCAGGATCAGCATGTCATTTCGAGCCGCCGATGGCGAGAAACCTCCGGCCAGGTTGATTTTAGGCCAGCGTGGAGAGAGAGCAAGGTGAATTTTGTCACCGGCCTGAAGCGCGGGACTGACCCACAGGGTGCTTCGCTTAAGCCGCCGCGCTGAGAGAGCGAAGTTCTGCGAGCTAAGAATCTAGCCTGTTAGGACTCCACTTTCGCTTACGTAACCGACAACTTGAGCCTCGGCCCTTAATGAGGCAGTGGATATGTTCAACATCTTTGGGCACACGATATTTTTAGTCAGCTAGAGTTGGCTTTAGCTATCAGCCTGTGCATTCATTCGCAGGCCCAGGTGAGACTGAGCGGGTTATGCCTTAGCGGGTTACATTTAGAGAGGTTACGATGTTTTACCAATGGCGTATGACGGATTTAGCCGCGGAGCTGGAGCAAGAGCTGGCCCAGGTGCCGTTCCTTAATAAACCAATGCTCCGGCGAGGAAGTCGGGGATCAGCAGTTGTGGAATTGCAGCAGCGGCTTGGTCGAACAGGTTTCCCTTTGCAAGCTGATGGCATCTTCGGTATCAGAACTGACGCAGCAGTGCGAAGCTTCCAGAGTGCTAGAGGTTTGGCAGTTGATGGCATTGTCGGCCCCAAGACTTGGGCCGCTTTGTTAGGTGGTGGTAATCCACCCGTGCTAACGAGCACCTGCAATCCGTATCAGTCAGCGTTTGAGCAAGCGGCGCAGATTGCTGGTGTGCCTGTATCCTGGGCGAGTAACTCGTCATTGTGTCAGTTAGTCAGGCATGAATCAAGTTGGAATCCTGGGGCTAAAAACCCCAGTAGCAGTGCATTCGGTCTCTTCCAGTTTCTGAAATCGACCTGGAAGCGTTTTCTACCTGAGGTACCTTACGGGAATACCGACCCATATTGGCAGGCTGTGGGAGGCTTTCGCTATATTCAAGCCGCTTACCGGACACCAGAGCGTGCCTGGGCATTCTGGCGGGCCACTGTCTACAGGGACCCCTCATTAGCACCGCCAGATCTTCGAGGAAAGGCAGAAGAGTGGATTGCGAAGGGGTGGGGTGGATATTAGCAAAACTCTCTGAGCAGGTGGCCTTCATCAGCGAGAAATAGCCCCCTAGGCATCCTTGGCTCAGTCGCTCGCCTACGCCCAAACTCGGCGGCCCCGTTTCCTGACCGAGCTGCAAGATTTCATCCGCTTCCCTTCCATCAGTGTCCAGCCACAGCAAGCCGGGGAGGTAAAGCGCTGTACCAACCGGCTGGCTAAGCACCTGCGGCGGATTAGCTTGGAGCAGGGGTATGAGTTTGAGGTGTGAGTGACCGGGGGTTTACCGGGTTTGTTTCTGGAGGTGGATGATGAATGGCCAGGCAGAACTGGAGCAGCTTTTGGAGCAAGCAACTGAAGTTCTCCGCGAAGCCCCTGCCGAGATTCCGGAGAAGTTTTGGAATCGACGGCCCAGAATCGAGGGGCATAATTCGAATCACTGGGAGCCATTCAGCACAAGCAATGGCACAGTGACGGTCCGGACTTTAACCTCAGTACCACCTGATTCTTTCGTTTATGTGCCTGCAATCGGCCCAGTACGGATTGCCCAATATATCCCCGGCCAATCCATCGTAGTCGTTGAACATCGTATCCGCCTGGACCCGCCAAGGTCCATTTACGCGGCATATTTCCCGATTGGCTTTAGTAGAGAAATCTTAAATATACAGCCATGCCGAGGTCCCAATCCGGACTGTTTGGCTGCCGGGGAGTTTATCGGATTCACTCCGGGTGGCGCTGCGACACCCTTTTATGTGCGCTTTTCAGACAGGCCGCAAATTGGACGTAATGAGTTCAGGCCAGAGTTCAGAGCTGAGCCTGTGCCATCGATGCCTGACCTGCGTAGAAGGCCCGCTGCAACGACAGTGACAAGAATTGTTGTCGAGGAGCCGGATGTTGTGACTGTTGTGCAACAAAGACCTGCCTTAGAACAGGTCATACGGCGTGCCTTGAGATTGTTGGGCGAACAACGACGGATTGGGAATATTCTTACAACTGAGCAAACAAACCGACTGCGATGTGTTTTGAATTTGCTTTTGCATAACCCAAGAGTAGACACCAGATATATACCCGGTTTTGCATTCGTTCCTCACCCCGATTACGGTCCAATTATTCATGAACCACTTACATCCTCACAATTTGACGCCTTGATTAAGAGGGTGAGAAAAGACTTGACAAGTCAAAAGTTCGCTTCGACGCAATCGGATAGGGATTTTCTAATACACTTGGGCAATCTAGAAAGAGATATCAATGGGGGCAGAGCCATAGTAGAGCGCCATATGCGAGGGTTTGGAGGAGCTGCTAGTCCTGGGATGAGACAAATTAATGATTGGATACGTAACCGGCAACTTGATCGCAATAGTATCTATAGCTGCTTCGGCGGAGTCCGGTATTAAGATCACAGCCGAACTGGCTGGTTCTCCATTGGGAATCGAATTTCGATGCGGTAATGATGAGAGAAATATCTTCTACAATGTCCTCTCCTGCCCACCCGCTTGCTTATGCCCAAGATAATCGCCAACGTTACTTGACCGAGTTGTGCGACTTCGTCCGCTTCCCCAGTGTCAGCGCGCAGCCCAAGCATGCTGAGGACGTAAAAAAATGCGCGGCTTGGCTGGAAAACCACTTACAACGTATTGGCCCGGAACGCATCCGCTTTATCCCCACCCCGCGCCACCCGCTTGTGACCGCCGAGTGGCGACACGCGCCCGGCCGCCCAACCGTACTGATTTACGGCCACTACGACGTACAGCCGGTTGATCCGCTAGCCGAGTGGCGCACCCCGCCGTTTGAGCCGGTGGTGCGGGATAACAATCTATACGGCCGGGGCGCCTCTGACGACAAAGGGCAATTGTTCTGCCACGTTAAGGCGCTGGAGGCTTACTTGCGGACCACGGGCCGCTTGCCGGTCAACGTCATTTGTCTGTTTGAGGGGGAGGAGGAAATCGGCAGCCCCAATCTGGTCCCGTTCATTGCTCGCCACCGGGCCGCCCTGGCCGCCGATGTCGCCGTTATCTCCGACACCAGCATCCCGGCCCCCAACCGGCCGGCGCTTACCTATGGACTGCGTGGATCGCTGGCCCTGGAATTGGAGGTGCGCGGCCCACGTCACGACCTGCACTCGGGCACGTTCGGCGGGGCCATCCACAACCCCATTCAGGTGTTGGGCGAGATTATCGCCGGGCTGCACGATGCCCATGGCCGCGTCGCCATTCCCGGCTTTTACGATCAGGTGCGGCGGGTTGAGTTGTCCGAACGCGAGCGCCTGGCCCGCGCCGGCCCTTCAAATGCCCAAATCCTTCGCGAGAGCGGCGTCGCCGCCGGTTGGGGCGAGCAGACCGACCGCCAGGGCCGGCCTTACAGCCTGTACGAGCGTATCTCCATCCGCCCCGCGCTGACGATCAACGGCATCAGCGGCGGCTACCAGGGGACCGGCGGCAAGGGCATCATTCCGGCCTGCGCTGCGGCCAAGATCAGCTTCCGGCTGGTACCCAATCAAAACCCGGCCGAGATCGAAAAGTTGTTCCGGGATCATATCGCCCGCCTCACCCCGCCATCGGTCCAGACGGAGGTCCGGCCGGCCAGCGCCGCTCGCCCGGCCCTGCTCAGCCGCAATCACCCCGCCGTCCACGCCGCCGCAGCAGCCTACCGCCACGGCTTCGGCGCGACCCCGGTGTTCTTGCGTTCAGGCGGGACAATCCCGGTGGTCACACTGTTCCAAGAGGCGCTTAATATCCCGGTTGTTTTGATGGGTTTTGGGCTGCCCGATGACCGCATCCACGCGCCGAACGAGAAGTTCAACCTGGGCCAATTTTATCGAGGCATTACCACGTGTATTCACTTTTTGGCCGAGATGGGTGAACGACCGCCGACCGGCGACCACCGACAGCCGACAGCTAATGCTATGACAGCGATCAGTGGTCAAGAGAGGCAGCGCCCATGATCATTGACTGCCACTGCCATGCCGGCAAAGGCGAGGGGCTAACCTACCATTGGAACACTGACGCCCCGCTTGAGCCATACCTGCGGCGGGCGCGGGCAGCAGGTATCGATCGAACCGTTATTTTTTCGGCGCAGCACACCGATTACGAGATTGGGAATGCAAATGTGGCTCGCATCGCCGCCCGTTACCCCGGCCGCTTTATCGGCTTTGCCTGTGTCCACGCCAAAAGGGATGCGGGTCGAATTCGAGAGATGGTGGGACAGGCGGTGCGCCGCTGGGGTTTTCGTGGCCTCAAAGTGCATGGGCACGAAGCGGTAGCCACTCGCGAAGTGGCCGAGGCGGCCCAGGCTTTTGGCCTGCCCGTTCTCTATGATGTGGTTGGACGGGCTTATCTGGTCGAGATGATCGCCTCACAATACCCCGACGTAAACTTCATCATTCCGCACCTGGGCAGTTTCGGCGACGATTGGCGGGCATACGTCCAGGTGATTGATCAGCTCGCGCGCTTGCCCAATGTCTATGCCGACACTTCGGGCGTCAGGCGGTTTGACTACCTCATCCAGGCCATCGAACGAGGTGGAGCGCATAAGCTGTTGTTCGGCTCGGATGGGCCGTGGCTGCACCCGGCCTTAGAGTTGCAGAAGATTCGCCTGCTCAAGCTGCCCCCTGAAGACGAAGCCTTGGTGCTTGGCCGCAACTTGCTACGGTTGATTAGAGAGGTGCAAATTCCTAACCCGGCCGTGTCACTGCAATACACTGACGAAACGAGCTAAACAATGAGACAGGCCATGAAAGATTTGCGCGAGGCCATGCGCGAATTTCGCCAGGCCAACCATAAATAAGGCAATAGGCGCATGATTATCAGGTTACTACAATTTCGCCTGCCAAGCCACCTTGCCGACGAAGAACGGCCCCAAGTTCTCCAGATAGTGCGAGGTTTGTTTGGTTTTGCGCATGGCCTGGACGACGGCGGAGCAGGGGTATAATTCCCGGCCCAACACGGCGACGACGAAATCATTGTCATTCTTGTCCAGGCCGTGGCAGGACAGGCGGATGTCGTGGGCCAGGTTGGCTTTACCAAAGGTCATACCGATGCCGCCGTGCTCCATCAATACCAGCTTTTGCTCTTGCTCCGGCAGGGTCTCAAAGCTTTTGACTCGCCGCAGCGGGTACCAGACTGCCCAGGGCCACTCCGGGTCGAGCACGCGGCGGCGGGGTCGGGTCAACAGCGTCGCTTCCAGGTCTTGCTCATAGCCGACCGAGTAGGTGCGGCCAAGCATGGTGTATTCGGGCTTGGGGGTCAGGCCGGTAAAGGGCGGCTGATTGAGCACCTGGCGCAGCCCGGTTACAAAATAATCAGGCTCCTCGTGCATGACCAACAAAGCCACCCCCTGTGGATCGTTCAGGTCCAGGTAGAGCACGCCGTCGACATGGGCCTGCTCCAGGGCTTCGGCCAGGGGGCCGGGGTTGCGGCAAGCCCCAAAAGTTAATAACTGCATAAACAGCCGCCGGTTTAGCGAAATAGGCTGGCCGTCTTTGTCTTTGCCTTTTTCGCTCAGATCGAGTTGAAAACCTTCTTGCATCATCGTCACTCCTCCAAAAGTAGTAGTCAGTCATCAGTAGTCAGTAGTCAGTAGTCAGTAGTCAGTATGAACAACCAAACTAATTACTGATAACTGTCTACTGATCAATGTCATTAAGTTAAGGAGTCCAGACTTCAGTCTGGCAGGCAGAATAAATTCTGCACTCCAGCTTATCTTAATGACATTGGTCTACTGATTATTGCTTTCTTGATCGAGGGTTAACCATCGATCTCGTCACTTCAAGCAGTATTATCCCTATATCTGGGTCTACGACAAATTTTAGAGGAAGATGGCGATTTCCCTAATGTATTTTCTGACTACTGATTACTGATTACTCCTCTCTGCCCCCACCATTTGACTATTGATTTTAAGGCTACAGTTGTGGTACGCTCAAGGTAGGATCATGATGTCCTTTAATAACCACTTCAACACGGCCCGCGGCCAAAACACCGGCATCGAGCGCAGCGATTAGAGAAGAGTCCCCATGGATGACGAAGTACAACAAACCTCCCAAGAGATATTTGATCATATTATTTTAGGACTGGCCGGCATCGGCTTGGCTGGGGCGATCATAGCTTGGGCTGTAGCTGGCTTTGCTTCACCCTGGTTTTTGCGCTTAATTACTTTGGGCATCATTGTCCTGGTCGCTTTCATCTTGCGCCGGGTAGGGCAATTTGTGATTGCCGCTTATGTTTTGGTGCTGGAACTGCTCGGCCTTGTGGCCGGGATGTTCTTTGAAGTCGATCCCCTCACCGGTTTTGCGCCTTATCTATTCATTCCCATCATTATCATTGCCAGCCTCATCTTAACGCCCAATGTCGTTATAACCATCACTATTTTTGCTATCGTCCTGACCCTGATCATCTTTCTCGTGATCGGGCAGTTTACCCTGGCCAATCTTCTGGCGCTGTTGCCCCCCTTTGGCTTGTTGGTGTTGACAACCTTCCTGACAACTCTGGGCGGGAGTTATCTGCTCAAGTTGGACAGGCGTCTGGCCGAAAGTTCCAAGCTGTTACGCGAGCGCACCCTGGAGTTATTGAAATTTATGGAGAAAGTCAAAGAACTTCAGGGCAATATTGCCAAACTTGAGCAGCAAGTGGCCCAGACTCAAACCGAGATGGGCCAAGTCCGCCGGACAGCGGCCCAAAAAGATCAGCGATTGTGTGGTTTAATCCAGGACATGCTTCAGGAATTAAAAAGTTCGGTGGGTAAGTTAGAGCAAGTGGTTGAAACCATTGCCGAAATACCCCAACTTGAGACGCAACCCAACCTGCTGAATGAGGCCTGGCAAAAGCTCGATCACCTGACCCGCCTGGTCATCAGCATAGCCGACCTGATCCAACTTGAGAATGATGAACTTCAATTAGAGGTCCAAACCGTCGACGTGGCTCAACTCTTGCGAGAGTTGGTTGAGGTGATGCGCGGGCTGGCACGGGAAAAGAATCTAGAACTACGTTCTTCTATTTCCCCGGATCTTCCCCCGCTAGAGGTTGATCCGATCCGACTACGACAGGCGCTGCTGCACGTTTTGGGAAATGCCGTTAAATATACCAACCAGGGGGTGATTGAGGTTCAAACCGAGCTGACCGAGCACGAACTGCTCATTTTTGTCTCCGATACCGGGGTTGGTATGCCGGCTGAAACAGTAAAGACGCTGTTCCAGGACTCTGGTGGAAAAAATGGCCGGCCTGATCATACCAGGCGCGGCCCTGGCCTGGGCTTGACTATAACGAAGCGCCTCATTGAATTACACGGGGGCCGCATCGAGGCCACCAGTGTGCCGGGAGTCGGCTCAACCTTTTCTATTGCCCTCCCCCTCCCATCGACACGAATTGATTTGATCGCCACCATACTTTCAGCCAAGCCTCTCCCCACGACTGTGGCGGCTCAGAATTCTACCCCCACGCTGGTGGCGACGTCGAAGCTTACCTCGGAACCACCTAAGCCTGCGGTTGAAGAAACAAGGTTAAGCGCAACTCCGGTGAGAACAATTCTCCCGACCTCCTCTGGCGATGCCCAGGCTTCGTCTCCGGATTCAGGCCGGAGAGGCCAACAGAACGGGGGTTCGTTCCCCCCGCCGGCGCCACGCTTGACCACACAAACACCTGCTTATCAAACCACGCTGCCGCCGGTGGCGCGTTTTAGCCCAACCTATATTAACCGCTTTGGTTTGACTTTATTAGGAATGCTCCTGGCCATCATCGCAATTGTGGCGGCACTGGCCTGGATGAATGGGCCAATCCAGCGAAAAGCGACGCCAACACGATTAGCCCAGGTGATTGGCAGCCCGGCGGCGACAAACACGCCCCCTTTGAAAGAGAAGATTAAACCTGAGCCTACCGGCGCCCCGGCTGCGATTTTGTCGCCAACCCAAACGCCCCGCCCAACCCCGACCGTATCGCCTACATCCCCCCCAGAGCTTAGCGCCACCCTCACGCCGATAGGAGCAAAACCACTCCCGGAACAGATCACCCCTGTTCCACCGACGCCATTGACCGACCAACCCGTTAGAGCGACGGCTACTACATTAGCCACGCCTCGGTCTGAGCCTCAGGACGAGGTCCAGACGCCAACACCCACCGTTACTTCCACCCCAACCCCACCGCCGACGAGCACGCCTGAACCCACCCCTGTGGTGGTCACGCCGCCGCCCGTAGTATCGCCGGTGGTAAAGTTTAGCCCGCCTGACCTGTCCGTTATAACTAAATCGGAAATTGCCCCGGCCATAACTCTCTTGAATTTTGAACCCGGGTCGGGGGTTGGATTGGCTGCCATCACCGAGGAGACCGCTCATAGTGGTTTAAGTTGGCGCCAGGGGCAGGCTCTTTTTAGCGGTGAGGTCAACGGCGCCTATGATATTTACCTGGTTCAGCCAGGGAAAAGCTCTCCCGTCGACATCGCTCCGGCTCCGGGCGATGACCTCCAACCGGCTTGGTCGCCGGATGGCCGAAAAATCGCTTTTAGTTCGGGGCGAAACGGCAATCTGGATATCTATGTTGTGAACAGTGATTGTGTTTTACAGCCGGGTGGGTGTGCGGCTGGACCGGTCCAACTCACCACCAGCCGGGGCTTCGACGAGTGGCCGGCCTGGTCGCCGGATGGCCGCCGTCTTGCTTTTGTATCCGACCGGGATGGTAACGTCGAGGTTTATGTAATGAATTCCGATGGCAGCCAGCAGCAGCGCCTGACCAATCATCCGGCCGACGATTGGCCCGCCGCCTGGTCGCCGGATGGCCGCCGCCTGGTCTTTGCCTCCAACCGTGATGGACAGTGGAATCTATACGTGATGGGGGCCGGCGGCGGCGAGCCAACCCGCCTGACCAACGACCCCGGCGACGAGCGCGAGCCAGCCTGGTCGCCGGATGGGCGGGCCATTGCCTTTGCTTACCGCAGCAGTGACAACTGGGATATTTACACCCTGCCTGCCCCTACTGCCTCTATCTCCGAACTACCGCGCAGCGCCTGGACTCAGGTCGCCCTCACCGCCGCCGACGAGCATTACCCAACATGGTTGAAGTGACGTGAAGCGTGAAACGTGTTGCATCTTGCGTCTTGCGTCGTAAATACTGCTACTCTGCTACCTGCTACTCTGCTACTTTGCTACCTGCTACCTGCTACTTACTGCCTACTGCCTACTCCTTACTCCCTGCTAAAAACGCCTCGGTGAAGAATGTCACCACTCGCCG
>CAZUNT010000134.1:0-20164 GCA_964622215.1 uncultured Caldilineaceae bacterium
CCAAATTTTACTCTGGCTTATCCAGATCCTAAATCTTTTTCTGAAAGTCTATATATACCGCTGCCGTGATGGCTTATGTAGCCGAATACTAGAATAAAGATATTACCGAAAAACTTAATGAGGTTTATGAAACGGAGCGGTCCAGCCTGGAGTCAGATTTAGTTACTCTGCAACTTGCTTCAATTGGCGGAGATAATTGGTAATGCAGCGTGGCGAAATCTGGTGGGCCAGTCTGCCTGAACCGGTAGGGTCAGAACATTGCCAGGTAAACCCGGCCAATCTCCTCCAAAGTCACCGGCGGTTCGACCTCCGGCGTCCAGAAGAAACGGGCGCTTTGAAAATCCTGGGTTAAGTGCCCTTCCTCCAAAAACGGCTCGCTGATGGGCAGGCCGAAACGCACCGTACCACCATGGGCCTCAAAATAGCGCAAAAAATCGCCGCTGAGGGTATGCCCGGTTTCGGGATAGTAGCGGCGATTGGAATCGCCAGCGCGGGGGATCATCTCCGTAGGGATAGGAGGGCGGCGGCGGTGTAATAAATCGCCTAACCAGCCAACTGTGATGCGGTAAGCCGCTTCATTTTCCGGGTGGCGTTCCATGCGGCCTTTCTCAAAATATTGTACGGTCCAGCCGTCATCCTCCATCTCCTCCGTCAGCGGATATCCCAGGCTCTCCACCCCGCCATACCGGTTAAAAAAACGCCAGAAATCCCCCCGGACCGTGTGATCGGTTTCTACAAAGTAATGAGACTCGGCCATATCTACCTTGGATGCCGGCTGTTCTTGGCAAGCGGTTAGAAGCAGGCTAATGACAATGGCCAGAAACCATTGTATTTTGAGCAGATCTGCTAGTTTCATTCTCGGCGGTCGGCGGTCATTGGTCGGCGGTCATTGAAAATGTAGTCTACCAAAAGTGACCCTACAATGCAATCTACCTGCTGGCATCAATATGACAGAGTCCAGAGAAAATGTTATAATTGAATTATGGCGGTATTAGCCCGTTCCAGAACTAAATCGGCGGTAGGGTTGCGGCCAATGGAGCCTCTAAAAGACCTGCGAGGAGTGGCCGACCTCATCGAAGAAGCCTTTGCCCAGGACCTGGACCGCTCTGGTCAGAGCGCCTTGCGTGAATTGCGCTGGTTGAGCTTCCTTAAGCCAATTTTATGGTGGATGGTTGTCTTCAGCTCTGATCATGACGATTTTCTGTCGGGTTTTGTTTGGGAAGAAAACGGCAAAATTGTGGGCAACATCACCGTCAATCGGGTTGTTCCCGGCTCCCGGCGCTGGCTTATCAGTAATGTAGCCGTAGCTAAAAATTATCGGGGCCGAGGGATTGCCAGGGGATTAATGTACGCCGGGTTAGAACTGGTCAAAGAGTACCGCGGCGCTTCGGTTTCCTTGCAAGTTCGGGCTGATAATGCCCCGGCCAGGCACCTTTATGAGTCACTCGATTTCAAGGAAATTTCGGGCACCACTTACCTGCGGCTCAAGCATATCCCCAAAGTAGAGTTGCAACAACTTCCCCCATTTCCCAGAGAAACGATGCCGCGTTCACGCCATTTTGACTCGGCTGATACCCGCCAGGCTTATCAGTTAGCCAGCGCCACTGTGCCACCCGAAGTACAAAGGGAGTGGCCGCTCCGCCAAAGTCGTTTTCGTCTAGACGGTCAAGAACAGTTCTTTAGCAGTTTTTTGCATAAACTCATCGGAAGTGGTTCCCCGGTGCATTGGGTCGTAGAGAATGGTCAGAGTTTTGTAGCTACCACCAGCATCTACCCCGGCGTTTTTGGCAGACCCCATAATATTGAACTTATTGTACATCCAGATTGGCGTGGCTATCTGGAAAAGCCATTAATTGGCCGGGCGCTCAATTATCTGGGTCAGTGGCGTAACGTCGGTGTGGCAATCAAACATTCCACCGATCATCAAGAGGCGATTTCGGCCTACAAATCTTTTGGTTTTGAAGAAGAGCAAACTTTGCTCTGGATGAAACAAGAGTTGTAAGTAAAATTCATTGATTTTTTAGAACTCCCCTGAGATTGAATGATCGAGTGAGTTAAACTCACTCATTTTTATGTCAAGATATGACAGACCTGGCTATTGTTATTGTAAATTACAACACCTGTAACTTACTGCGTGACTGTCTAACCTCGCTTTACCGGAGTCAAGGTAATTTCACTTTTCGTACCGTTGTGGTCGATAATGCCTCTCCCGACGACAGCGCCCAAATGGTTGCCAGGGAGTTTCCTCAAGTTATTCTAATTATCAACCCGACGAACAGCGGCTTCGCGGCTGCCAACAACCAGGGCTTACGACAGGTCGGCTTTAACGATGATGGCTCTCCCCAGCCTGATGCGCCTCGTTATGCTTTGTTGCTCAACCCGGATACCGTTTTACCCCCAACCGCCCTGGCCGACATGATTGCTTTTATGGATACTCACCCTGAAATTGGGGCGGCCGGGCCAAAGTTAGTCAGGCCCGATGGCAGCCTCGATTTGGCCTGTCGCCGCGCCTTCCCCACGCCCGAAGTCAGCGCCTACCGGATGGTGGGGCTATCCAAATTGTTTCCGCATAGCCGCCTGTTTGGCCGCTACAATATGACCTTTGCCGATCCTAACGAATTACTTGAAGTGGACTCGGTGGTAGGCGCATTTATGTTGGTTCGCCAAGAAGCCATTGCTCTGGCCGGGCTTTTGGATGAAAATTATTTTATGTACGGTGAGGATTTGGATTGGGCCTATCAGATTAAGGCTAACGGTTGGAAAATCTATTACAACCCTGCCGTGACCGTTACCCATGTTAAGCGGGCGGCCAGTCGCCACAGCCCTAAAGCCCAAATGGAATTTTACCGAGCCATGAATATCTTCTACCGTAAATTCTATGCCGATAGCACCCCTTTCTGGTTGCATGTGCTGGTCGTGGCCGGGATCAATTTCCCCTGGCGGCTGTCGCAATTGAAATATCATCTATCAAATTTATCCCAGGCCAAGACTCTTAGTAACAACCAAACTGCGGAGATGTAATTATGTTGAAACAACGCGCCCGTTTGTGGTTTACCATCTCACTGGTTATCATCGACGCCTTAATGGCCGGATTGGCCTTTTTTGTGGGCTACCAACTTCGTTTGCGCTCTGAATATGAAAATATCCAACCTTTCTCCGCCTATTGGGGCATGATGCTGACCCACATAATTGCTATTCTGATCGTTCTTTTTTTCTATCGTCTCTATCATCGCCCCCGTTCCCTCTCTTACGTTGATCAATTTTACGCCATCTTCGGCGCTGCTTCAGTAGGGATGATTATTTCAATTGCCTTTATCTCTTTTTTCTTCAAAAACCAACTCGATTATCCCCGCTTGATGATGGTCTACGTTTGGATGCTAACCATTCTCTTCACTTCATTGGGACGCGCCCTTCAATCACGAATTCAACTGAGCTTGCAAGCTCGCAATTGGGGTGAAGAGCGGGTCTTGATTGTCGGCACGGGCGAAGTGGGCCGCATGGTGATGCAGAAGATCAAGCGAACTCCGGGTTTGGGCTACCGGGTAGTTGGTTTTGTCGATGACGAGGCCAAAGTTAAGGCGATTCAGGATTGCCCGGTTTTGGGTGCGACCGATGAGATACCGGCCCTGATTGAGTCTCAAAGAATCAATGAAGTGATTATCGCTATACCGGAAGCACCGCATCAGGAGATTCTTAAAGTCGCCAGCAAATGCGACCGGGGCCGGGTGAGTGTCAAAGTTTTTCCGGATGTGTTTCAAATTATGGCGACCGAAGTTTCTATTGGCGATCTGGGAGGCTTGCCCCTGCTAACTATGCGTGATGTGGCCCTACGGGGCTGGCGATTAACGGTAAAGCGGGTGATTGATGTGGTTGGTAGCGCTATGACGCTGGTGATATTATCGCCTCTGATGATGCTCCTGGGCATTTTAATTAAACTTGACTCGGAAGGGCCGATTTTTTTTACTCAAGAACGGATGGGACTGGACGGAAAACGCTTTCTGATGCTCAAGTTTCGTTCTATGCGAGCTAATGCCGAAGAGGAGACCGGACCGGTTTGGGCTACCGCTAATGATTCACGACGGACCCGGCTGGGCACAACTATTCGCCGTTTCTCCATTGACGAACTGCCCCAATTTATCAATGTTCTGCTTGGCGACATGAGCCTGGTTGGTCCACGCCCAGAACGCCCT
The DNA here is from genome assembly GCA_964622215.1 of uncultured Caldilineaceae bacterium. Classification (GTDB taxonomy): domain Bacteria; phylum Chloroflexota; class Anaerolineae; order 4572-78; family J111; genus DSQQ01. The sequence continues at coordinate 4,191 of CAZUNT010000134.1, forward strand.
GTCTTTGTGGAACAGTTCAAACAAAGCATTCCGCGTTATATGGATCGCCACCGTGAGAAAGCGGGCATCACCGGCTGGGCTCAGGTCAACGGATTGAGAGGCGATACCTCCATCATCGAGCGAACCAAATATGACCTGTGGTACATCGAAAACTGGTCGGTTGCCCTTGATTTGCGGATTTTGATTCGCACAGCCATGAATCTTTTTACCGACCGCAACGCTTATTAAGGGTGAAGACACGATGAAGCATTGACACGAACAAAGCCACCTTGTCGCCTTCTCGTTTTATTGTTTCACGTGAAACAAATTTTTCTCAATTCTAATTTCTTGTTTCTATTTTTTGAGGGAGTTGCTCTTGCCCCGCATCTGTGATTACGAAGGTAGCCGCTACCGCACCGAATTCTGGGAAAACCAAAACCGAAAATACGAAGACCAAGTTGAGCGCGTGGCCATGCAAAAACTCCTGCCACCTCGAGGTGAGCGTCTCATCGAAATTGGGGCCGGTTTTGGTCGCCTGGCCGATCTGTATCAGGGTTACCGGCAAGTTATTCTGACGGATTACGCCCGAACCCAACTCGAAGAGGCCCGCAGATACCTGGGCCACAGTGATCGTTTCGTCTATGTTGTAGCTGACGTTTACAACCTGCCTTTTGTAGATAACCTATTCGATACGCTCACTATGGTGCGAGTCATGCATCACCTGGCGGATGTTCCGACAGCGCTCGCCGAGATCCAGCGTGTTCTCCTTCCCCAGGGGATAGCTGTAATCGAATATGCCAGCAAATTTCATCTGAAAGCCCTGGCTCGCTGGCTGTTCCGCCGGCAACAATGGAGTCCATTCAGCCAAATTCCCCACGAGTTTGTCGAATTAAATTTCAACTTCCACCCTGCCTGGATGCGCCGGCAGTTTGAGACGACCGGCTTTCAGATCAAAAACATTCGCTCTGTCTCTCACTATCGCATCGATTTGCTAAAGCGTCTTCTGCCTACCCCCTTGTTAGTCACCCTGGATAGCTGGGCGCAACCTACCGGCAACTGGTGGCAATTAACCCCCAGTCTTTTTGTGCAAGCTGAAGCGCAAAAAACTCCCGCCCCTCCCTCCATAAACTTTTTCCGCTGCCCCACTTGTGGCTCCGCCAAACTTATCCCCTCCCCGCCTCTTCGCAACCCCCCTGCCGGAGAAACACTCATCTGTGACGACTGCCAACGTCAGTGGTCTTTTAACGAAGGTATTTATGATTTCAAGACCCCTCTGAACTAAACAATTTACCATAATGTTGCTACACGTATTGAAAAATCCCTTTAGTTATGTTATGATAAGACATGTTCGGGTTCCGCCGGTTATTATGTCCAGTTATTAAGTAAACACGAGAAGGGAGGTCTTCCGACCATGAGACTGTCACCCCAACGGCAAAGATTATTTGTTACTTTGCTTGTGGCCTTTTTTGTTTTGTCAGCATTTGTTATTTCCGGTTTTACTGTCGCCACTTTTGATCAAAGAATCGACCAGTCCCTCCCACCCAACCAGGCGGGGGGAACTATTGTCAATGGGAGTTTTGAAGAACGAGACCCCTCAGATGCGGCCATTGCTCGCTATTGGAAACGCTACAGCAATGGTCAAGCTTGGGCTGCGTGGTATGACGAAACCTGGCGGGAAGCTGTACGCACGGGTGAGCATGCTCAATTGATGGAAATCTACCAGGTTGAACCTAATATATTGGATCGAGTCATCGCCATTTATCAAACGGTTAATGTCGCTCCCAATTCCAACTACGCTCTGACCATCAACGCCATTTTACGCTCCCAAACCCAAATCAACGACAGAAACAAACATGAGGTTGAAATGCACTGGGGGGTTGACTTTACCGGTGAAGGGAACTACGACAACGTAGAAACCTGGAATCTTATGCCCCTGACCGAGCAGTTTCGCCTCGGTTCAACCGGCACATATCCCGAAGATGTGCCCCTGTTCTACCAAACCATCACCGGCACCATCCAAACGGGCAACGCTAACCGTATCACCCTTTTCATTCGTGGGCTGAAGAAATTCCCAACCGGCAGCGAGGTCAACTTTGACGTGGATGATGTTTCGCTGGTTGGATCGACAACAGGAGCGCCGACACAACCATTGGTACCCACAACTGGGCAAGTCAGCAACCCGGCTGTATCTACCGACCAGACAAGTAGTAATCTCCCAACTTCCGGGGTCATCCTGCCCAGGAACATTTCGGGAGGCGTGCTAATCACCGGTGGATTGGTGCTGATTGCGCTGGGCCTCAGCGCGGCCTATGGGGTGATGAACCGCAAAAATTAGCTCCCGTAAGGGCATCTTCTTGAGCAAGTAGAGGCAGCATCCATCTTAAGATGCTGTCTCTTTTTGATTCTTGGCATTGCTTCCTTGTCCTCTGGTACAAAATGTAGTATACTTTGCTACAAGATACCACTAATTACGGCATTCTTTGCCCCGAGATTCTTTCAAAATATTATCCTGAGCTTTGCTTAGAAAAGAATAGGGGCCGACCAGGGGAGGTCAGTTATGCAAGTCTCTTGCTTACAAGAAAACTTAGCCAAGGGCCTGAGTATCGTCGGACGGGCCGTCGCCAGTCGTAGTACCCTGCCGGTACTATCGAATGTTTTGCTGGCCACCGACAACGATAAGCTCAAACTATCGGCGACTAACCTGGAAATTGGCATCAACTGCTGGGTGGGAGCCAAAGTCACCGAGGAAGGCGCCATCACCATTCCGGCCCGCCTGCTGGGAGAATTTGTCAACTCACTTCCCCCGGAGCGAATCGATCTCAAGCTGGATGAAAGCACTCAAACCCTCAACCTGCGCTGCGCCCGCTTCGAGTCGAATATCAAAGGTATTGACGCCCAGGAATTTCCAATTGTGCCAACCGCTACCAACGGCGACCCGGCAATTAAACTGGAGCCGTCCTCACTGCGGACCATGATTGACCAGGTGGTTTTTGCCGCTGCTACTGACGAAAGCCGGCCCATTCTAACCGGCGTGCTGGTGCAGTTCAACGAAGATACCCTGACCATGGCGGCTGCCGATGGTTTTCGCCTCTCCGTTAAGGCCACCACCCTCAAACAAAATTTTGGCGACGTGACCGAGGTGATTATTCCAGCGCGCGCCTTGGTGGAACTGGCCCGCGTCTCCGGCGATCAAGAACAACCTGTCGAGGTTATCATCACTCCGGCTCGCAAGCAGATTCTGTTCCATATGCAAGATGTCGACCTGGTATCCCAGTTGATTGAAGGGAAATTTCCTGATTATAACCAGATCATCCCTAAAAGTTATTCCACGCGGACAGTGTTAGAAACCAACAGCCTGCTCAAGGCAGCTCGTGTCTCCCACCTTTTTGCCCGCGACTCGGCCAACATCGTCAAATTGGAAATTACCCCCTCTGGAGATGAGTTGATGACTGGGCGGGTAACTCTCATTGCAACCAGTGCTGAATTGGGCGACAACGTGGCCGATGTTGATGCTTCCATTGAGGGCAACTCAATGGAGATCGCCTTTAATGCTAAATACCTGATTGATGTACTCTCGATTATTGACAGCCCTCAAGTCGCCCTGGAGACAACGGCTGCAGCCAGCCCTGGAGTAATTCGCCCTATCGGCGACGATAAGTTTACTCACGTCATTATGCCGATGCATATCTCCCGTTAAAAAATAACCCCGGCCAGGCCGGGGTTACAGGGGGGAGATGAGTATAAAAATTTTGATGACAATAGTTAGACGCGAGTGACTTCCAGAGCAACTGGTCCACGCGGCTTACGATTGATTGAAAATTCAACCCGATCGCCGACCAGTAGATTCTTGAGCCTGTTGTCCATAATCGATTGGTAATGGACAAAAACCTCTTGGTCAAGTCCGGCCTCGATATATCCGTACCCTTTCGACGCATCGAACCACTTCACCGTTCCTGTTATTCGCTCAGACACAATATATTACCTCTTTATTGAAGAAACTTGTTAAGATTGTGAACAATTATACAATCTCAGTAAGCTTTGTCAATTTTAGACAGAATCCCGTTGCTAGCCCCCTTTTCAAGATGATGAGTGGTGACAGGAATCTTTCTTCGCTTTTAAGTTATCCCACCTTATTCCCCAAGTTGTGCGCAGCTTCTCCTCTCCTTATCAACACTTTATCCACAGATTCATTTTGACTCACCATAACTTTTCTTAAAAAAGTGTTAGAAAATTTCTTTTTTAAGGTAAGCGTATTGCAAGGCTATTATAGGTTTGGTAAAATGCATCCAACTGTAGTGGAGGGTGAAGCAGTCCCCTAAAAGATTTGTTCCAACGTAACGGGCTGTAAATTCATAACCCCCCTCTCTTTTAAGGAGTGCCACTAAAGGGAAGGGTGGATAAATTGCAAATCCACTTGCAATTTATTTTTTGGTTTTGCCAGGGTTTCCATTTAAAGAAGTCTCCATACAGTCTAAACTCAAAAGTATCCTTTCTGACTTAGTTGTAACTTTTTCTCAATGTTGAGTTTGTACTTTAGCGCAAAGGCCGAATTTTGCGTAGGAATTTTTTTTCTCTAAATCATTTGAAGCTCGCTAAAGTAGCTCCGCATGAATTTAAATATTTGTTTTACAGCTTACATCTCTTTGGGAGAAGAGTTTTATGGATGCAGACCGAACTTGGCAAACCATCCTTGATCAACTCCGCTTACAAATGCCAAAGGCGACCTTTGACACCTGGATCAAAGATACCCATCTTGTGTCACAGGATGACCATCACTTAATTGTTGGAACCGGCAGCGCCTATGCTAAAGATTGGCTGGAAAATCGGCTATCCACAGCCATCAATCGAACTGCTATGCATGTTTTGGGGCGCACCGTTGACGTTCAATTTACAGTTGGCCACCTCATTAACGAAGCGACAGACTCCCCTCCCTCCCTCTTATTGCAAGGTCTACCTTCGCCCACTAATGGGTACGCGGCCAAAAATGGTCGTAATGGCAATGGACAACAGCGAGGGAATGGGGACCGGATCATGTTAAACTACAAATACACCTTCGAACATTTCATCGTAGGCGCTTCAAACCGGCTAGCCCATGCTGCTTCTCTAGCCGTTGCCGAACGGCCCGCCGATGCCTATAACCCCCTCTTTCTGTATGGCGGGGTGGGCTTGGGCAAAACCCACCTGCTCCAGGCCATTGCTCACTATGCCCTGGAACAGGCTATGAAAGTCATTTATACCACTTCTGAAACCTTTACCAACGACTTAATCAATGCGATTCGTACTCAATCAACAGATGTATTCCGTGAAAAATATCGCAACACCGACTTCCTATTAATCGATGATATTCAGTTTATTGCCGGGAAGGAAAGCACTCAGGAAGAGTTTTTCCATACGTTTAATGCGCTCCACTCTTCCGGCGGTCAAATTGTCCTTTCCAGCGACCGGCCGCCCAAGGCTATCACCACTCTGGAAGATCGGTTGCGTTCCCGCTTTGAGTGGGGTTTGCTGGCCGACATCCAGCCGCCCGACTTGGAAACCCGTATCGCCATTCTCCGTTTCAAAGCCGAATCCCTCAGTATCTCTGTTCCTGATGACGTGATGGAGTTCATTGCTCGGCGCGCTCAAAACAATATCCGTGAACTCGAAGGGGCATTAAACAAAGTGGTTGCTCACGGCAATATGGTTCGCCAACCTATTACCATCGAACTGGCCACAGCCGCCTTGCAAAATATTGTTTCCCGGCAGGCGGAACTCACTGTAGAGGAAGTCATCTCCGCAGTCGCCGATTTCTATCGCATTGATGAAGAGATACTTATTGAGCGGGGCCGCAGCAAAGAAGTGGCCGCAGCCCGGCAGATGGCTATGTATCTGGCCCGCGAGGAGACTGGGGCTTCACTCCCCCAAATCGGTGAATCTCTGGGGGGACGGGACCATACCACCGTCATGTATGGTTGGGAAAAAATTGCCTCGCAGATCGAACAAAATGACCGGCTCCGGCGCGAAATGCTTTCTATTAGAGAAATAATTTATCAGAAAAAATCCTCTAGATTCTAGAGCTATTCCTTACTCTTCATTCTCCTCTGAAAAGAGCAACTGATCGCGTGGCAGTTGCTCTTTTCATTTTTTGTCCCACATTTCTCTAAATTGTGGATAACCTAGCGAATAACTGTGGATAAGTAGGGGTGAATTGGGGATAACTTGGGATTCCCTAGTATAAATAACCTAATTGTTGTAAAGCTTTTCACAAAGGGACGCCTAAGAAAGTAGAGTCAAAAGTTACGCCGCAGGACGTATTTAGAAACAAATGACCACGCAAGAAAGTAACTCCCCAGTTCAAATCAAGATAAAACCCTGGTCGATATTTCTCTGCTTGAAAACAGAAATTTGCCTTTACGCTTATTTTATGTGGATAACCCTTAAATAACTGTGGATAAGTGGCCTTACTTGGGGATAACTTTAAGCTTTTTATATAAAATCACTTTTTAGCTTATGAACCAGGAACACAAGATATAGTTGCTACTATCTCGCCAAACGCAAAATATAGCATCGACCTTATTTGACAAATTTTATCAGATTTACCTATTCTCAAGTTCTCAATTTTATACTCAGAATTATACACACCCCCTTTATTCACCTCACCACAAAATACCCGTCACGTTACTGGCCCTATCCCTAAATATAGGGGAAGTTTGGGGGCCGGCCAAGTTTGTCCACATATTCACACGCTCTACTATATACAACTAATTATAATATTAACTATCATAATAACGTTGGGAATAACTTCTTGAATAGTTAGATGACGTTTATAATCAATTGAGGTATAATACCCCCAAATCCCAACCTTCTATAAAGTTCCAGGAACCCATGCGCCCAAGATGGTGGACTTTGATCTCAACCCTGGTAGCCGTGATCAGTTTTTCGGCGTTGTATTATATCGTCAATCACCTGTGGCCCAATCCCGACACAGTTTTTGCCCAACCTCAACTCCTGTTTTTTACATTCTTGTTCTTGGGCTTGGGCGCGGCAACTGTGCCCATCACCGTTTTCTTTAACCATCGCTTTGCCAGACCTGGCTGGTTGGAACGGGATAAAACTCGCTTACTCCGTCAGGGCGCCTGGGTGGGTTTTTTTGGTATCTTGCTGGCCTATCTGCAACTGATCAGAGCGCTAAATTGGACTATCGTCGCTGTGTTGGCCGGTGTATTTATTTTGATTGAAACTTTTTTTATAACGCGAGGATAGGCTATGCAGACCCAACTGCGCCAACTCCCCAGTGTGGACAAATTGCTTCTGAATGACCAATTGGCCGCGCTAACTAAAATTTACGGCCACGACTTGGTTGTCGAGGCCATCCGAGCGGAACTGATGCTGGCTCGCCAGCGAATTTTGGCTGGCTCGCCAGCGGCTTCAGTTGGGGCACTCACTCAAGCGGCTATTGCCCGCCTGGAGGTCCAAACTCGACCCTCTTTGCAGCCGGTTATCAACGCGACCGGAGTTATTATCCATACCAACCTGGGGCGGGCGTTATTGAGCAGGCGCGCCCAACAAGCGCTGCTTCAAGCCGCCTCGGCCTATTCCAACCTGGAGTATAACTTAGAACAAGGCGAGCGTGGCTCTCGATACGTTCATGCTGCCGATCTGCTCTGCCAGTTGACCGGCGCCGAAGCCGCGGTCGTGGTCAACAACAATGCCGGGGCAGTTATTCTGGTTTTGACGGCGCTAGCCAAAGGATCTGATGTAATCATTAGCCGCGGCCAGTTAGTTGAAATCGGCGGAGGATTCCGTATTCCCGATATTATGGCCCAATCGGGCGCCAACTTGGTTGAGGTTGGCACAACCAACCGTACCTACATTCATGATTATGAGCGAGCTATTGAACCGGGTCGCACCGGACTCCTGTTGAGCGTTCACCACAGCAACTACCAGATTACCGGCTTCACGGCCCAACCTACCCTGGCCGACTTAGCCGAATTGGCCCGGCGTTACCAGCTTCCCCTCATGGAAGATCTTGGGTCCGGGACATTGCTGGATACGACCCCGTTTGGTCTGGCCCACGAGCCGACCATTCAGGAGAGTTTAGCCGCCGGGGTTGACCTCGTCACTGCCAGCGGTGATAAACTCTTGGGGGGGCCCCAGGCTGGCTTGATTTTGGGTAAGCGCGCCTTGATTGAGAAGCTGAAAAAACATCCCCTGATCCGTGCGCTACGGGTGGATAAATTTACCCTGGCAGCCCTACAAGCAACCCTGCTGGCTTATCTGGAAAATAAAGCCACCAGCGAAATACCCGTCTGGCGTATGATTGCCGCCGATAACCGCAGTCTGGCCCGTCGCGCCCACCAGTGGCGTAGAGCGTTGTGCAATGTGCCGCACTTGTCCAACTTGCCTATGTCGGTGGTCGATAGTGCCTCCACAGTGGGAGGTGGTAGCTTGCCCGGCCAGATACTCCCAACCAAAGCTCTGGCTATATCCCTTGCCTCGGTTGATGTGTTGGCCGCACAATTGCGCCTGGCTAACCCACCGGTGGTCGCCCGGATTGAAAACAACCAACTCTTGCTAGATCCCCGCACCGTACTGCCGGAGCAAGATAAAACTCTCATCGCCGCTCTAACCAACGCCCTGAACGCTTATAAGCTATCTCCTTCGGGATGAGGTAACATCAATTGATTTGGAATCTATTGACCAATAACCAATTGTCAATCGTCAATCGTCAATTGCCAATTGGTAATTAACTATGGGTACCCTTTATATTGTCGCTACGCCATTGGGCAACTTAGAAGACATCACCCTACGTACTCTGCGCGTTCTGCGTGAGGTCTTACTTATTGCCACCGAAGATACCCGGACGACGGGCCAACTATTGAAGCATTTTGAGATTCAGCGTCCGCTGGTCAGTTATTTTGAGCATAACAAACTCACCCGCCTGGAGAGAGTACTGGCAGCCCTGGCCGAGGGAGATGTGGCCCTGGTTTCCGAGGCAGGGACGCCTCTTCTCTCCGACCCCGGTTATGAATTGGTGCGAGCGGCGATTGAACGGGGGTTTCCGGTGGTTCCCCTGCCTGGTCCCAGCGCCTTGACTGCGGCATTATCCGTTAGTGGCCTGCCGGTAGATCGGTTTTTGTTTCTGGGCTTTCTGCCCCGCAAGCCGGGCAACCGCCGCCGCATGTTGCAGGAGGTCGCCGCCGAAAAGTCGACCCTGGTCTTTTTTGAAGCACCGCATCGTCTCCGCGCTGCCCTGGTCGATATGGTGGATATTCTGGGAGCAGATCGCACTGTGGCCGTTTGCCGGGAATTAACCAAGTTACACGAGGAGATTTGGCGAAGTACGCTGGCCGAAGCCTGTCAGGAGTGGACGCGGCGCGAACCTCGTGGCGAATTTACTCTGGTGATCGCCGGTGTGGTAGAAGTATCGCCAGGGTGGGACGAGAGTCAGGTGCGGACGGCGTTGAACCAGGCTGTAGTGGATGGGGCATCGTTGAAAGATGCCGTGCGCCAGGTAACTACCCAGAGCGGCTGGACTAAACGTGAAGTTTATGCCCTGGCGCAGACCCTAAAAAACGTTGAGAATTTTGAGGAGCGATAAATGGCTATCTCCAAAAGCGATGCTCGCAAGTTGGCAATTAATGTATCCGAAATGGGGGCGCAGGTTTTACGCGGGGTTTTGACCGTGGGGCCGGAGGGCGCCAAGATCAACGAGGTAAGTGTGCTGGACTGGCTAAGCCAACATGCTGGCTCCGAGGTGATGCTAATTGCCACCCCGGTTGGCAGCAAGGTGAGCAGTGGTGAGGAGAAGACTTGTTCGCGCTGTGGTCGGGATTACAAAGGGGAAACATGTCCTTACTGCGCCGAGGCGCGGGCACGGTTGCGAGGATAGGAAATTTGAAAGCCTGGAGGATTGGTAGGCTGGATAGATGGGAATCCAATCTTCCTCCACCCTACCAATCTTACCTTGAACAACAAACTCAAATGATAAATTTGCCCAATTGATCGGCAGTTTGACGGCATTGATGCCGAATCATCCCCAGGGGGACGTTGGAACTGAGCGCCAGGGAGAGAGAAATCCCCTCCGCTAAACTTAGCGAATAGAGACGATACTCAGCGCCTTCGTGTAAACTCTGAGCAAAACGTCCGGCCCGCTCGCCTAAAAAACGAGCTGCCTGGGCGGCGGCCTGCGAACTCTGTGAAACCAGGGTTGTCAACTCCTGGCACTGCACCCGGCTTAACATCCCTGCATGGGCGATCAACTCTACCCCGGCAATCAACAAAATAGCCTCCGCGCGCACTTCACGGTTGAGGTCATCCAACGATCGCAGAATTTCGGCCTCATTGGCTCTTAGAAAACGAATGGTCTCTTGGGGAACGGTACTGATCGCGATGTAGGAAGATTCACCATGCGTAGGAACACTGGGAGCAGGATCTGGTAGTGCAGGCTTAGGGCTGGGAGCCACGCTGGCCGGGACTGGAGTCGGGCTAAACTTGGGGGCCGGAGCCGGAGCTTTCGCCGGCGTAGGAGCGGGCGCCGGCACGACTGGGCGAGGACTCACAGCAGGCTTATGGGACCCCATAGCTTGACCGATCAGGTCAGGCAAATCACCCACAAAAAAAGGTTTGGTCAAAATGCCATTGATATCAATCGCCTTGATATCCTTGGGCAAGTCTTGCCCAATCAGCGGGATCATCATAATACGCATCCCATTTTTGGCCTCGCGAATGGCATGCACCAGGGTTGCTGGCGGCATATCGGCCAAGCCCATATCAATAATCACCAGATCGAAAGTCTCTTCAACTACGGCTTGTAAGGCATCACCTCCGGTATGGACGCATTTAGCGGTATAATGGCCGCTGTTTTGCAATCCCTCCTTGAGCATAAAGCCAAAGCCTTCGTCACTGTCTACTACAAGAATATTTGCCGTCGCCATATTTGCCTGTGGAAGATTAAACTCAGCCAAAAATTCAAGCAGATACCCGTTTTCCGCTGAGAGTAGAAAACGGGTATCTTAAAAGCTATTATTAGCACTTACTTCATTGTAATGGTATTCGCCTTAAAAGTCAACAGGTTTATGAACGCCCTTTACTTCTCTTAATTCCCATAAGCAAGCCAATTACCAGCAACACCAGCAGAACAAGGATGATGCCCACACCAATTAGCCGGCCGCTGTCTGAGGGAGGAGCTGTGGTTGCTACAGGCGCAACAGTTAGGGTAGGAGTAAGCGGAGCCGGCAGGGTTAGCAGAGCCACCACTGTCGGGCTGGGGAGAGGTGTAGGCGTTTGCGTCGGCATCGGCGCCAGGATGGCCGTTTGCAAAGGAGTGGCATTAGGTAGAGCCTCTGCCGGTTGGGCCGCGCCCTCTTGCTTAAGTAACTCCTGCTCTGGCTGTGCGGTCGCAGATGGAGTCTGGATACTCCCCGAGGCAGGTTGTTCAGGCTGCGCTTGGGCTGCGCTCATCGTTTGCTCTTCTGTAGCCGTCGGGGCTGCGAAAGTCATTAAGGTGGGTTCAAGCGAAGGTGTAGGGGCTGGCTCCGTGGCCGCTGTGGTCACCGCATAGCTTTCTGTATTCTGCTCTAAGGTGTCGGTGGTTTCGGCCTCTGTAATGGCCTGGCGAGCTATGGTGGTATCTTCTGCCGCCTGTGGAGCCGCTTCATCAGCCGCGGGCTTGGCTGCAGCCGCGGCCCCTATTTCTTCCTCGGTAGCCGGTGGGGCTGGAGCAGCCATCTCCAGCACCGGAGCCTCTGTAGGCGACTCTGTCGAAACTTCTTTTTTGGCGGCCGGCTCCTCTACCGGTTTTTCAGCCGCAGGGGCTTCGGCTGCTAGCATGGCCGTATACGTCGGCGCAACCGCAATCTCCGCCGGAGCCATTGCCGGCATACCCCCCCGGCCGAATTGCATTGTCCAGAAAAGCCCTCCAGCAATTAAAACACACAGCAAGGTAGCCGTCAGAGTTGCCCAACCCATTGCCCAACTGGGCAGGCCCAAAAATCCTTTCGATTTGGGAGTGCTCGGGCGTACAACAGCTTTGGTCAGGGTAAAAGGCCGTGGGGCAGGCATTGGCGGCAGGGCGGCTACCATTGCTACTGTGCGGCGTAGCGATTCCAACTCTCGCTGCAGTTCGGGTGAAGCAGCCAGTGCCTGTTCGACCAGCATCCGTTCCTCGCCCGTTATCTCACCATCCAGGTAAGGTGACAACAGGTCACGTATCTGGTCCATATTGAGTTGTGGGTTGTTATTATTAGCCATTATAAACCCCTACTCATCATACAGACGGTATTGGCTGGGCAAAAGTTCCTGTTGGGTCAGGAGGAAATCGCGTAGTCGTTGGCGTCCCCGGCTCAAGCGTGATTTGACCGTGCCGAGTGGTTGTCCCACAATATCGGCAATTTCCTGGTAAGAAAAACCCTGCACATCACTTAAAACCAGAATCACCCGCTGATCTTCGGGCAGATAATTGATCCCCAATTGGATAAAATCATGCAACTCACCACGCATCATTTGCTCTTCGGGCCGTTCACCTCCGTTGACGAGCTTGTCGCTGTGATCCTCGGAATTTTCGGCCAGGTCTTCCAGCGATGTGGCCGGGCGGCGGCTTTTGTAGCGGAGTTGATCGTAGCAAGCATTGGTTACAATACGCAACAACCAACTTTTGAACGAGCCGCCCCGATACTGGTTAATGGCTTGGTAAGCTTTGATAAACGCCTCCTGGCAGGCGTCGGCGGCGGCATCGGCGTTGCCAATGACCCGATAGGCCACGTTGTAAGCCGTGCCTTGATAGGCCATCACTAATTGATTAAAAGCAGCCACGCTGCCCTTTTGGGCTTCTTTGATAACCCGGATTTCGTCCATCGTTTATGGCCTAAGCAATTTGACGTATACCTTTACATCGTCTATACTAGAAAACCGATAAACGCGCCGGAGTGGCGGAACTGGCAGACGCGCACGACTCAAAATCGTGTGAGCTACGCTCTTGTGGGTTCGATTCCCACCTCCGGCATCAACTTAACTAAATTTTCGCGTGTGTTTTGTCGAGTCGTAATTACCAAGACCGCAACAGGATCATTATAACACTTTTCATAACGATGTGCTAAGGGCGAGTTATTATTTCGCTCACCGGCAGCGGTGGGGCCACTTTCTTGTTAGAGAGAGCGGCCTTTCGTTTTGAAAAGGGATGGCTATGAGTAGAAAGAGAAATCGTCGCAAGTTAAGGCTTGATCGCCGCCTTCTTATCCTCCTTACGATCACCCCCATCGGCTGCCTGTTTGCTTTGCTGGCCGGCTTGTTGATTACCTGGTATTTCTTCCCCACCCGTTTTGTCAATGCCCGTATTTCGGATTTCTCCGAAGACCAGGGCCAGGAAATTGTAATTATGGCCGCTGCCGACTTTGCCGAGCATCATGATGTGGAGCGAGCGCGCGAGTTACTGGCCGATTTAAAGGTTCCCAACACGACCCAATACGTTTCCCTGGTGGCCGAACGGATGATGCGGACTCATCGAGGCCCGATCGATCAGGACATCGAAAATGTGATTCATTTAGCCGATGCCTTGGGGGTGAGTACGATCTCGATGATCGCTTATGTCTCTACGCCAACGCCGATCCCGACCGAAACGCCCATTCCCACCGATACCCCACCGCCCACGCCCACGCCAACCAATACCCTGGTCGTCCACGAGACGGCGACCGCCGTTCCCACCGAAGAACCTACCCCGACCGAAACGCCCGAACCAAAGCCAACCGCGCCGCCGCCTACCAAAGCCCCGGCTCCACCTACTGATACGCCCACCCCTGCCCCCACTCCTACCCCAGAGTTTGATTTTATCATTACCAAGCAGCGTTTGCTGACCAAGGACGAAAATGGCGGCTGTATGGGCAATCATAATATTTATATTACAGTCGTTGATGCTGCCGGTAACCCGATCAATGGGGTGGATATTGGCGATGTTTGGAACAATCCCGGTCCAAAAACGGAACAAAAGGGGGATAAGGGAGGGTATGCGGAGTATCTTCTCTTCAAAAATGGTTTCAAAATTTTTGTTAAAAACGATCCCACGGCCGGCCGCCCGGTAACCAGCCAGGTTACAGAGTTGCTCAGTTCAAACGACTGGGAAATCGGCATCCCCAAGCTAATCGAAGGCGGTTATTGCCCCGACGAAGCTACATGCAATGTTTTATGGAACAGCGGGGTGTTTGGCGTGGGTAATAACTCTCTGTGCTGGGGCCACTATTCTTGGGAAGTTGTTTTTCAACGCACGTGGTAAATTGTAAGTATGGAAAAATCAAACTCTAAAATATTACTTATCATCGTCATCATCCTTGTACCTGTGATCTGTTTGGGCTTCATGGCTATTGGGGGCATCTTTGTCGGCTATGGACTGACCTCTGCGGCTACCAGCCCCCAGGATTCAAAAGCCGATAGTGCGGCCATCGAAACAGAGATTCTCAGCATCGCCGCCGACTACGCCGGCGATCAAGATTTAGAGGCGGCTCAACAACGGCTGGTGGCCCTGAACCTGCCCAATGCCGACCAGTACCTCTCTTTTATGGTCGATCGTTATATTCAGGAAAATCGGGGCAGAGATGATGTTGATACCATGAACCTGTTCATGCTGGCCGATGCCCTGGGTGCGACGACTCCTTCGATGATCGCCGCCTTGGCCTCGCCCACTCCAACCCACACGGCGACCCCACCTCCAACACCTACACCCTTGCCGACCGATACGCCTACCCCGCCCCCCACCCCGGTTCCGCCGACCGACACCCCGGCGCCCGTCGATACCGTTGCTCCAACCGACATCCCAGCCCCGCCAACCAACACCCCCGGCCCGCCAACCAACACCCCCGAACCTACAGCCACGCCCGAACCGACCAAACCGCCGGTTGATTACGTGGCGGTCGAAGCTTACCTGATTCCGAACCCCAGTTACGGCGGCTGTCCCGGCGCTCACTCGATTTTTGTGACCGTGGTGGATGCCAATGGCAACCCTATGGATGGCGTTAGCGTCGAAGATACCGGTCATGCCGTACCGGCCAAAGTCAGCGGTGAAAAAGGACCGGGTAAGGTGGAGTATGACCTGTGGAAAAACGGCTTTTCTCTATATGTCTCCAAAAATGCCGATGGTTCCCCCGCGACCAGCGATATCACCCCCAAATTGAGTTCCGTAGACTCCGATATCCCCGACGAGTGGCTTGTTCAGGCCAATTATTGCCGGGACCTGGCCGATTGCCAGCAGCGTAAAAGCACCAATCAGCTTTGTTATGGGCACTATTCTTACAATGTGACATTTAAGAAGACGTATTAGCGCCGGGAAATAACAGTATAAATAAAGCCCTGGAGGGTGTGGTAAAAGCGGACCACGTCAACCCAGGGTTTTTTGTTCCGTTTTCGGTTGACCAGATGATTTGACATTATTTTCACTTAAACGTAAGATAGGCCCTCTGAGGTCATCTGTTACTAAAAGGCCATGCAGATTAAAAAAAACCAGACGAATCAATAGCCGAAGAAACGATCTCAACTGAAGAGCCGCCGCCCACACCACCGGATGAAATAACTCGATCATCGCTTAAAAAACGAGATGATCGGGGCTGGTGGATTGGGGGCTTTCTGTTTGGGTTTGCCGTAGGGTTAGCCCTGTCGTTGACTTATGGTTGGGTGCTCGACCCGCGGCCGCGGCCGGTGCAGCCGGCAGATTTGCGGCCCCGCGATAAAGATATTTATCTGCGTCTCATCGCCGCGGCCTTTGCCCACGAGCAAGATTTGAACCGGGCGCAGGGCAGGTTAGCCAGCCTGGGCGAGCCGAAGGTAGAGCAAATGTTGGCCAACCTGGCCGAGCGGTATATCATCGAAGAACGAGACGTGCGCGACGTGATCGCGTTGGTTGCTCTGGCAGATGCAGTGGGACAAACCACTCCAGCCATGCTGGCTTTTTTGGCGACGGCCCCCGCCGCCCCCCCGGCCCCCCCCCCCCCCCCCCCCCCCCCCCCCCCGCGGCCCCCCCCCCCCCCCCCCCC
>CAZUNT010000135.1:0-14814 GCA_964622215.1 uncultured Caldilineaceae bacterium
GTTTTAAGAAAGAAACGGGGACTCGTGGAGATGGGTCCCCGTTTTTGGTGTGGTTCAAAAACCCTCATAAATCATGGCCGATGTAAAAAACGGAGGAACGATATGGCAAAGAACCTGGATGCCTTGAATGAACAGTTTGGCTTGAGGTCGCAGCTCGTCTTTAAAACGGGGCCAGGTGAGTTCACCAGCGCCGAAATTACCAACGACGCGGCCACGGCTACGATTGCCCTGCATGGCGGCCACATTCTCTCCTTTCAACCGCATGGCCGGCCGCCGGTCTTGTGGGTCAGCCGTTACAGTCACTACATGGGGGGAAAAGCCATTCGGGGGGGTATTCCGGTCTGCTGGCCCTGGTTTGCCGGCCATCCGACCGACGCCGGCAAACCGGCCCACGGCTTTGCCCGGATCACCCCCTGGACTGTCCTGGGCAGCGAGGCCACCCCTGGGGGAGCGACCCGCCTTCGGCTGGGCCTGACCGATACGGAGGCCACCCGGAGCTTATGGCCTTACCCTTTTCAACTCGAATTGACCGTCACCGTTGGTTCAGCCTTGTCGGTCGAGTTGTTGGTTCGCAATCCGGGAGCAGACTCATTCTCCTGCACCGGCGCGCTGCATAGCTACTTCAGTGTGAGCGATATCGCCAATGTCGCCATTTGTGGCCTGGAGGACTGCGCGTACCTGGATAAAGTCGCCGGTCACCAGTACCGGGAGCAAATGGGAGCGGTTACCATCACCGCTGAAACGGATCGAATCTACCTGGACACGACCGCCGACTGTCTCATCGTCGATAACGGCTGGCAGCGACAAATCCGGGTGGCCAAGCAGGGCAGCCGGACGACGGTGGTCTGGAACCCCTGGGCCGTCCGGGCCAGGCAGTTATCCGACTTTGGCGACGAAGAATACCGGCACATGGTTTGTGTCGAAGCGGTGAATACGGCGGACGATGTCATCATCCTCCCGCCTGGAGGCCGGCATCTCCTGCAAACTACCCTTAGCCTTGAACCGGAATAATAATTATCTCTCATAAAAGACAACCCATATCTACTTACAATAACAACCCCCGGAGGCAAATACACATGAAATCGACCCGTAAATCCAACCAGAAGTTGACCCCACTCCAGTTGTTGATCGTCCTCGTAATTTTGATCGGAGTAGCCTTCTACCGCTATCTGAACCAAGGCCTGGACCAACCCCAGGAACCTACCCCAGTCGCCGCCGAAGCCGAGGAGCAGCCGGTTGAAGCGGCGGAACCAACCATTTCCCCCCGGGCGACCGCCGCCCCGGCCGCCAAACCGGCCGGTAACTTTGATTTTTACGTCCTCACTCTCTCCTGGTCGCCTGATTACTGCGCTTCTAACGGCGCCGGCGATGTGCAGCAGTGTAATTCCGGCAAAAAATACGGCTTTGTTTTGCATGGCCTGTGGCCGCAATACAACCAGGGCTATCCCAGCAACTGCTCCACCCAAAAGCTGCCCGCTGACCTCAAAGCCGAGTTTCCCACCCTTTATCCCAGTGAGAAATTGTACGATCACGAGTGGGAAAAACACGGCACTTGCTCCGGCCTGGAGCCAGCACAATACCTGGCCTTGTCCAAGAATTTAAAAGATTCGGTCATTATTCCCAAAGCTTATCAAGTCGTTCCCCAGCCTATGCGCGTCACCGCAGATGATTTTAAAGGCGAGTTTGTGGAGGCCAATCCCGGCCTTGAGGCGGCCGACATGGCCATCTATTGCTCCGGTTCGGGTCGCTTTCTGAAAGAGCTATATGTTTGTTTTTCTATTGAGGGGCAACCAACCGGGTGCAGCTCGGAAATTCACCGTAAAGCAGCGCGGAGCTGCCAACAGGCCGATTTTCTGGTCAGGAATATCCGCTAAGTTATTTACCGATCCAACTTTATAGCCGCTAATTGGGGTAAAGTTGGCACAGCAGGCTGTTTTCCGGGCAGTGGCTCCCTCACCTGCCAGACCGTTACTTCAGCCTCGATGTACTGTTCGCCCAGGGCGCGGGCTACGGAGATGCGGTGATGCCCATCCCGGACAAAATAGCTGTCCCCCACTTGAATCAATTCGACCGGCGGCAGGCTCAAGCCTATTATCCTGGCCGCGGCCAGGCCGATCCAACGCCCCTGGTTATGCTCATGGCGGGGATAAAACAAGGCATCAAAATCGGCGCTGCGGCCTTCAGTCCCGCAAATCTGCCTGATTAATACCGTTTGCCTGCCCAGGTAATGACGTGTGTGGACATTGCAAGCAGCCGCGGTGGTCGCCAGGTCAAGCAAGCCCCGCTCGTGTCGGGTCAGCCGGCCCCATACCCGGCTCAACCGGCCCCACAGGCAGGCACGTTCATACAGTTGCCGGGCTTCCAGCAGGGTCCGAATATCACGTTCGTATCGGTGCGGAGAAGTGGGGGACTCGGTTAAAAAAGGGTAATAAGTAACCATGATGACTATGCCTCCTCTTGAAAACTACCGTACAGCTTATCAATTACGCCCTCATTATATCGTTCTATTCCTGACATCTTGCGTCAGGTTTTGTGGTATACTTAGGGCAGAATCTTAAGACCTGACAGGTTTCCGAAACCTGTCAGGTCTTGTCCGAATTAGCCGCTGGAGATGATCCAATGCGAGCGGATCGACTGTTATCGATACTGATGTTGTTACAAACAAAAGGCCGGCTGACCGCTCAAGAACTGGCCGAACGGTTAGAGGTTTCGGAGCGGACGATTTATCGGGATTTGGATGCGCTGAGTATAGCCGGCGTCCCTGTCTACGCCGAGCGGGGACCAGGGGGTGGCTGCGCCTTACTGGAAAGCTACCGGACCAATCTCACCGGGTTGACCGAGATCGAGGTGAAAGCCTTGTTTATGTTTAGCATTCCCGGCCCTCTGGCCGATTTGGGGATGAGCAAAGCCTTTAATGCGGCCATGTTAAAGCTATCGGCGGCGCTGCCCACTCCTCAGCAGGATTACGCCGAGCATGTCCGCCAGCGGCTTTACCTGGACCCGGTTGACTGGTCCCACACCCAGGAACCTGTACCGCATCTGAAAACGATTCAAGAGGCCATTTGGCAAGACCGCCGGCTCAACCTGACTTACCGCCGGGCTGATGGCAATTGGGTCAAACGATTGGTTGACCCCTACAGCCTTGCAGCCAAAGCCGGCGTCTGGTATATGGTGGGGCTGGTAACGCGCTGGATGGTGGTCTTCCGTGTTTCGCGCATTCAAGCGGCCGCGCTGACCGAAAGCCACTTTGAACGGCAGCCCGATTTCGATTTAATCGCCTATTGGAAAGATTGGTGCGCCGAAACAGCCGCCAGCCATCCCCCCTACCCCGTTACCTTACGCGTAGCTTGGGAGGTCATTCCGCTTCTGCCGCAGCTACTCGGAGAGAGGGCGCACACCTTGTTGGATCAGGCCGGCCTTCCGGACGCTGAAGGGGCCATTACTTTGCAGTTCAGCTTTGAGTCGTTTGAGGCCGCTCGTAGCCAGGTGCTTGGTTTTGGACCGGGAGTTGAAGTACTGGGGCCGGCGGCGTTGCGTACAGGGGTGATTGAACAGGCGACGAAGATTGTCGCTGCCTATGCAGGGCCATACAGTTCACCACCAGCCTAACTTAATCCGGCGCTTGGTGGGCGCGGATTTTGTCACTTTTTCTTCGGCCTGCTTGACCGCTTCACAGAATTGCCGGGCTGCCTCTTCCGGTCCCAGCCCGATGTAGCCTCGCATTCGTTTAGAGGGATTGCCCATATAACCAATCACTTCTAAGCCGGTATCTTTAACGAGTTTTGAGTTATAAGCCGCAACTCGAACATCTTTGAAGTTGGCTGAAAAAACCTGAGTGCCTGATTTGTCGCCGCTTCGCGCCCAAATAAGCCACTCTGGGGTAAAGAGGATGCCGGTGTAATAAATGGTATCTTCTCTCATCAGGGCAGACAGCATGTCAGTGTGTTTCCTCGTCGAGGTCGTTTCACAGCACATGACAATCTCCTCTTCGATACTGTCCAAGCTCTGCTCCTGAATATAGTTATGGATCGCCCGGCTCAGTTCAAGCCGTAACTCATTCAAGCTACATACTTTGGTGAAACGGTTATAGTCACTCATCTCCTTATCCTTTCAGCAGCCCGGTCACATAAGCACGCAGCAGCCGGAGAAAACTCTCCTCACAATCAAGCGGCATACCAAACCCACCCGCCAGCTCCAGCGTGGCGAAGCCATGCGCAATCGCACGCAACCCCCGCACCGCGTGGATCGCAGCCTCCTCGCTGAGGCTGTATGGCTCAAGCACCGCCAAGATCACCTCGATGATGGCCTGGCTCACCTGTTGTAACTCAAGATCATCTGGCGCGGGAGCGCGTACAATAGCCGCATAGGAGCCAGGGTGTTCCAGGACATAGCGGCGGTAGGCTTGGCCAATTGCAATGATCGCCGCGTCGGACGCCTTCCCAATCGCCGCTCGACTGATCCGCTCTAACATCCGGCGGGCGCTTAAAAGGGCCAGTTCACGCCGGAGACCAGGCAGGCCATTCACGTGGTTGTACAGCGAGGGCAGGCGCACGCCCAGCCGTGCCGCCACCTGAGCCAGAGTCAGCCGGTCTAGCCCGTGGGCATCGGCCAGTTCGGCGGCAGCTTCTACCACCTGCTTGCGGTTGATCCCAACGCTACGCGCCATGGATCTGCAATTCTCCCAACTCGCGGGCCGCTGCTGCAATGGCGTAATCTATCTTGGCCAGAGGCTGCTCCAGCACCTCGCCATGGCCTATGGCCAGCCGCGATGGTTGGAGCGCGCGGAGTTTGCGGGCACTGGCTAGCGCCAGCGGGCGAGACCAGGTGGCCAGCGCCGGGAAAGGGAACAGCCACCGCACTGTACCTGCCACCGCCACCCCGGCTCGTGTCTGGAAGGCGTCACCCGCAATGAGCGTGCTATCGCGGGTATCAAACAGGGCAATATGGCCCGGGGTATGGCCGGGGCTATTGACCACTTGAAGCGAACCAATCCGGTCGCCGTCGTATACCAGGCGGCTGGGTTGGGTTGTGGTTGTCTGATAGCCTCCCCGTAATTTCGTTTGGGGTTCGTCGGGGTCAAGGCTCATATCACCGGCCAGAAAACGCGCATCGCGGGCAGAGACCAGCACCTCGGCCTCGGGCAGCAGTTGGTGCAGCGCGTCAAGCGAACCGATATGGTCGACGTGCGCATGAGTGAGCACAATCCGCCGAATGGACATTCCCAGCCCACGAGCGGCCTTAAGAATGGCGTCGGCGCTGCCGGATATACTCGTATCGACGAGGGTCAGGCCGTCGTCCTCGCGGACTAAGTAGCAGTTGACGGGGAAAAGAAGCGGGAAACGGGTTAATTGGATTAAATAGTTGCCATGATTTGTTATTCGCATCGGAACTCCCTAAAAAAATTTACACGGATTTAATTTTTTAAATCCCAAAAATAACATGATTAGATTATAGACTAATATCATTAGTTTGTCAAGGGTATTTCTATGTCATTCTGACATGGGAAATGATTTACAGGCTCAACGTAGAGCCGTCGCTGCCAAACCGAGGAATTTGCCGATTGAGGGCTTGGCGCTAAAGTGAACAAACTGTTTGGTAAACTCCGAGAAGTGATGGTAAGTGACGACGGCAGGATCGAGCCGGTTAAAAGGCGCCCGGTAGACCACTTTTTGGGGCCGGTCAAACATAAAAATATTATTCACCTTACCGACGCCTGACTGGATATCATCCAGTGGATGGCCTGGAAAAGCGCCCCACGGCGTCACCATTAGCTCATAAGCCAGCCCGACGTAAAAATTGACACAAATTGTGCCGTACCGTAACCGGGCAATCCCTTCCTCCAACGCTGCCGCTACGCCCCGATCCCGCAGCGAGTTTGGGTGAATGAGAATATAAGCGCACAGGCTTCCCCACAGGGTTTCGTTCGCGAATTCAACCGCGTGCTGGATAAATTCTGGGATGTTGGCCGCTTCGAGGGCCGTTTCGGCGCAGAGACCGCAAAAGGGTTCGGTTGTGAAGACGATGTCGTTTTGGTTAGCCGGATCAACATTTGCGATCAACGTCCAGGGCAGCCTGTCCTCACCCCGGCGGCCAAATTGCTGCGCCTCAGGGTGGACGGTCACAAAAGCCGCCTGGCGTTCCATCGCGCCGGGATAATAGGCCAGGCGTGTCTCAATCCGCGACAGGGTAGCTCCCATCTCCCGGACGAGCATCTCTCGCCTGGGCCAGCTTTTATGCTGGAGTATCACGTGAGGGTTGAGACAATTAAAACCGGCATTGATAACCTGCCATGTCGCCA
The DNA here is from genome assembly GCA_964622215.1 of uncultured Caldilineaceae bacterium. GTDB lineage: Bacteria > Chloroflexota > Anaerolineae > 4572-78 > J111 > DSQQ01. Next base: position 6,299 of record CAZUNT010000135.1, read on the forward strand.
GCTTGACCGTCTGCTGCCTTAATTCGGTCTCTGTCCAGGGGCCGGGCACGACAATCACCGGATTAACACCCCCCAATTCGGCGGTAACCGGTTTGGTCACTCGCGGCAAACGCACCGCCTTACGTTTTGCGCCTTCCGCTCCGGGACCAAAGACAATAGCTTCATAGGTGGTGTGGGAGCCGGTCAAATGAATCGTGTCCACGGCCGGATGGTGGCAGAGATATTCACCCTCAGCCACGCCGCCATAAATGAGACGCAGGAAGCCCCGCTTAATTAAAACCCGGCAGCCTGCTTCGATGAGCGGGCCAAGATAGTCGTTCAGCGGATTCATTTTGAGCACAACCACTTGATCTTCGCCGAAAAGCTTGGAGACAACATCAACAGGGGCAATGCAAGAGACATTTCCCGCGCCTAGCACCAACGCGATTTGACCCGCCTGATCCTTTTGCCGGTACCGGCGAGCCTGGTTCTGGATGGCTTCGGTTGAGGTAGGGCCGGGTTCCAGCCAGATTTCCCCGGCAGTTCCGCTGAGCAGCAGCCCTTCCAACCGTGTAGAGGGGAAAACGCGGGCTACCACTTGCCCATCCGGACGAGTGGTCACTCCGCCGGGGATACGAGGCCGGCCATAATCCCGGATATCGAGCAGCGCCTGCCGAAAAAAGCGCACGTTGCGGAGGGTCGCCGCAAAAATCGCCCATTCTTCTCCCTCGGCGAACGTGCCCTTAGAAACGCCTTTAGCCGCCAGGCCGGCCGCTATCCAACGATCCGCCACCTTCAAGAAATCCCGCTGAATTTCCTCCAGCAGGGTAATGCGCTCCGTAACGCCAAGAGCTACCCAGTCACTTTTACTCGCCTGGAGTACGGCCAAGGCCTCGTCAATGGCAGCCCGAGCAGAGGCAGAAATGCTCGTGGAAAATTCAGGGGACTGGGGCAAAACGCGAGTGACGGTTTTTTCAGTGGTTTCTGAGTTTGTAAGATGATTCATCTGATCTCTTCTCTTAATCGAATATTTTTTCTTCAAATTCGATCAACCTGAGTATAATTCATGTTACTAATTATGGATAATAGAATATTGAAGGAATATCCTTCTAGCCACGTATAACGTTGTGAAAACCCCGTATTAACAATTTGAATGGAGGCGCCCATGGCCGAAACCATCGAAATCCAACTTGAACATTATCTCCTGCTGGAAGAGCTGAGCCAGAACAGCGTGGTCACCGTCTACCGGGGTCAGCGTAAGGCTGACCAGAAACCGGTTGTCGTCAAGGTCGTCGCTCCTCTCTTTGCCACCGACGAGTTTTTTGTCCGGCGAATTAAGCAGGCCAGCCGACAAACGGCCAAACTGGAACACCCCCATATTATTCCCAGCCACGAAGCCGAGCAAGCAGGCGATTTGCTCTATCTGGTCGAGGATTTAGAGGTTAACCAGGTTCGTTCCCTGGCCCAGGTGCTGGCGGCAGAAGGACCTTTCTCGCCCCGGCGGATGCAGTTAATCGCCCGGCAAATTGCCTCGGCCCTGGATTATGCCCACCAGAAATTTATTACTCATGGCGACCTGTCGGCCCATGAGATTTATCTTGGCGCCGAAGATCATGTTCTGATCGCCAACTTTGGCCAAACCCAGGCTATTTTCGGCGTGACGCTCATGCGCCAGGGCTACGCCGCCGGTTCACCGGAGACAATGGCCCCGGAGCGAGTTCATGGCCAGGGGCCCAGTCGCCACTCGGATCTCTATGCGTTGGGGATTTTATGTTACCAGATGCTGGCCGGTAAGCCGCCGTTCACCGGTTCGCCTGCCGCCGTCCTGCATGCTCAGGCTTACAAACAGCCCCGCCCGCTCTACCGGGTTAATCCCGGCATTCCGGTAGCAGTGAGCGAGGTTGTCGAGCGGATGTTAGCCAAAGGGATGGAGCTGCGCTACAACACCGGCGCCGAGTTTGCCCGCGCCCTGGCCGTGGCCAGTGATGGAGGCAAGATGGGATACGCCCGACGGGCGACGCCGCCAGAAGAGAGCCAATCTCGCCTCTCGCGGAAAACCATTACTTATTTCTTTGGGACGGCGCTTTTGGCTGCGCTGGCTCTGGTCTGGCTTGGCTACAGATTGGGGGCTAACTCACCGGCCTCTGTCGCCGTTGCGCCGGTGTTTACCACGCCGTTGGGAACCGGCACATTGCCAGATATTAGCAGTATCCTGCCGACGAGTACCCCAACTACCGGCTGGGTCACCTCTACCCCTACCGTTGAGCGAATGAAACTGTCCGATACCTTACCGACGGCGACTTATACACCCATCGGCCATCGTGATCAGCTACTTCCCCCGCCGACATCCCGCCTCGACACTGGGTTGACCCCAACCCCGACGGCGACCGCCACCCCAACCCCGAACGTGCCCGTAGCCCAACCGGCTGCTGTTGGCCTGGAACCGCAGTCCCCTATCCCGGCCGGCAAAAGTTTGCTCGTTTTCTACAATCCTACGGGCCACGATTTGATTGTTGATCTAACCGGGCCAACCAACGCCTCAGCCCTGGTGCCACCCAATCGCCGCCAGGAATTTATCCTCGTTCCCGGTCGTTATCAGTGCATCGTGCATACCCCAACCGGCCAATTTTTAGACACCAGGACGCTGAATTTCGACGTGTCTGAAGATCAGCGGGTGGAGAAAGATTATTATACCGATTACAAAGCGCCATAGGCATTAAAATGTGTTTGGTATAGCAAGGCTGGCCGGCAGGCCGGCCTTTTTTATTTCTGCCAAAGTTACAGTTATCCAAAAATTTGGGGTAGCCCCAGAGAGAGAAGTGTGGTAAGCTATTAGTGGAGCCAGGGGATCAAATTGAGTAAACTTGAGGATCAAGCCAAAGAAAAAGGCATACCAAACTTCAGGTACAGCAGCTACAAAGTCGAGGGGATACACTGCTGTTATGTGTGCTATTACTGCTGGTCAAATTTAAGGGAGTATCGCTGTACCAAGTTTGGTTTTTCCTTTGGCTCGGTGAATGAAACAGACACCTACAAGGTTATGGTAGATTTTATTTGCGACAATTTCAGAGGCGCGCAGCCTCCATAGAAAATTCAACAGAAATCTTAAGAAATTCAGTAGAAATTACAACGAAATAGTGATATAATGAGGGGACTCACTCCCTACTTCCAGATCATGATCCGGTTAAGTCATTAAACCCATCCTCGCAGGAGGAGTTACGTCATGACCGATGACACCTGGGCAGATCCCTTACTTGGCCGGCAACTGGATGAATATCGCCTTGACGCGGTGCTAGGGCATGGCGGCATGGCCCTGGTTTATCGTGGCTTCGACGTCCGGCTTAAGCGCTTGGCTGCGATCAAAGTTATCCACACTTCTCTTCGTCCTACCCATGACTACAAAGTTCGCTTTGAGCGTGAGGCTCAGGCCATCGCTCGCTTAGATCATCCCCACATTGTCGATGTGTATCGTTACGGCCAAGTCGACGACTTGTTCTACCTGGCTATGAGGTACATCGAAGGCGTAGATTTGCGGGCAAGGCTGAATAATTATCGAGAGAAGCAGGAACGGATGCCGCCGGCAGAAATCAGCCGGGTTATCCGCCAGGTTTGTGAGGCTCTGGACCATGCCCACAGCCACGGTGTCATTCACCGTGATGTCAAACCCTCTAACATTATGCTCGATAAACAGGACCAGGTCTTTCTAACCGACTTTGGCCTGGCTCTGCTCGATCAGAACAGCCTGGGCGAAATTTTTGGCACTCCCCACTATATCTCTCCGGAACAAGTCAGATTGTCATCCGCCGCCGTACCCCAAAGTGATCTCTACGCCGTAGGAGTTATGTTGTATGAAATGTTTACCGATGTCCTGCCTTTTGACGGCGAAAGCGCCTTACAGATAGCCCGGCAGCATTTGGACGAGCCGCCTTCCCCACCACGAACCTTAAACCCTGCTCTTGGCGTAGAATTGGAAGAAGTTATTCTCAAGGCGCTGGCCAAGGAACCCCAGGATCGTTATCCAAGTGGGGCAGCTCTGGCCGAGGCGCTTGATAAAGCTTTACATCTTACCCCCCCAGAGGCGGCCCCCTTGGGCGGTCAGGCTGATCGTCCGTTACCCCCACTGCCGGCGGCGGCTGTCTCCCCACCGGCTGAAAATGGGACAGCCCTGAGAAGCCGTCCTTTTTGGAGAAATATTCGTACTTTACTGATTGAGGGTTTTAGCACTGAGGAACTCAACCAACTTTGTTTTGATGAGTTTAGACCCGTCTATGACCAGTTGCCGTTACGGAGTAGTAAAACCGAAATTGTTGAGTTACTGCTCCAATATGTTGACCAGACATTACAGGTAGACAAACTGTTGGCCTTGGTCAAAGAACGTAATCCGGCCAGGTACAAAAAACACCAACCCTATTATAAAGAAGTTCCCTCAGGTCAGCCCCGCCCCCTGCTGCATACGTATCTTGGTCATTATTACCTTAGCGACTGGTTGGGGCAGGGAGGGATGGCTGCAGTTTATAAAGCTTACGACTCTCACTTGAACCGCTATGTGGCGATCAAAGTGATCGACGACGAGCTGATTGATGAGGCCGATTTGATTGAACGCTTTGCAGACGAGGCCATAACGTTAGCCAGACTACGCCATCCCCACATTGTGCAGGTGATTGATCATGGTCAAACCGAGGGCCTCCATTATATCGTGCTGGAGTTTATCCCAGGGGGGAGCCTTAAGGATGAACTTCAGCAGCGCCAGGCTCAGAACCAACCCTTCACCCCGGCTCAGGCTGCCCCTATCATTAAAGATTTAGCCGGCGCCGTAGATTATGCCCATAGCCAGGGTGTGATCCACCATGACTTAAAGCCGAACAATATCCTTTTCACCGCCGATAAACAGGTTATTTTGACCGACTTTGGCATCGCCCGGATTATGGCCGGACCTGGCTGCACCGTGCCCGGCCTGGTTTTGGGCACACCCGCCTATATGGCCCCAGAACAAATCAAAGGCCAACGAGAAGATAAACGCAGCGATATCTACTCCTTAGGGGCGATTCTCTACGAGATGGTCACCGGACGTGTCCCCTTTGAGGCCAAAACCCCCTGGGATGTGCTGCTGCAATCTACCGGCAAGATACCCCCCTCACCCGCTGCCCTCAACCGCAATGTGTCGCCGGACGTAGAGCGGGTTGTCCTCACCGCCCTCAGCCCCGACCCAATTAACCGTTACCAGACAGCCGGGGAGATGGCCCAGGCGTTGGCCAGAGCCATTGCCCTCTTGCCTCCGGTGCCAGACCCCACTATCAAGGGTGAGAAGTTGCCTCCACCCCCTCCCCCCTTTACCTACGATGTTTTTGTTTCTTGTGCTGAAGCCGACCGTCTGTGGGCCCAAAACGAACTACTGCCCCGGTTGGAACGAGCAGGCTTGTGGATTTGCTTTGATTTAGCTGACGACTTTCCGGGTACGCCCCACCTCGACGCCATCGAGCAAGCCGTTAAGACCAGCCGTAAAACGGTGATTGTTCTAACCCCGGCTTACCTGGCCGACGAATGGACCGAGTTTGAAAATTTGTTAATTCAGTCGAAAGACCCGGCCGGTCGACAGCGCCGCTTGATTCCACTGCTCAAAGAGAAGTGCGAGCCGCCGTCTCGCCTCCAACTCCTGGTGCCGGTGAATTTTGTCGATCCTATAAACCCGGATTTACCCTGGACCCAACTGCTCAAAGCGTTGGCGCGCCGTTGAGTCGTGCCACGATTTGGAGTGATAGCTGAGTAGTTGCAAATTGTGTTAAATTAAAAATACTGACTTAACCCTCTCTGCTTTTTATGTTATAATTGTCACGATCAGGCCAATCTGCCCCCCATTTGCCCTCCCCCCAATTAAATTGCCGGGCTTGACCGTCGAGTAACTAAAGTCTTGCTTTTATAAGAGACTGATATGTGCGACTTGGTCGGCAGAATCCTCGGTAGACCTTGCCCTTCTCCCGGTTTAGCAACTCCAGGTAAGGTAGTTAGCGTTGCTTATGCTTACCCATTCCACTCGGTTGGTTCCCTGACCCTCACGCCGCTGCCTCACCGCTTGGCTCAGGTTATCCTCAAGTCCTCATCTATAGATCTATCCCAAACTAACGCATCTGACCACAGCCGGTCAAAGCAATCTGACTCCTCTCAGGAGTCTTCCTCCGGTTCATCGGAGATAACCAATGATGTTTTCATTAGTTACATTAAAACTGACCAAGCCTGGGTTCGGGCCAAGCTGTTGCCTGACCTCAAAAACGAAAGGCTGCGCGTCTTTGATCGGCTCGTGGATTTCGAGCTGGGCGCACCCATTCCCGACGAATTCGATCGGGCTGTTTTGAACAGCCGCAAAACCTTATTGGTACTGACGCCGGCCGCCTTAAAAGATGACTATGACTGGATTGAACGAGCGGCTCAACAGATCAATTATCTCGATCCGGCCCATCGAGAGCGTAGGCTACTTCTCCTGGAACTGGAGCCGTGCCAGTTGCCCAGAAGCGTCAACTATCTTGTCTCTATTGATTTCACCGACGAGCGTTATCGCCAGACCCAATTCAAACGCTTAGTTCGGGCTATCAACTACACTCCTCACACTTGGGTGCCACGCCTTGTAGACCGACTGGTGATTCAGTACCCGGTGATCAGTAGTTGGCTGGTAATGGTCAGTGCGATGCTTGGCTTGGTGTCAATCTGTGCTTGGATACTGGCGAGTCTAATCCAACTTAACAGCCTGTTCACTGCTACAGCTACGCCAACCGTGTCCATGCCGGATAATTTTTTTAATATTGCTGTGGCACAGTTTGTCGCGCCGAACCCAACAGGGCAAATGACTGTTACCCCAGAGGGCCTGGCCTTTAGCCAATTCCTCGCTGACGCTATTCGGAACAAAGCCGAACAACTGGGAGAACATAAGCCTTTTGTTTGGGGGCCAGATAAAGTGGAGGCTATTTTTGGTGAGAATCCGGCCACGCGCGCTAAAAATGCAGCCCAAGTTGCTGACCACCGCCTTAAGGCGACAATCCTGATTTATGGAGTTATCACTCCTGACAACGGCGGTTACCGGGCGGAGCCGGAATTCTACATTTCAACAGAAGGTTTTAGCTACGGTAGTGAAATTACTGGAGCTAGCCAGCTCGGTCAACCGATGTTTTTTGACTTGGCCTCAGTAACAGAGTTAAAAAGTCTTAGCGCTGACGTGGAAAATCGCCTTAAAGTCTTACTGTTCCTTATCGGTGGATTGTATCATTATTACTATAGTGAATACGATGACGCCTGGGCTGAATTTTTCCAGGCCTCAAAAGCCGTCGAAGAGTGCCAAGATAATCAGGGTAAAGAAATTGTATCCTTTCTGATGGGGATGGCTCGGTTGCGCCAATATCGCTGCAAAGCTGATCCACCCGATATTGAGCCACTTGATGATGCCTGGACAGCCTTTTGGACAGCCTATCAACAGAATCCTTGTTATGCCCGCAACTACTTGGGGTTAGGCGCGGTTAATTTCCAACTGGCGACGGTCGAAAAAGTTGAGGATAGAGAAAAACTTCTGAACGAGGCCGAAAAATGGTATACATTGGCCAAAGAGTCCGATCATCCGGAAAAATTATTCAGCGAAGCCGAAAAATATAATTTAAAGAGCCGGTGTGTGCCCGATCAACTAGAGGTGGCCAATTTAGACATTAAATCCGCCTATAATATGGGGCAGGTTTACCAATTCAGATACGAGCAATGCCTTCATGCTCAGTCTGAAAACCAGGCCCAGTGTGACAAAACCCAGGCCCAGCAAGACTTTTTTAAAGTTATCAAAGCCTATGAGGATAACAAAACACCAGATCTAGCCTGGTTTGCCGGCCATGCTCACGCTTCACTGGGCTGGCTTGCCCGCCTTGAGGGAAATTGGGCAGACATGTCGGCCGAGTTTAATAAGGCTATTGCTGTGCTGGAAGAGCTACCACGCCATCCACCTAAAGATTGGATTGCGTTTTATTGGAGGTGGGTTGCCGTTGCGGAGAAACAGCAGGGCCATATAGATGCTGCTCGCAACGCTTATCTTGAAGCTATTCGGTTGGGTGAACAGATACCTGAAGCCGAGGTAAGAGCCTTTGACCCTGGCGTAGACCTGGATAAATGGCGCGACGAACTTAACCACTTAAAACAGTAAAGAGAGGTTTTACCCACATGATCCTCCCAAAAGGTTGGCCGCGAATGGAGCAGCTTTTTCTCTACTTGGGGATGGTGGCGCTCATCTTTTTATGCGGCACTGTCTTTGGCCTGGCAGTATTAAATCGCTGGTCAGGACCGTCTACCTTGCCCGCCTCAGACATTTCCTTTGTAACAGTTCCACCTGCTCCTTCCCCTGTTGGTCCAGAAGAGTCCCCGTGGTCTGGCGACGAGCCGGCTGGCGCGTTGTGTGAACCTCCGCCGGCCGGATGGAGGCGGTACATTATCCAACCCGACGATACCTTATCAGAGCTGGCTGCTCAGTTTGAGATAAGCCAGGGACGTATCTTGCGAGCTAACTGCCTGACCTC
>CAZUNT010000135.1:14824-20100 GCA_964622215.1 uncultured Caldilineaceae bacterium
TCGCTCAACCTGCAAGCCGGACAAGAACTGTATCTGCCGCCGCTGGCAACACCCGCGCCGTGTTTGTCCACCCCACCGGCAGGGTGGGGTCTCTACCCAGTTCAGGCTGGCGATACCCTGTCCAGTTTGGCCGAAGCGCGAGGCATTGCCATTAATCAAGTAAGACAAATCAACTGCCTGACTTCGGACGACATTGTGGTGGGTCAGCTACTACACCTGCCGGTACTGGCGACACCTACTCCATGCGTTATTTCTCTTCCGGTGGATTGGGAACCCTATACCGTGCAGAGCGCCGATACCTTATCCAGCCTGGCCAGAGCGCGCGGAACTACGGTGGAAAAGATTATGCAAGTCAACTGCTTGTCGTCTCAGGTCATCAGAATTGGGGATACGCTCTATCTGCCCGCCCTGCCAACGCCTGTTCCTACTGAGCCTCCACCGCCAACACTATTGCCCACTCCCGACTTTATCCCGGAACAATCGTTGGCATTAGCTCCATCTTCTATGCCTGGATTGACCCCTGTCGAACCATCGCTGCCGCCGTCACTGTATAATGACGGCCAATCAACAGAGTGTCTTGGTCTCAATTGTGGAGATGTAAATGGTGACTCGTTCTCCTATGCGCCTGGCGGCGGTAATGACCCTAACTTTGTGCCATGCGTCACTCCTCGTGCCACCCCGTGGCTTGAGTTCGATACAAAAGTTCAGATTATTGAGTTGGGACAACGACGCTATTTTTATGTTTGCGGTTTTTCACCCTCATCTGGCCCGGCTGTGGCAAAGCTAACATGGCCCGACGGTTTAACTCAACAGGTTGAGTTGCTTATCGCCATCCCAAACCCTGATCTAAATAAGGGTGAGGCGCAAGCAATCATTGATTGGCCGGCGCTGCCTTTTTACCCAACTGGTAGATACACGATGACCGTAACTAATAGCACGGGTAGCCAAGTGACGACTCCCTTTCCATTTAAGTTAAAACTTCCTGAGCGAGAACGAATCCTGGTTGTGCCGCCCGCAGGCCCTCCAGGGACGATTTTCCAAACCTACTATGTGAGTTTCACTTTGAACATGACGGCTACGTTTGACTTCTATGCTGAAGAGCAAACATCGGCAGGGAACGACCACGACTTGACCTATCGTCGTAGCTGGTCGGTTTACATTAACCAACCCCTATCTGGGGCGACTGGAAAGGGTTGGGCGCAACTGCCGCTGCTCTCGATAGCCAGAGATTCGCGAGTAGCTTACACGATTAGTTACAACAACAGGAGCGTAATGTCCGATTTATTCCGGCTACGCTGAACGTAATTTTTTGTGGTTGTATTGAGAAGATGAATTACTGACTTTGTCAGACTGAGCCTGATTAATCAGTTATCGTTGAAAGATTTTTATCTATGAGGTGAATCATGAATAAAAATATCCAACCAGAAAGTGAGATACTACCAGAGGTAGAAGCAAATCGCCCGCTATACCTGGCCCAATTTGACGCTGAGAAGGGGCGCATTATCCTAAAAGGTGAGATAGAGGAACGGAGTATTGTGCTGTCTGGCGAAATGCTGGTAATAGCTCAACCTGATGCCGCACAGGGGTTAATTGTTGAGGAGTTTCGGCGGTTCACCCTAGCCAGTGAGCCGCTGGATAAGTTGGAAGGCGGTATTGTTCTGGCCGGCCCGGCCAATAAGTTGGAGTTTAAACAAGGACCGGATGGTATCGTAGACTTAGACCCATTTAGTGTGGTACTTTTCTATCCTTTGTTGAGCCAGCTAGATTCTGCTTGTGAAGAGAGTGATGCGGTCTTTCCCCAACTCGAGAGGTGGCGTGGTAAGCTGAACTGGCAGCCTGAGCAGAAAAATGAGGCAGAGCTTAGAACAAAGGTCACCCTCACCCTGACCCCGGACGAACAAGTTAAGCGACCAATAGATGTGATACAAGCCGTCAACTTTGAGGCGGTGTTATCGTTTCATCTCCTGGGTACCCAGGAAATCTCAGGACCTGCGCATAAGTCATTATCAGGGTGTGAACCCTTGGGGGAATCTGATGGTAATCATGAACGTCGAGCGCTTATGGTGCGTTTTGTCAACTTATCAATGATTGAAACAGACCTGGACCAGTTAGGACAAAAGGTAGCTCAACCGTTAATAGATAGCGCCTGTAAAGTCTGGTGGACAAAGGGGGGGGTTAAAATTGTTCCCAAGAAACCTGATAGCACCGAACCCGAAATCGTTGATTTAGCCCGTTTAAACTCTCAGGCTGCGCATCTAAACGGCAGAGTCGCACTGGGCCAAGAGACAGCCCTCCGAGGCATGTATATATCTACAAAGGGGATCGTTGAAGAGTCGCAGGCTGTGGAAATTTATCTGGTTGACCAGTTACCAGATCGGCCTGGTGGAGGGGTTACACATAACTGTGGCACTAATTTCGCTTATATAATTTTGGAAATTAAGAAAGCGCTGAACAACACTTATCTTCTGGCTCACGAAATAGGTCACGTCTTGGGGTTGCGTCACCCGGGACAGCCTGCGCCAGAACCAGATGATAAATGTAAAAGTTACCGGGAAGGTTCGCCTTGTTCCGTGATGGTGCCAGACAAGCCCAATTCAAGCCGAAATACGGCCAATAATATCGGGGTTATCGAGCCACAACCCCCTGAGGTCTACCCAGTGGGTCTTCCTGTTTTCACCACCCTGGGCTTTAAGGGGGGCTGGAAAACCGATGCCGATCAACCAGAAGCAATATTTTCTCACCTGATTCGTGATTTTCCCTATGATGACGGTATTGAACCTTCTGTGCTTCAGCCACCCACCACAGGTTGGGGAACCAACTCGGACATCTGGAATTATAGTCAAGGACCTGATGATCTTGAACCTGAAAAATATACGGACGGCAACTCGATATTTGGGGATAACTATTCTCCCAACCATACCCCACCATCTTCTACTGACCCTAACTACATATATGTGCGGCTTCACACCTGCAAAAACCTCGACCATCCGGTGAATGTAGATTTGTATCTGGTCGATCCTGGCTTGCCGTCCAATATGCTTGTCCCACTTAACCGGCATTTCTCCCCACCCCCAGGAACTCCGCATAATCGCCTGGTCTTCGACCCACCACCGAAACCGGGGGAACCGGCTATTAAGTATTTTGATTGGCGGTGGGCAGATGTGCCAGCCGGTATCCCTATTGATGGCTGTGTTTTCGCCATTGCCTGGAGTACGGCCGAGCCGTCGCCTATCTCTCCGCCTGTCACTTTTGAGGTTATTAATAACCTTAAAGATTCTGATAATGATGTCGCTAAACGCGACCTTAGTGTTCAGCGATACTTGACCCTGGGACCTACACCATTTCAGATTCGGCTGCGATCAATACCAATGACCAATCCTTTGGCTAAGGCCGCCGCTGTCCGCCTGGAAATTGATACAACCCAGGCCCCAAAGCTGGCCGATCTCACTCTGGCAGTGAATGAGCAATCTGAGCAGTCGATAGTTGTAGGGAAATCAATAGCCATAAACTTAGCCGACAGTCTGCCGCCGAATGAGTGCCTGATGTTACATATGCGCGCCAAGCTACCACCAGATGTGGCGGAGGGCGATACGTTTCCTATCCAGTTGCGCTTTTTTATAAACGATCGATTCATCACAAATTATCATCATGCTTTACAAGTGGCCCCACTTTCTCAAACGATAGCTCAAGTATTGGATATCTTGTTCGACGCCTTGAGAAGTGTGGCAGTCGGTTTTAAGTCTAACGAAGCCAAAAAGTTAGTCAAGAGCGTAAAAAATCTCGCGATTCGGCATCGCCAGAATCCAGGTAAAACCGTAGCTTCCCTGGAGCGTCTAGCCCGAAGAGTGGCTATACTTGCTCAAAATTTAGAGCCTACGGCCACAGATGGTGAGCTAGAACGACAACCGGTGCGGCGGTATCTATTTGAACTGGCTGGACATTTACTCACCGCAAAAAACACCCCATCTCCTGTTTTTATTGAAGAGGTGCGTAACTTGGCCTACCATATCCAGGAGAAAGCCGGGCCTTTAGCCCGTCGTTTATAGTAACTTGAGGCTCGCTAGTAGCTAAGGTTGCTTATCGCTACGTTTGGATATGAATTACCGTACTGAAGAGTAATACCTCTCATACCCTGGGTATGGGCTGATGGCCGCTTGTGCCACCGGGGATCTGCTGGTGGCTTATCTGAATTGTTTCGCCACGATACTGCCTACAATTGATTACTTCGTCCATCTTCAACCTAACCTTCGATAGGTGACATTCCCCCTTTCTTGATGATATAGTGGGGGTAGCAACCACTGCCGTAGCTTAAATTGGGGATAAACTTAATATGCTGGAACTGCCTAAACCGCTTACTGCTCATCGTTCCTCATCACAATATTGGTGGCGGTTGGTTAAATTTACGGCTATCTGTATCGCGGCAGCCGTACTTTTCTTGCTGGTTTATTTCATCCAGCTCCAGGTCAACGCTTTTGTCACCCCCCAGCGAATTCCGGTCACCGGTACGCCAGCCGACCTCGGGCTGGCTTATGAAGACGTTACCCTGACTACCACCGATGGCTTAAAGCTGGCGGGTTGGTATGTTCCTGGGCGGCAACCTTATGCCATTATCCTGGTGCATGGCATCGACGCTAACAGAACGGCGCTGCTACCACAAGCCGCCATGTTGGCTGAAGCCGGGTATCCCCTGCTGCTAATTGATTTGCGCGGACATGGCCAGAGTGAAGGATCACAAATAACCTATGGGTATCGTGAAGCGTTGGACATACAGGCAGCCCTTGATTATCTGCTGGCGCGGCCGGATATCCGGCAAGTGGGCGCCTTGGGTACGTCGTTGGGTGGAGCTGTGGTGGTGCGGGCGGCGGCAGTGGATACTCGCCTAAAAGCCATTGTGGTGGAAAGTAGCTACAGCAGCCTGGCGGCGGCGATAGAGGATGCTTTTGATGACCGTTCTGTTTTGCCTAAGTGGCCCTTCGCTCCCCTGTTGATTGCCTTGACCGAGCAAAGATTGGGGGTTAAGGTCGATCAGGTGGACTCAGCCCGTGACCTGGCTAACCTTTCCCCACGCCCGCTCTTGATTATTCACGGTGAACACGACGCCCTTTTTGGGCGCGATCACGCTTTCCGGATGTATGAAGCGGCCCAGGAGCCTAAAGATTTGTGGCTGGTCAAAGACCTGGGCCACGCCAGTCCTCTGAACGACCACCCCGATGAATATCGTCGGCGAGTGGTGACATTCTTCACCGAGGCGTTTTTAGCAGGGAGTAAGGAGTAGG
>CAZUNT010000136.1:0-19970 GCA_964622215.1 uncultured Caldilineaceae bacterium
ATGCCTGCCGATGTCATTTTGGCTACGGGACCGGAACTCTAAGTCAAGGAGTAGGAAGTAGGAAGTAGGAAGTAAGCAGTAAAGAAAAATTCGCGGTTGCGCAAAAGTCGCCCGAAACGGCTGATTCCCAGGGAGAAAGCAGCCGTCGATAAAACGTTTACCTGCCGACTTTTGCTCTACTGCAAAAATTCTTTTTTCCTACTCCCTACTCCCTACTCCTTACTCCCTACTCCCTTTTACGAGGTGAAATGATGAAGCGTATTATCCCTATCATTATCTTACTGGCCGTCTTGGCTGGCGGCTATTGGTGGTTCAATCAGCCCCGGGTTGAGGCCCTGACCTCCTCCGGCCTAGTTGGCTCCGGCAGCATTGAAGCTGAAAAGGTGGCCATTACCACCGAGATTGGCGGGCGTATCCTTGCCGTCAACGTTGAAGAGGGTGATGAGGTCGAGGCCGGGCAGGTGCTGGTCACGATTGACCCGGCCAATTTGCTGGCTCAACAGACCCAACTGCAAGCCGCCCTGGCTACGGTCAGAGCTAATCTGCTGGCGGTCAGCGCCCCGCCTAGGGCTGAGGACATCGCCGCCGCCGAAGCCCAGTTGGCCCAGGCCAAAGCAGCCCGTGATGGGGCTAAAACCACCTGGGAAACGGCCCAGACCCTGGTCAACACCCCCCACGAACTGCAAACCCGTATCAGCCAGGCTCAGGCCCGCGTAACCGAGGCCCAAAAGAGCCTGGAAATGGCCCAGGTGGCCCAAAAAAGAGCCGAAATCCAGGCCGAGGCCGCCAGCCGCAATCAGAGCAATCACGCCGCCCTGGTCCAAAATGAGGTGGCCCAGCAGCAACTCCGGGCTGCCCAGGTGGGCGTCAAAATGGCCGATGTCGGCCTCAATGGGGCCAGAGAGCAGGTTCAACTGCTGGTCCAACTCCGCGACCATCCTTTGCAGCTTATCAGCCAGGCCAATGCCGCCAAAGCCGCTTATCAACAGGCCGAGGCCGCTGTCCAGCTCGCCCAGGCCAACTTAACTGCCGTCCAAGCCGGCCCCACCCAGGAAGACATTGCTATCGCCCAGGCCCAGGTGTCCGAAGCCGAAGCCGGCCTGGCCGCCGTCCAGGTCCAACTGGACAAGCTCACCTTGACCGCCCCACGCGCCGGCCTGATCCGGCATAGAGCCGTCAATCCCGGCGAATTGGCCGCGCCCGGCACTACCCTGCTCGAGCTCAGCGATATCGAAACCGTTGAGGTGACCGTTTACATCCCTGAAACCCAAATCGGCCTGGTCAAGGTGGGCCAGTTGGCCCGCATCTTCGTGGATGCCTATCCCGACCAGGTGTTTGAGGGTCGAGTGACCTTCATCGCCGCTGAAGCCGAGTTTACCCCTCGCAACGTCCAAACCCAAGAGGAGCGGGTCAACCTGGTCTTTGCGGTCAAAATTACCTCAAACAACCCTCTTCATCGCCTGAAGCCCGGTATGCCGGCCGATGTGGAGATTGTGCCGGGCAGCGAATCCAGCCCAACCGCAGGATCAGCCCGCCCAACTGCTGCTCCCAAAATCGCCCCCACCCCAACGCCAACGCCGGCTCCAACTCAGACCCCCACCCAGCCAGCCCCACCGGTTAGCCTCAAAGCCACCAGGACCGCCACCCCAACGCCGAAAGTGACCACCGCCGGGCAAGCTGAGATTATTACCTGGGGCTTGAAGGTCCGCACCGGTCCCGGAACCGATTATCCGGCTCTGGGTCATCTGACTAAAGGCCAGGTCGTAGTCATTGTCGCCACCGATCCGGACAGTGGCTGGTTACAAGTTGAGCTACCCACCAACGGTCAAACCGGCTGGATTACTAATAATCCGGCTTACGTCACCGTGAAGTAACCCCATAGTACAGGGCAAGGCTCAGTAGATCCAATTTTCCGTAGGGCGGCATCCCCATGCCGCCCGCAAAGGTATAGGGATGCCTTTGCTACGGTCAAAAATTGGATCTACTGAGGCTAACTAACTGCCGGGAGCAGTGGTAGCTTCAAAAACTTCCCTGCCGTCCAACGATGCTGAGTCCCCCCTACTGCCATAGCTGGTGTCTTGGAGCGATAACGTATATGGGGGAGATTTGACACCAGATACTCAGACCATTAAAATAAGTGTAACAATAGTGTTATTATTACACTTTTGGCGGGCAATAAGATCTCTACAGCGAGAGATACTCAGGCAGTTATTAGAACATTTTCCCAATAATTTACGTAAACGGCAAAAGTGGTAGTACAAAATTTTTTTGGTAGTTTAATTTATGGTAATACATGAGTAATCTATGGTAACAGTTGTGAAAGTGTTATAATTGATCTAATCAAGCCAACTCAATAAAAAATCGAAAGCTAATGGAGAAACTCGGGTCTCTGAGGTGAAGGATTGTCGTTTTGAGTCAAAGGTAATATTGGGGGTTAGCCTGCCGCCGGCGACAGGAGAGGTAAGATGGACGATCACGAGAAATCTAAAGAGTTGCTGATCCAGGAGTTGCAGCAGTTACGCCGGCAAGTAGCCGAACTGCAAGCGGCAGCCGTTGAACTCCAGCATACCGAGAAGATTCTGCGCGAAAGTGAGCAGAAGTATCGCACCCTAATTGAGCAATCTGATGACGCCATCTATCTCATTTATGGGAATAAATTTGAAATCATCAATCGTAAGTTTGAAGAGATTTTTGGAGTAACTCAAGAAGCGGCCAATTCCCCGGATTTTGTCTTCACCAACATCGTCGCTCCCAAAAGCCGCAAAATGGTGCAAGAGCGAACCAGAAAAGAGAATGAAGGCCAAAAGCTCTCGCCCCGCTACGAATTTACCGCCCTGGATAAAAATGGTCAGGAAATTGAGGTCGAGCTATCGGTTTCTTATCCCACTTACCGGGGCGGGTTAGCTACCCAGGGCGTTTTGCGCGATATTACGGAGAGCAAGCGGGCCGAAGCCGAACGCGCGGTGATTCAGGCCCAAATGTTCCAGAACGCCAAGCTGGCTTCGGTAGGCGAATTGGCTGCGGGCATTGCCCATGAAGTGAATAATCCCATCTTTGTTATTTGCGAATATGCGGACATGTTGCTGGAGAATATTTCTCCGGACGATCCAACTCGGCGCATCTTGCAAATAATTGTCCAACAGGCCAGTCGTATTACCGGGATAGTTAGTAACCTGTTAACCTTTGCTCGGCCTGATGAAACGGGCTTTAGTGCGATTCCATTAGAAAGTATCTGGCAGCCTGTCCATAATCTTATTGGCCAATCCTTCTTAAAATCCAACATTCAACTCCAAGTTGATATCCCATCTAATCTGCCGCCGCTCCAGGCGAATTCTCAGCAGTTGCAACAAGTTTTTTTAAACTTGCTCCTCAACGCCAAAGATGCGCTGAACGACAAGTACCCGTATCCTCATCCTAACAAACGGGTAACCATTCAGGCCAAGGTAACTGAAGATGCCTACCTATCTAAACTATTGCCCCAGAAAGAGTGTCAGGATAACCAGTATATCCGCCTATCGGTGCGGGATGAAGGCACGGGGATTCTACCTGAGCATCGTGAGAAGCTTTTTAATCCATTTTTTACCACCAAACGCCCCAGCCGGGGCACGGGTTTGGGGCTGAGTATCAGTCACAAAATCATCGAAAATCATCAAGGACGGATTGAAGTGCAAAGTGAACCGGGAGTTTTTACCGAATTTATCCTCATCCTACCTATCAGTTGTGACTCAAAACTATCAGGAGACACCCCATGAACACCTCATCCCCTCCCTCTGCCTCGGCGGATAGGATCGATCGGCCCACTGTCATCGTGTTAGATGACGAATTGGCCGTTCAAGATTTGTTGAGGCTCCGCCTCGAACGGTCTGGCTACCAGGTTTTGACGGCCGGGACCTACGATGAATTTATCCAGATTATGAGCGGCGGTGATGTCGTTTTATGCGATATTATTTTGCCGGGCAACGATGGGCTACAGGCTTTAAAATGGATGCGCCAGCATTATCCTGATGTTCCGGTCATTATGATGACCGGCGAGCCAACTTATGAAACTGCCGCCGAGGCCATTCGCCTGGGAGCGTATGATTATCTGGCCAAACCGATTAATAAGGATGAATTGCTGGCTACTGTGATCCGGTCTGTGGCACACCGGCGCCTGGCTCTTGATAAAAAACGATTGGAAAAAGAGAATGAAGCCTACCGGCTCGAGTTAGAGCGGCGAGTCGCCGACCGCACCCGCGAGTTGCACGAGTCAAGAGAATTTTTAGCTAATCTGACGAACACCATGGCCGATGCGGTGTTTAGTATCAAATTGCCGGAGTATCGGATAGAATATGTCAATGAAGCCGTGACCTCAATCTTTGGCTACCAACCCGCGGAATTGTTAGGCCAATCGCTGCCCATTTTATACCCCGACCCGACTACCTTTGAGATTTTTCTCCAAAAACAACAGGCGTCGCTCAAGGCCGGTCAAAACCAGGTCAGGCTGGAACAACTGTTACGCCATAAATCAGATAAACTTATCTGGACTGAAATGGCCGCCACCTATCTCTTGGCCGAGGGGCAGCCGGTTAAGATTATTAGCGTCATCCGTGACATCTCCCAACGGTCTCTTTTGTTAGGCGTCGTAGCGCACGAGTTACGCGGGCCGCTGGCTTTGCTGAGAGGTTTTTCGGATGTTCTGTTAGAAGATATTGAGAATATCGACCAAAAAAGTATGGCCAAATATTTAGCTAGCACCAGTACGACTGTGGGGCGCATGTTTACCATGCTCAATGAGTTGTTAGATATCACCTCGATAGAACTGGGGCAGATCTCTTTAAACTTCGAACAGGTAGACCTGAGCAACCTGCTGAGAACGCACGTTGATGATTATGCCTATATTGCTCGCAAAAAAAGTATCACCCTTGAGACTCGTCTCCCCTCCCCGGCGATCCTGTGCCAGTGTGACTCGGTTAAGATAGGCCAGGTGATTTCAAATTTTATTGATAATGCGATCAAATACTCTAAACCAAACACAAAGGTTGAGATTAGAGCGGAACAACGAGCTTCAACGGTGTGGGTTGGAGTACGAGACCAGGGACCAGGCGTAAAATCTGAAGAGATTGAGCATCTTTTTAAGAATTTTGGCAAAATGAGTAGCCGGCCAACCGGCGGGGAGAAATCGACCGGTTTGGGCCTGGCCATTTGTAAAAAAATTATCGAGGCTCATCACGGAGAGATTGGCGTAGAAACTGGGCCGCACCGGGGTGCAACTTTTTGGTTTAGTTTACCGCAGGCGCCTCCTTTTGATAAAGTAGAGACCCAAACCCAAACAACAAAAGATGAATGACGAACAAAAGACAAAAACGCAGCTTATCGCTGAGTTGCAGCAGTTACGCCAACAAGTGACTGAATTATCGGCTACGGCTTTTGACATTACCGCACGCCAAAATGTCGAGCAGCGTGACAAGCTGGCCTACGAGTTGGGCCAACAACTCACCTCACTACTTGATCTTGACGTTTTATTGCGGAAAACCGTCTACCATTTACAGGAAACCTTTGGCTATTACCATGTCCAGGTCTATCTGTTTGAACCCACCTCGGCTCTGGCCGATCAGAAGATAGCTTTAAAGGGCGATTTGCTCGTCTTGCGCGAGGGCACAGGTCCAGCCGCGTGGGAACTCAAACGCCACCAGCATAGTATCCCTCTGGAAGCCAAACGTAGTTTGGTGGCCCGGGCTGCTCGCTTACGGATGCCCGTCGTCGCCAACGATGTGAGCCGCAACCCCAGCCATTTGCCCAACCCTTTGCTGCCCGAAACCCGGGCCGAGGTGGCTATCCCTTTGGTAGTTGAGCAACGTCTGCTCGGTGTATTAGATGTGCAACATTCAATTGTGGATTACTTCAACGTGGACAAAATCCGCATCCTGCAAATCATCGCCAACCAACTTTCTATTGCCCTGACGAATGCCCAACTGTTCGAGGAAAATGAACGCCGGTTAGCTATTATCGAAAACTCGGCTGAATTGATTGCTTTAATTAATCTAGAGGATGGTCGGATAATTTACGTAAATCCGGTTGGAATACGGCTGACAGGCCACAATAGTCCGGAAGAGATTATTGGGCAGAAAGCCGCCGAATTTTTCACCCCCGAAGATAGGGCGCATATAAAAAAAGAAATTCTGCCCATCGTTTTTGAACAGGGCGTCTGGCGGGGCGAGAGCCGTTTACGTCGGTCAGATGGAACCTTGATGCCGGTAGCTCAAATTATTTTTGTTATTCCTGAGAAACACGGCCAACCCCAAACTATCGCCGCTATTATTTCTGATATTACCGAACAGAAACGAGCCGAGGCAGAGCGATCGGCCATGCAGGCGATGATGTTCCAGAGTGGTAAGCTGGCCTCGGTGGGCGAGTTGGCGGCCGGGGTGGCTCACGAAATCAATAACCCTATCTATGCCATCCGTGAGTTTGCCGACCTCATCCTGGAGGACATGCCTCAAGATGATCCAAATTGCAATAGACTGCAAACAATCGTAAATTGCGCCGACCGAATTACCGATATTGTCCGTAACTTACTCGCTTTTGCCCGGCCGGATGAGGCGCATTTTAACCCAACGCACATAGGGGATGTTTGGCAGCTTACTTATAACCTGATCGGACAATCCTTTCTTAAATACAATATTCAACTCGAGGTTGATATTCCTTCCGACCTCCCCAAAATGAAAGTGCGGACGCAGCAGTTACAGCAAGTTCTGCTTAACCTGGTAACCAATGCCAGGGACGCTTTGAATGAGAAATATCCGGGCTATCATCCTAACAAGCGCATTTCGATTAGAGCGCGCCTGGTTGAGGATCCAACTTTTCCTTTTTTCTTAAATAAAGACCAGGATGAAAAGAGACAGGTGATTCGCCTGACCGTGCGTGATGAAGGTATTGGTATAACCCCCGAACAGCGAGAACGGCTTTTTACCCCCTTCTTTACAACCAAACGTCCCAACCGGGGCACCGGCTTGGGATTGAGCATCAGTCACAAGATCATTGAAGATCACCATGGCCGCATCGAAGTTGAAAGCGAGCCGGGTGCTTTTACCGAAGTTACCATAATTTTGCCTGTGGATAATGGGGGAGTTCCAATAACCGGTAGGGCAAATTCCTAACCCTGAATTAAAAAGCAAAAAGGGAAAGCTGAAGTCAGCTTTCCCTTTTTTATCACAGCCGATGATCGGCTGATCGGTTTAATCGTGCGGCGTGGCGATGTTTTTCTCAGTCGCGCGATCAAAAATATGGACTTTTTCGGCGTTAAAGGCCATTTGCACCTTATCGCCGGGGCGCAAATCGGCGCGCGGGTCGACGCGGGCGATGAAACTCTGCTCATCTGCGCCGACCAAGTAAACGAAGATTTCGTTACCCATCAACTCGACCACATCTACCGTCGCCTCGACCAACTGCTCGGTAATCCCTGATGGCTTGTAGCGCGGGTGGTGAATGTCTTCCGGCCGCACCCCAAAGATAATCTCCCGGCCAATATTCTTTTGTCCCAACTGGGCCACCTCGTCCTGAGGCAAGCGAATGCGTAAACTGCCCGAGTCGACATACATTTCGTCCAGGGTGCCGGTGACCGTACCGGTGAAGAAGTTCATGGCTGGGGAACCAATGAAACCGGCCACAAAAACATTGCCCGGATGGTCATACAGGGATTGCGGGCTGTCAACTTGTTGGAGCACGCCATCTTTCATCACGCAAATACGGTCGGCCATGGTCAACGCTTCCACCTGGTCGTGAGTCACGTAAATAAAGGTGGTGCCCAGGCGTTGGTGCAGCTTGGAAATCTCCGCACGAGTCTGCACCCGCAATTTGGCGTCAAGGTTAGAAAGCGGCTCGTCAAACAGGAATACCGCAGGGTCACGCACAATGGCCCGGCCTAAGGCCACCCGTTGCCGCTGGCCGCCAGACATCTGTTTGGGTTTGCGGTCCAACAATTGGGTAATACCCAGGATTTTAGCCGCTTCTTGCACCCGCCGGTCAATTTCGGCCTTGGGGGTTTTGCGCAGTTTCAGCCCAAAGGCCATGTTGTCGTATACGGTCATGTGGGGGTAGAGCGCGTAGCTTTGGAAGACCATCGCAATATCCCGGTCTTTGGGGGGGACATCATTGACCACGCGGTCGGCGATGTAGATGTTGCCGGAGGTAATTTCTTCCAATCCTGCCAGGCAGCGCAGAGCAGTTGATTTACCACAGCCGGAGGGGCCAACCAAAACCAGGAACTCCTTATCCGGGACTTCGAGGTTCAAGTTATTTACCCCAACGACATCACCCCAGGCTTTAGTCATATTCTCGTAAACCACTTTAGCCATTTTATTACTTTTTGCCTCCTCACAAATTAGAATTATTTATAACCATAAAGCTAAATCGCTGGATTGACGAATCACTAGCGATGGCTTGAATATAACTTGATCGTTTTCCAACTTTTCCCCTCGTAGGCGACTAATTAGCATCTGACTCGCTTGCTGGCCTAAAGTATAGGTGGGGCGATGAATCGTGGTCAAAGGTGGTTGCGCATATTCGGCCAGTAAAATATCACCATAACCGATCACTGCCAAATCCTGCCCAATTTCCAGGCCTTGATCCTGGGCAGCGGCCATTACCCCGAGGGCGACGACATCGTCGGCAGCAATGATGCCTGTCGGCGCTTCGGGCTTGCTCAACAACGTTTGTCCGGCCCGATAACCATCCCGCTGGCTAAAATCACTCTGCTCCAGCCAATCTTCCTGGACGGGTAGATTAGCCTGGCGCATGGCCTGGCGAAAACCTGCCAGAAATTCTGACGAAAAGAATAGATTGGGCGGGGTGTTGACCAGGGCAATTCGTTCGTGACCTTGCGCTACCAGGTGCTCAACCATTAATGCTGCTGCTCCGGCGGCATCATCGGAAACAGTTGGAAAAGAACCCGACAGATTAGTCGCCCCAACGACGGCAAAGGGAAATTTTTTGTCAAGGAGCAGTTTAATCCGGCTGTCGCGCCAACGTGGACGAGCCACAATGACCCCATCCACTCGCCGGCTGTTAAATAACCGTAGGTAAGCCCACTCTTCTTCTGGACCGACAGTACAAGTAGAAACCATTACGTCGAAGTTACATTCGGCGGCAGCGCTGGTTATCCCGGCCAGTAATTCACTATAGAAAGGATCGGAAACTCTGGGAGGGAGCGCCGGTAAGATTATTCCCAGACAGTTAGTGGGTGCATAGCCCATTTCGCGGGCTATTTGCTTGATGTAATCGCGAGTCTCTTCACTGATGTCGTCGTAATCGTTTAGAGCACGGGATACAGCAGCCACTGATTTTCCGACGGCTTCAGCAATGTCTTTAAGAGTGACCTCCTCTTTCTTTGAGGGCATAAACCTGCTCGCAACTAAAATTTTTAAGTTAATTTTATTATAAGCTAAAAATTTTTAGTTGTCAAGACTGAGTTTATCTCCATAAAATAAAAAAACCCTGCGACCAGCACAGGGTTTATACAACGAACTTTTTTATTGGGTCTGTTGTTTTTTATAACAATTTGGAGCTTACGGTTTGGTCGGGGATCAGGCTTGCTGTTATCGCCAGCAGCACGTCGGCCCAACTTTTTAAATCATCGGCCCTTTTGGCTTTATCGCCGATCTCCAACTAACCGATGCAGCCCCCAGTCTGGTACCACGATAGGGACCTCCTTTCAGCTACTACAGAACCGCTTTTCGATTCTGTTAGTATCATGATACTACGTTTACTAGCCAGAGTCAAGGGGTTTTTTATACGTTTACCCAACGTTTATTGCCCCTTGTTATCGATTTAAGAAACCTTATGTTATACTGTCCGTGTGGATGTGGTCTCTACCCCGCAGTTGAAACTTAATACTCGCTTATGGTTAGTTCTGGTGGGCTTGCTGCTGGTATTGCAGTTGGTCATTCCCTTTCGCGGCTGGATCATCCTGCTGGTGGGCTTAGGTGGAGGTTGGCTAACCGGCTATTTGTGGGCGCGTTCTCTGATCCGTGAATTGCGCCTCATCCGTGAAGTACGCTTTGGGTGGGCGCAGGTGGGCGACCGGCTCGAAGAACGCTTTACGCTGATTAATGGGGGTTGGGCGCCTGCTCTATGGGTAGAAGTCATTGATCATTCGACGATGCCTGATTACCTGGTCAGCCGGGTGACGGGTATTGGCAGCAAAGAGGAAAATCGATGGCAAACCCAGACGGTTTGTACCCGGCGGGGCCTTTTTACCCTGGGGCCGACCAGCCTTCGCACCGGCGACCCTTTTGGCCTCTACACGGTTAGCTTGCACTTCCCCAAATTTGTTACCCTGATGGTGACACCGCCGGTAGTTCCTCTGCCTGCTATTGAAGTTGCGCCGGGGGGACGGGCCGGTGAAGGCCGTCCGCGCGCCAATACCCTGGAGCGGACCATTGTGGCGGCTGGAGTGCGGGAATACGTCCCTGGCGATAATCTCAATTGGATTCATTGGCCTACCTCTGCCCGTCGGAATTCCCTCTTTGTCCGCTCGTTTGAAAGTATCCCCGCCGGAGATTGGTGGATTTTCCTGGACCTAGATCAACAGGTTCAAGTGGCTCAAGAGGCTGCTACGGAGGAGCATGGCGTAATTTTGGCCGCTTCCCTGGCCGACCGGGGGCTGCAAAGAGGGCGCTCGGTCGGCCTGGTGGCGTATGGCCAGGAGTTAGTCTGGTTGCCTCCCCAGGCCGGAGACAGCCAACGCCAGGGAATTTTACGGGCCTTAGCCCTGGCACAGCCCGGGCCTTACTCCCTGGCCCAACTCCTGGCCCGAACCCGTCCGGCCCTGGATAAACTGGCCAGTTTGATTATCATTACCCCGGCCGTGGCCGGCGATTGGATAGAGACGCTGCTGCCCCTGTTGCGGCGCGGCGCTGTCGCCACCGTGCTGTTGTTAGACCCTGTCTCTTTCGGTGGGGTAGGTGAAGTCGGTGGAACCCTGGCTTTGCTGACGGATTTAGGCGTTACCCGCTATGTGATTCCCCGTGAGCTGCTCGACCGGCCCGAGGCTCGCCCCGGCCACCAGGGAAATTGGGAGTGGCGCATTATGCCTACCGGACGGGCGGTTCCCATTCGCCGGCCCGGCGATACACCCTGGAGGGCATTGTCATGATGCAGGCCGTCCTCATCCGGCTCTTTGCCTGGGGCGGTGAGGAGCTAAGATTAGCCAGACTGCTCGCCTTGACTTTGCTCCTGGCTGCGTTGAATTGTGTGGCGTTGGGATTAAGCGATATTGTTCGTGGGCTTGACCTGGGTTTGTTATTCCCCATAACTGTCCTGGGCGTGTTGAGCGCTTGGATATTGGCCGTGTCACCCTGGCCAGGCTGGTTAGCCGGTAGTATAATTTTTATGGCCGGTGTCGTGACCATTATAACACATGTCGGGCGCTTAGCCGGTGCTGTGGCGGCCTGGCTGGGAGAATTTTTTAACCTGGCCTGGGGGGTTATTTGGCGCTGGTCGTTAAATAACCTCCCGGAGGTAGAGCCGTTTCTGTGGATTACGGCCACCCTTGAGGCCAAAGTTCAGACCCTCCTGAGCCGTCTGTTTGATTGGATCTTTAGCCTGGCTGCGGGCGAGCCGGTCTTTGACCCGGTCGCCGTGGTCCTGGTTTGGACCTTGGCCCTATGGAGCGTAGCCGCCTGGTCCGGTTGGATGGTCCGCCGGCACGATCAGGTGTTGTGGGGCATACTCCCCGCCGGCACTTTACTGGTCGTCAGCCAGGCTTACGTCGGGGGGAACTTCACCTATTTGCTCCTGTTGCTGGGCCTGACCTGGCTGCTCCTGGCTTTAGTCGAGCAGATGGCGCGGGAACGCCGCTGGGAGGCCGCCAGGATTGACTATTCGCTTGAGATTCGCGCTGATATGGCGATGGTGACCATCTGGCTAACCGTCGCCCTGGTTTCGCTGGCCCAGTTAACGCCCTCCGTCTCGATCCGGCAAGTGGCCGAAGTGACCCAGCGTTTGATCTGGGGCCAGGCCCCTCAACCCGGCCCGCTGGCAAGCTCATTGGGGCTAAAACCTCCCGTTAGCCCGCCCACAGTCTTCGACACGGTGCGAATCGGCGGCTTGCCCCGGCAGCATCTGCTCGGCTCCGGCCCCGAACTGTTGGAACGAGTGGTGATGGCGATTCAAGTGATCCCAGGCGCGTTACCTTTTCAAAGTGCGGCACACCCGACCTACTACTGGCGCAGTCTCACTTACGATCGTTACACCGGGCGGGGCTGGCTGACCAGCCGGACCGAAACGGCAGACTATTCAGCCGGCCAACCGGCTCTTTCCCCGCGGCCAGAAGGGCAGCCCGTCCGGCAGCAAGTGCAGGTTGTGAACAACCGGATTGGCTTGCTTCACGCGGCCGGCTTGTTAGTGACGGTCGATCAACCTTATAAAATGGCCTGGCGATCCTCCGGCGACGCCTTCGGGGCGATGGTTGAGGCCAAAACCTACCAGGCAGACTCGCTTCTGCTGCTGGCGAGTGAAGCGGAATTGCGGGCCGCCGGACATAGTTACCCCAAGTGGGTCCAACGGCGTTACCTGGCCCTGCCCAACAAAACCCCAACCCGGGTTTTGACTCTGGCCCGCAACCTGACCGTCACCGAGCCGACGCCTTACGATCGGGCGCGAGCTATCGAGGCTTATCTACGTTCCTTGCCCTACGATTTGAATATACCCGCGCCGCCCCGCGATCAAGATGTGGTCGATTATTTCCTCTTTGATTTGCGGCGCGGCTATTGCGATTACTACGCTACGGCGATGGTTGTGCTGGCCCGCGCCGCCGGTTTGCCGGCCCGGTTGGTGATGGGTTATGCCGGCGGCACTTATGACCCGGCCAACGCTCGTTATGTAGTGACCGAAGCCGACGCCCACTCCTGGCCGGAGGTTTATTTCCCCGGCTATGGCTGGATCGAGTTCGAGCCAACGGCCAGCCGCCCGGCCGGAGAACGGCCCGTAGCCGCCGGACCGGCCTGGCCGCCTGAAATGGACACACCCGATTCGGAATTAACCCCCACCCCCTCCGCCGGCCTAAGCCCGTTGTGGGGCTGGGGCCTGACTGCCGGCCTGGCCGGCTTGGCCCTGGCCGGGGCGGCCTGGATATTGGTTGACGCCTGGTGGCTGCGCTGCCTGCCCCCGGCGGCTACGGTGGAACGGCTGTACCGGCGTTTGGTGCGTTATGGCCGTTGGTTGGCCGTGCCGGTGTGGGCCGGAGAAACTCCCTATGAGTTTAGTGATTTGTTGGTTGGCCGGGTAGACGAACAGGCCGGCCTCGGGCGATGGAGGAAGTGGCTGGCTCCCGCCGCCCCGGAAGTGTACCGGCTAACCGACCTGTATGTACAAATGGCTTACAGCGCCCATCCCCCCGACAGCGGCCACCAGACCCAGGCGATCCGGTCGTGGCGGCGGCTGCGCTGGCGGTTGGGGTTGGCCTGGCTGCGTTTTAAGTTGGAACGTTTGAAGGTTTTACGTTTGAACCCCTAATTGTGACCGCCTCTGCTGGAGCAGCGATACGGATGAATTCCAATACTCCAAATAGTTTCGCCAAAGTTGCCTAAGCGTGCTGCTTCGGGTAGGATAGCAGGAGAGTAGACAGTGAACAGTGAACAGTGAACAGTGAACAGTAGACAGGGGATGGGGCTTAAATCCGGCTTAACCGGGGAGCGGATTTGGGAAAAGGGGGTACACGAAAAATGGACGTATCGGTTTGTGTCCTGGGTTTAGGGTTAATGGGACGGCCTATGGCCCGGCGCTTGCTGGCCGCCGGTTACAACGTGTACGGTTGGAACCGGTCGCCGCTGCCGGAGGAGTTAGGGCAAGGTATCCCGCTCTGTCGAGATGTAGTGGAGGCGGGCCAGGCCAAAATTTGCCTGCTCATGCTGGCTGACTCGGCGGCAGTGGACGAGGTACTGCGCCAACTGGAAGCCCATCTCACCCCCGGCCAACTGGTGATGGATATGGGCACCTCCGACCCGGCTCACTCCAGGATGCACGCCTGGCATTTGGCTGCCAAAGGGATTGGCTGGATCGATGCTCCCGTCTCCGGCGGCCCGGAGGGGGCCGCGGCCGGCACGCTGGCGATTATGGCCGGGGGGACGATGGCCGATTTTCTTCGGGCGCGGCCCTTTTTGGAAACACTGGGCAGCAGTGTGGTTCGGGTGGGCGGCCCCGGCGCGGGCCACACAGCCAAGCTTATCAACCAACTGATTGTGGGGCTGACCATCGAGGCGGTAGCCGAGGGCCTGACTTTGGCGGAGAAGTGCGGCCTGATGCCCCAGGTGGTGCAGCAAGCTTTGTCAGGCGGGTTTGCCGATTCCAAAATCCTGCACCTCCACGGCAGCCGGATGATTGAGCGGAGCTATGTGCCGGGTGGGAAGGTCAAAAGCCAGCTCAAAGATTTACACCTGGCCCTGAACCTGGCTAACTCGGTTGCCGCCAAGTTGCCCCACCTGGAAAACGTTATTACCCGGTATGAAACTCTGGTAGCCCAGGGTGACGGGGATTTGGATCACTCTGCTTTACACAAGCTGCTGTGGTCCTAAATGACCGTTTAAAAATCCTTATCCAGCTTCCAAGAAGGTAACCATTGGTATCCGGATTACGTTCCCCCATTTTTTTTATCATTCTGGCCATCTACCTGCTGGCAGGTACCCTATTTGCCACCCTGACCCCCAATTGGCAGTCTCCTGATGAGCCGGCGCATTACAACTACGTCCACTACTTAGCTGCCCAGGGCAGCTTTCCTCAACTGGTGGGGAGCTGTTATAACCAGGCTTATCTGGAACAGTTGAAAGCGCACCGCTTTCCCCCCGAACTGTCCATTGCTTCGATTTGCTATGAGTTCCACCAGCCCCCACTATATTATCTGCTAGCCACTCCTGTCTTTCTCCTCAGCAGCGGCTCGCTAACGACGCTACGCCTGCTGTCGGTGGTGTTGGGCGCAGGTGTGGCGACGTTTGCTTTTCTGGTGGCTCAAGCTATCTTCCCAAAGTCGCCAACGATAGCTTATGGAACCATGGCCCTGGCCGCCTTTGTGCCTATGCACGTAGCCGTCCTATCCTCGGTCAATAATGACGCCCTGGCCGAACTGATTTTAGCCGCGCTGCTTCTCCTGCTGACCCGGCGTCTTATGGCCTCTAGCCAAGCTGCTGTTCGCAGTGATGTTGGCTTGGGGGTACTGCTTGGACTGGGCCTCATCACCAAGGCTACGGTCTATATTGCCGTGCCGCTGGTAGCTGTGACTTTATGGTTAGCCGCCAGGGAAGACGGCCGGGTAAATTGGCGGGGTTTGGCTCGGCAAGCGGCTATAATTTACGGGCTGGCCTTGTTGATTGCTCTGCCCTGGTACATTCGTAATACTACCCTCTACGGCAATTTTGATCTCCTGGGTCTGGTCCGGCATGACGAAGTGGTTGTCGGCCAACTCCGGACCGCCGATTTTCTGGCCGAAGTTGGGCGGCGAGTTTATGTTAGAGATCTTATGACCACGACCTTCCAGAGTTTTTGGGGGCAGTTTGGCTGGATGGCTGTGCCGATGAGCCGGCGCATCTACCTGGCCTTGACCCTGGTGACGCTAGCAGCGTTGGGGGGAGTGGTGGGATTTTGGATGTCAAGTGTCAGGTTTCGGAAAAGTGCTTCTGAGTCTGACGTTTCACCCTTCGGCAAGCTCAGGGCAGGCTGTTTTACCCTTCGGCAAGCTCAGGGCAGGCTGTTTCACCCTTCGGCGCCCCCTTTGGACGCAGGGCAAGTTGTTTCAGACCCCCGGCAATACCTCACTCTAGGCTTGATGGCGCTGACGATTGGTCTGATGGCGCTTGGCTACGGTTGGTATAACCTGGAATTTGTGCAGTTTCAGGGACGTTATCTCTTTCCGGCGCTGATTCCAGTGGGACTTTTTATTACTCTAGGGCTAGACCAAGCCCTGTCCTGGCGGCGGCGGTGGTGGCTGGTAGCCGGGTTGGCGATAGCATTAGGCTGGGTCGCGGGCGCCGCCTGGGTGAGTGGAAATATAGACAAGTTGGTTATGCTGTTAGTCGGCCTGGCTTTAGCCCTGGCAGTGGGTCGCATTTGGCTGGCCCGGCACTGGCTCATTCCAACGGCCTGGCTGATAGCGACTATCTATGCGGGTTTAGCCCTGCTGACCCTGCTGAGTCCATTTTGGTATGTAATTCCTTATCTCTCACCTTAATTGATATATGGCGAAACCGAAATTTTATGTAGTCTGGGCAGGTCGCAAGCCGGGTCTCTACCGGAGTTGGGCCGAGTGCGCCGAACAAGTTAACGGCTTTCCGGGGGCCAAATACAAATCGTTTGAAAATGAAAAGCAAGCCGGAGAAGCTTTTCAAGCAGGCTGGCAGGATTACATCGGCCAACCGGTCCGGCCAACCTTGCCGCCCGAAGTCATCGCCGCCAGCCTGTCGGTAGACGCTGCCTGTGACGGCAGTCCCGGCAATTTGGAGTATCGCGGGGTTCACACCGGAACCGGCGAAGAGGTTTTTCATGTCGGTCCGCTGGCAAACGGAACCAACAACCTGGGCGAGTTTCTGGCGATTGTCCACGCCCTGGCCTGGCTGAAACAGCAGGGCCAGGCCAGCCCGATTTATTCGGATTCCCGGATTGCGCTGCGCTGGGTGAAAGAAAAAGAGGTGCGTTCTAAACTGCCCCGCCATGAGCAAACGGAAAAAGTTTGGTCGCTGGCCGATAAAGCCCTGGAATGGCTCAAAAACAACACTTATGCTAATGCGCTCATCGAGTGGCAAACCGACAAGTGGGGGGAAATCAGGGCCGACTTTGGGCGAAAATAAATCAATCCAACTTCAACCATCGCGGCATATACCGTTTAAAAACCGCCTTCACCATCTCCGGGTGCAGCCGGCGCCAGGCCAGATTACCTTCGTTGAGGGGCGAGGATACTTCGGCGCTCGCGCTCTGAGCAGACGGGCCGAAAGTTTGCTGCACATACTCGTCGGTAATCAAAATAATTTCCTGGTGGCGGGCCGGTAAGCGACGCTGCAACAGAGCGGCATGTTCGTAAGGAGTCTGCCAGGGACGAATGGCTGTGCCCATCCAACTGGCTAAATGGAGCATACGTTGGTAAAGTTTGAGGATGTCCCCCGTTGGCTCGATTTGCCGCCGCCACCACAACACCCCGGCGACCAGGGCCGCCAGAATAATTCCACCCAGAATCATACCTCCCCCATTAACCACTGAGCGAGACACGCGGATTTGAGTACCCAGTAGGGGGATACGGAAAGTGAAGGGTAAGGCCACATCCGGCCCATTTTCCAGCAGGTCGTCAAGTTGTTCCGGTCTTTCATACGGATTCGGTATGTCACCAGGATTTCTCAGGGGACCGGTCATTTGGTTATTCGCGGCCGAGCCGGTGGGGCGGGTAATGTCTGGCTGGGAGGAGGTTGGTTCAAATTCAACCCAGCCATAACGAGGGAAGTAAACTTCAACCCACGAGTGGGCATCGGCATTAACAACCTGGTAAGCGCCCTGTTCGGCGTCGAATTTGCCCTGGGCAAAGCCAACGGCGAAGCGAGCCGGGATACCCAGCGAGCGCAGCATCACGATCATAGCCGAGGCATAGTAGTCACAGTAAGCCTCTTTGGCTTCAAAAATAACGTAGTCTACTTTGTCAACCCCGGTGGGTGGGGCCGGGAGTTTTTCATTGTATCTTAAATTGCGACGGAGATAGGTTTCAATGGCCCGCGTTTTATCATAGGGATTGTCAAATTGGGCGGTGAGTTGCTGGGCCAGTTGGCGAGTGCGGTCAGTAACCGTAGGCGGTAGTTGTAAGTAACGCTCGGTAATCCAGGCCGGGTAATCAGCGCCGGCGGTTCGGAGTTGGTCAACTGCGGCCTGGCTGGCTTCCGACACTACCGTGTAACTCTCACCGCTGTCCACCGTAGCGTTGCTGCGCATGTAGGTAATCTCCTCTACCCAGGGTTCGCCGTTGTTGGTCCAAATGGGAAAACTGGTCTGGGCAATTTGATCACTGGAGAGAGCGTGAAAACTCACCCGAGCCGGACGATCCAGTTTGACCGGCTGGCTCATGGCATAAAGAACCGTCGACCGGTCACGAGCCAAAGTGTAGGTTTGGGTGACCGGCGTCCGCGCTTCGAAGAGGGGCAACGATAACGCCGTCTTGGGGCCGAAACGAGCAGTTTGAGTGTTGTTGTTGCGCCAGCTATAGCCGGTGTACTCGTCGTAGGTAGTGGCCCGCCAATAACGGCCTAAGCCCTCAACTTTGACCGTCATGACCGGAGTGTTGGTCAGCCGGCGCGGCCCGCCCAGGGTGAGCGAGGGACCAAAGCTATCCATATAGCCGGTGTCTTTGTAGTTCAAATCGGCAAAAAGTCGATTCCACTCGCCCTGAACGTCACTCCACGTCCCCTGGACCTGGTCGAAGAGGTTGAGGGATTGGGTGTCGGCCAGAGGTGGCAAAATCCAGGCCAGCGCAATCACCAAAGCTGAAAAGATAAAACCATCCCGCAAAAAATCAAAGCTGATATCGGACCGGAAAAAGACACCCTCGGCTCGCCACTGGGCTTCTTGTTTGAACAAGTTGGCCCGGATGGCCAGCAGCAGCGATAGCAAGATGAACATCAGAAACCACAGGGTAATATCGTGCGGCGCGTAGTAAAGGTTGATCAGCAGCACCAGTCCGCCCGGCACCACCGCCTGCCAAACTTTACCCGACCGGAAGATAAACCAGATGGTCAGATAACCCATTCCCCACACGATCACGCCCATCTGCAGAATAAACATCAGGTTGTCGTAGCTGGTGCCGCCCTGCATAGCCTGGTTGTACCAATAGTTTAGCCGGAAAACAAGGTTTTGCCAGCGCTCCAACCAGGTGTACTGATGCGGCAACAGCCGGCTGGTGACCCAAAACGACCAGGCTAAGCCGATAACGACGCTAAAGAGATGGGCGATGAAGCCCGGCAAAATACTGCGAGCCAGCATCATGCCCATCAAAATGGCTCCCAACCCGACGAAGGTAACGATGTTCAGTCCTTCCGTCCAACCGGTCGCGCCGACCGCCCAGGTGACGGTCATCACCAGTATGGCGGCCAGAAAAATCACCGAGTGGGATTGATCAAATCTGGGTTTTTTGGTTACAGTAACTGCTTGACTACTCACAAGCCGATCTAAATTGTCTAACGATACAGGTTATTTCTGGAGGGTCAGAATCATCTGAGATTCTTGAACATGTTCAACTATTATTATTAAGAAACCCTTAAATTCTCTGTGGATATTCTAGCATAACGGCGAGGAAGAGTCACGTCCCAACGGTAGACCGCAGAGGTTTTTGAAACCTCTGCGGCCTTGTTCCTAAAAATTGGGGCACACCCCGCCCCAACTTGGAGTTAAAGTAAGATTTTTGAGAGGGGCATTTGTGTTTTACGATTCAAACGGCATGTAATCATCAAAAGCTTCGTGAAATTTTGATAATTTCTCCAACGTCTCCTGCCACCTGGTTGGGGCGGCGGGCGAAAAATCAACCACCTCAACCTCCTCGACGCCGTTGGCTTCAGGCTGATACAGAATTTGTTTGACCTTCAGGCGACTGATCCCCCCCGGCACTTGCCATTCCAGGGTATCGCCGACCCGGTAGCCCAACATGGCCGTGCCAATGGGGGCCAACACCGAGATTTTGTGTTGGTCAATATTCGCCTCGCTCGGAAAAACTAGGGTGTAGATCATTTCTTCCCCAACCTCCAGATCTTCCAGGCACACCGTAGAATTCATCGTGATAACATCGGCTGGAATTTGAGCGGAAGTGACCACCTGTGCCCGCGCTAACTCGGCGGCTAACTCAGCCAAATTGGCCGGGTCGTGCTGATTAAAGCGCTGGGCTGTTTCAAGCAGCTCGCCCAAATGCTTCAGGTCCAGATCGGTAATATACCAAGCGCACACTGAAATTTCCAGTTTGCCTGAATGGCGAAAAGGGATAA
>CAZUNT010000137.1:0-17861 GCA_964622215.1 uncultured Caldilineaceae bacterium
CCACCCGGCTGTTGGACCAGTTAGAGGGTATAGCCAGGTTTTGGTAAATTTGTCTACAACCGGGGGGCGAGCGACGAATTAAAAGAGGCGCGGGGCTGAAGAAGGTGCGGGGCTGAAGCCGCCGCACTAAAAGGGCAAAGCTCTGCGAGCTAAAAACCGGCCCGCCAGGGTTTCGCTCTCGCTTGCGAGCTTTAGGATGCGGTTGAAACCGCACCTGGAGGGCTACGCCGTAATGTCCGCCTACGAAAGCTCGGGCCAAAAACACGCGCTAGATGTGTTAGGGTCAACAACATTTTGAACACGCTAAAAATTAACGCAAAGCCGCCAAGATGCTAAGGCGCAGAGGAAAAAGGGGAAACTTTGCGTCTTTGTTCCTTTGCGCCTTTGCGTTGAATTTGTTCAACATCTATTTGACCCCTACAGAAACTTCGTATTCTTCGTGGATTCTAAAAAACTCAGCCTGGGTATAACTATTGACTACTATTTTTGAAGGAATCGTCACGAGCTAGCGCACACCACCAATGATGAAAATACTTTCTGACTACTGACTACTGACTACTGTTTACTATTTTCAGGAGATTTCCCTTGTCCGAACTTGTTTTACTCAAACTGGGCGGCTCGGTCATCACCGATAAAACCCAACCATTTACGGCCCGCCTGGATGTGATCGAACGGCTGGCTGCCGAAATCAAAAGCGCCCTGACCGACCGGGGCGACGACCTGAGGTTGATTATCGGCCACGGGGCCGGTTCTTTTGGGCACGAAGCGGCGGCTAAATATCAGACCCATAAGGGGGCGATTGCCGCCGATAGCTGGCTGGGCTTTGCCGAAGTGGCCGATGTGGCGGCCGAACTCAACTATATCATGATGAAGGCCCTGCGCCGGGCCGGCGTGCCCGCGATTAAGTTCCAGCCTTCGGCCAGCACCCGCACTCGCGGCGAGCAGTTGATGTATTTTGAAACCTTTCCCTTGAAGGAGGCGCTCAAACACGGCCTGGTGCCGGTCGTCTACGGCGACGTCAGCGTGGATGCCAGCCAGGGTATGAGTATCGTCTCGACGGAAAAGTTATTCGACAACCTGGCCCGCGAGTTATCGCCCGGCCGGATTATTTTGAGCGGCCAGGTGGAGGGGGTTTACACCAAAGACCCCTTGACCTATCCCGAGGCCGAATTGATCGAGGAGATTGACAGCAGCAATTGGGCCGAAGTCGAAGCGGCGCTCGGCGGCTCGCATGGCACGGATGTCACCGGCGGCATGTTCAGCAAGGTCCGGGAGATGTACCGCCTCACCCTGGCAATGCCGCCCATGCAGGCTATGATTATTTCGGCGGAAAAACCGGGCAACGTGGAGAAAGTGCTCAAAGGGCAGGCCGTCAATTTTGGCACGCTGATCAATTAAGGTGTCAGGTGTCAGGTGTCAGGTTTTTAGACGAAAAACGGGCAGGAATAAGCCGGGGCACACGTCGTTGGTAATCCCGGTAAGTGTCGCCAAATTCGGCCAGCAGCCGCCGTTCCTCGAAAATTGAGCCGAGGTAGAAATAGAGAGTAAACAACAGGTAAGCGGTGAGCAGATTGGTGGTCATCGCCGGCGTTAACCACAAGAAAAGCAGGCTAAACGTATAAAGTGGATGGCGCATCCAGGCGTAGAAGCCGCCGACATTTAACGAACCGCTTTCGCCAGGCTGCTGGGCCAGCAGTTGGGCCAGCCCCAGAAAGTGCAGCACGCCTGTTTGCAAAAATGAAACCCCCAATCCCAGCAGAGCCAAGATTTGTCCTCCCAGCATCAACCAACGCCATGGTGACGGGACGATATACAGCGTCTCCGCCGGTAGTAAGGCGATCATGGGGAAAATCGGCAGAAAGGTGATCAGGGCGATAAGGTTGTAGATTAGCCGGAACCACCGTTCGCTGCCCGGCCCAAACAGACGCCGCGCCCCATTTTTCACCGCCAGACTTGCCAGCAAGCTGTGGAGCATAGCATACACGACGAAAAAGACGATTATGATAGAGATGCTTAACCAATGCATCGTTGTCTCTAAATATGAACTTTACGCTGTCAAGTAAGTGTAAACAGGATGTAGAGGAGTGGATAATCTCTTGAGGTTGCTATTAAACCTGAGTTGATCGGCAACGAAAAAAAATCCTTACTTTCCACGAATACTGCGTACTAAATCTTTGATATTGTTCTCATCAACTCGTTTTTTTAAAAGTAGGGGATGGCGGGTTTTCAGAAAGGTTGGAAATTCATTGGGTATTTGAGTGAGAGGTGGTAGTAGTACTGGAATGACACGATGGTTTCTTTGACCAGCAGCTTGGTTTAATGCAACCTGAAGTTCTTCCATTTGCCAATCTCCCCATCCTTGCTTGCCAATAAACACAGCCGTGACCAGGGCTTCGCGTAATCCCCGCGCCATCGCATCCTGCCAACGGTCTCCCCCTAGAATCTGATCTTCATCAAACCACGGCCTAATTCCCCGTTCACGGAGCAACGTGGCAATTTGACGAATTATACTTTTATCCTTTGAGTTATGACATAAGAATACATCAAAAGGTGATAAATCCATTTCCAATTGCAGTGGTGGTAATTGCAGTTCAGTATAATGATATGGACATAACCATAGCCGATGACCCGCTGGAGTGGTTGCAAGTCTTAGCCCACCAAATATTTGATCTGGGTCAAGTTCAGTCAGTAAGGTGTGTAAATGCCGCAAAGCTTCCTTTAAACCCTCTAACCTTCCTACCTTCGCACTTGTTGTACTTGTTAAGTAACGCATCAGCTTAAGATCAAGGCGATGTGCTTGTCGCGCTGTTCCGGGAATAGCCGTCCAAAGATTTATGTTAAATCCAGAAATAGGAATAACATGTTCAAGTAAGGGTAGGCTTTCGGCTATTAGCGGAACAATATTTAGGAGTCGATCCTTTGACTGGGGTAACTGATAGCGAGCCGATTGACTAGCCCAGTGCCAGCCTTCGAGTGATTGACAAACCAACTGTAGTTCTAAGTTTTCCCTTTCACACTTTGATAGAACAAAAATATTAGGACAACGAGTATCGATATATTCAAGACGATTATATTCTTGAATAAGTCCTCGCTGGCCCAATAAAATGAGCTGAAAATCTTTTTCTGTAATAGTTTGGATTTGAGTGACTCGTTCGACTACTTGAGACCTTGCCGATTCGTGAATGCCGTAGAGTAACTCGTTAACGCTAACCTCTTTATAAGAAACATCACACTCTATGACTGATTTACCTCGTTGACTTCGTAACACTAAGCTTTCATAAGAAAAGAAATGTGGGCAACGTTCACCAGTTGAGCCATCGCCCTGACAGATACAAGGAATTAACCGAGTAACAGTCAATCCGGGATAATCCATCAGGATCTGATTCAGAGTATCGGTCAGAATGGCAAAAAAATTGGTTGGGTTAGACCCACCGACAGTTAAGCGAAATTCGCGCCGGTTTTCAAAAAGCTCGGCTCGTGCTCGCTGGTCGCTATAAGCTAATATTACACCTTCACGCCAGTGAATATCTTGCGTAAATCGATGTGTACGAACAATAAAACGACTCATTAACCCGGCTGGAATTGAACTCAGTCGATAGACCATTTCTAATCGAGGAGAGAGTGCCTGTGTGGTAGGTGGCTTAAAGGGTAACAGGGCGGGTATCAGACTACTTTCTACGTGTTCAATTTTATAACAAAGATCAAATTTGCTCATTAAACTATAAAAGGCGGAATACAGGGATGGATCATAAGCCTGCCATATACGCGTTAAATCAATATGCCGGAGACGTCCAAACGCAGCCTTTGTTACTTCATCAGTGAGAGCACAACTGATAGCTTTAGTAATCCAATTGGGTTTGAGAACTACCAGATTCTTAAGGGCAAGATCATCCTCAAAGTGCAATATGATACCCAGGTTATGAAGTGTGTCGGCCAAAACTTCGCTATCTTGTTCGTTATTTAATCCATTCTTCTGACAGATTCGGGTAAATCTGTCAAAAGAAATGTGATAATCATCCAATCCTTTTAATTCGTTCTCAACCACTTCCCAACTACCAGGCCAAGCCTGTCCCATTAACGGTAATCCAACAGCAGCTTTAGCAATTGCGTGCCGCAACTCTTCTATCCCATAACCTAACCGATTGTCTACACTGTATTCGCCTATAAGTTGAGGATAAGTTTCTTTAAGGGCGGCAAAGTTAATATCTGGTACGCGTTGATCTATATGGGTTGCTACCAGGAGTACTGGTACTTCTGGGGCGCGTGACTTGATCATCTCTAGCCAGTAGTCTAAGCGTCCCTGAATATGACCATACCGAGCGTTCCAGACCAGCAAGTAGACCGATTTAGAGGACATAAAGAACTGATGGGTGGTATGTTCGATCTCTTGCCCGGCAAAATCCCACGCATTCAATTGTAGGGTAACGTTACGTTGGTAAGGATGCGGAATCTCCACACGAGCTACATCCACCCCGTGGGTTGTTTCTAAATCTGCTTTAAAGGTGTACCCCAACAAACTGCGTAGGATAGACGACTTTCCTACACCCCCTTCACCTAAAAGTAGTAATTTAGCTTCGTAACGTTTAGATCGTGAAGCCTGAAATTTGCGGAGAAAAGTGAGAATAGCTTGAGTTCCCTGCTTGGCAACTTCGGAAGGTGGAAAAGAAAGTTGGTTGTAATTGAAAACAAGGCTCTTTAATTGCAAGAGCTGGCCAAGTTCCGGGGGTAGAGATGTTAACTGATTTTCTTGCAAATCGAGTTGAGTCAGGTTCATAAGCGAACCTATCTCTGGCGGTAGCGTTGTCAAGCGATTGTTGTTGAGAATAAACCTGGTCAGATTAGCTAGTTTCCCTATCTCTGGTGGTAACATAGTCAGTTGGTTTCTACTTAGAATCAATGATTTTAAACGGGCTAATCGTCCAATTTCTGGTGGTAATGCTGTCAATGAATTATCTGTGATAGTCAACCCCATTAAGTGAGCAAGTTGTCCAATCTCTGGCGGTAGGGCTGTAAGTTGATTACCGTTGACGACAAGTTCTGTTAGGTTGGTTAATCGTCCAATCTCTGACGGCAATTTTGTTAACTTATTGCTCCTGATAACGAGTTCCATCAGATTGGTTAGTTGTCCAATCTCTGGTGGTAACATCGTTAGTTGGGTTCCAACAATGGTTAATTCTTTTAGTTGAGTTAGTTGTCCAATTTCTGGAGGCAATGTTGTAAGCTTCTTGCCACCAGCAAGAGAAAAATGTGTTAATTTAGTCAGTTGTCCAATCTCTGCCGGCAATGAAATCAGATCAATACTGCCAAGAAAGAGTGACTTTAAATGGATTAGTTGTCCAATCTCCACTGGTGGAATTTCCATTGGATTACCGCTGAGATCAAGATATGTCAAGTTAATTAATCGTCTGATATGGAGTGGTAAAGATGATAGTTGATTATGATAAAGATCAAGATACGTTAGATTAGTCAATCTTCCAATCTCTAGAGGCAATACTGAAATTTGATTTTCTCTAAGATTAAGGTATTTCAGGTTAACCAACTGCCCAATTTCTGGGGGGAGCTTAATTAGCTGATTTTGTGAGAGCCGAAGTTGTCTGAGGTGGATTAGTTGTCCAATCTCCGGTGGTAACAATTCTAACTGCATATTTGACAGATCTAACTCTGTCGCTTTCTTTTGTCCTGCATCTTCGATTATCTTCAATAATTCATTTTTATCCATGTATCTTTTCTCGCGTTAACTTTGTTGAGTGGATATTAGATGATACCACATTTTAGGCTGGGTCCGCAATCGTCGTATGTCAAAGGGAACACTTCTGTTTTGGGGCAAGTTTGAATCACTGAGGCACTGAGGGGGACTGATTTCACTGACAAGGCATCTTTTTTCAGTGGACTCATCAAATTCAGTGTCTCAGTGATTCAAAGAATTAAATTCGCCGCCCCAGAGCCGGCCAGGCTACGAGTAGTAGAGAGTTATCGCCTCTATCCGGCTTTGCGAACAACCTTTGGCAATGTTATACTCCATACCCGGTTTTTGGAGTATAACAGTAATGAGAAAAATCTTTCGCCTAATGAGTTGGCTACTTTTGCTTGGACTTCTGCTCAAGGCAGAAGCCCCTTTGACGGCTTCAGCCCAGAGCGGCCCCTTAGTCCTGGCTTTCTACTACGCCTGGTTCGATCAAAATACCTGGGCCTCCGGCCAATCGGTTGATTTGCCGGCCGAGCAGTATAGCTCGTCCGATCGGGCGACCATCGAACGGCAAGTCAGCCAGGCTCAGAGCGCCGGCATTGACGCTTTCGTGCAGTCCTGGTATGGCCCCCAGGAGGCCGGCAACCAGACCGAGACCAACTTCCGCACCCTGCTCGACGTGGCCCAGGCCAAAGGCTTCAAGGCTGCGGTTGATCTTGAAGTTACCAGCCCCTTTTTGGGCAGCGCCTCCACCGTGCAAAATGCCCTGGCCACTCTCCTGGCCACCCACACCCAGCATCCGGCCTACCTGCGTTACGAAGGTAAGCCGGTCATCTTCTTTTGGCGGCAGCAGCAATTTTCGGTTGACCAGTGGACGGCTATTCGCAACCAGGTAGACCCCGGCCATACCACCCTCTGGATTGCCGAGGGGACAGATTTGAGCTACCAGGCCGTTTTTGACGGCCATCACCTTTACAGTATCGCCTGGGCGGCCTCCCCGGCGGACCAACTGGCCAAGTGGGGCGAGCGGGTCCGTTCTTACGCCGCCGCCAACGGCCTTAACCGCCTATGGGTAGCTACGGCCATGCCCGGCTACGACGACACGCACCTGTCCCGGGCCAATGCTTTCGCCGTGCCCCGGCGTAACGGCGACTACTATCGCGAAACCTGGCGAGCGGCTCTGGCCAGCCTGCCTCATATGGTGATCATCACCAGTTTTAATGAATGGCCGGAAGGCACGCACCTGGAGCCGAGTGTCAACTATGGCCATCTATACCTGGATATCACCCGCGAGTTGGTAGCTGCGCTGCGGGGCAGCCCGCCCCCTGCGCCAACGCCGGCCCCAACGGGTGAGCCAACGGCCACCCCGGAACCACTCGCCACCCCGGACGGCCCCTACGTCAAGGCTGAACAGGGGGCCAATGTGCGGAGCGGCCCGGACACAACCTTTGACCAGGTGGGCCAACTGGCAGCGGGGAGTATGACCCTCGTGATCGGCAAAACGGCGGCGGGTGACTGGTGGCAAATTAATTTTCCGCGCGGATCGGAGAACACCGCCTGGGTAGCCGCCCGGGTGGTGGACTTTGCCGGCGATGCCGCGGCTGTGCCCGTCGTAGAGACCGGGACTCCGGCAGCCACGCCCGGCGCAATGAGGCCAACAACATCCCAAAGCGCCACCGCTGCCCCAACCGGGGCCTCAACTCCACCCGGGCCGGTAGTGGAAATTCCGGCGGGTGGGGTGAATGTCCGCAACGGCCCCGGCCTTGATTTCGAGCTACTGGGGCGGCTTGAGGCAGGG
Organism: uncultured Caldilineaceae bacterium; assembly: GCA_964622215.1. Taxonomy (GTDB): domain Bacteria; phylum Chloroflexota; class Anaerolineae; order 4572-78; family J111; genus DSQQ01. The sequence goes on from CAZUNT010000137.1 coordinate 7,485, forward strand.
CTGAGCGCCGCTGTAGTGGCTAAAAATGAAACCGGCGAGTGGTGGCAGATCGAGTACGAAAAAGGCGAGGCCGGCCTGGGTTGGGTGGCCGACGCGGTGGTAGACTTTAAAGGTGATGCCGGCGCCGTCCCGCCGGCGCCCCGTCCCGACGAACCCACGCCGACGCCTACCACGCCGCCGACGCCCTCTGTCACCCCCACCCCAACCCCAACCGAGCAGATTATCGCCGGCACTATTGAAGTGACTGAGCCGATCAATGTCCGGGATAAACCCTCAACCGACGGCGTATTGCTGGGCGGGCTTTACCTGGGCGATAAAGCCAATGTTTTGGCGGTTAGCCAAGATGGCGACTGGTGGTTGATTGAATTTCCTGATGGGCCGGAAGGCATCGGTTGGGTAGCGGTGGAATTCGTTCGTTTTCAAGGAGATGAACAGGCGGCGCCTATTTTTGGGCTGGGGACCGTCACCCCTACTCCTGGCGCCACCGCTACGCCTACGGTCACGCCGACGCCCACGGCAGCCAAACCGGCTGAACTGCCTACCCTGGCCCCCACAGCTACTTCCATCTACCAGCCTACCGCCGCCGCAATCCTAGCTAACCGGGGTACCCCTGATCCATCATTGACCGTTTTATCTACGGAGTCAAAACCTGTTTTTGGTTGGGGTGATATTCCCTGGGGTATTCTCAGTCTTTTGGTCATCGCCGGTTTTATCTGGTACCAATTTTACCGGCGCAACCGGCGCGGGTCGGGCTGAGGCAGAAAAGAAAAGCAAAAATTGCCTCTTGACAACCACAGCAAACTGTGCTAAAGTGGGCTGAGTTGTAAATAAGCAGAGCGACAAAAAAAGGCGTCGCTCTGCTTTTATTTTTTTCTTCCAGGAGAATATCTATGTAAATGAATACCTTCAAACTGAATAGTTGCCTGCAAAATAACTCAGCCCGTCTCAACCCGGGTGAGTAAAACAGGGCGTCAAGCACGCCCTGTTTTTTTATTTTATGACCAAAAGGAGAACCAGTTATGATGTCTTCCACGTTACGCGGAATGTGGGTCTTTAGCCTGATCTGGATAGGCCAGCTTGTTTCAATCCTCGGTTCAGGCTTGAGTGAATTCGCCTTAAGTTTGTGGGTGTACCAACAGACCGGTTCGGTCACCCAGTTTGCTTTTGTTTTTCTATTTAAGGTTTTGCCGACGATTGTGCTGTCGCCCTTTGCCGGTGTGCTGGTAGATCGTTGGGACCGGCGCTGGACGATGATTCTGAGCGACGCCGGCGCCGCGCTCGGTACCCTGCTGATTGCCCTGTTGCTTTTCTCCGGCCGGCTGGAAATATGGCATGTCTACGCTGTCACGGCCTTTAGTTCGGCTTTTAAAGCCTTTCAACTGCCGGCCTACCTGGCCACGACGACCTTACTCGTCCCTCCCAAAAACTTGGGGCGGGCAAATGGCCTGGTCCAGATAGGACAGGCTGCTTCCGAAATTCTTGTCCCGGCGCTGGCAGGTATTCTGGTGGCCACGATCCAGGTGCGAGGCGTAATTCTGATTGATTTTGCCACCTTTCTTATCGCCGTAATAACCCTCCTGTTGGTGCGTTTGCCCCGGTTCGAACTCAAACCGGAAGACCAGGCCGGCAAACACTCGCTGAGGCGAGATGTTGCTTCCGGTTTAACCTACATCGCGGCCCGGCCGGGACTGGTGGGGTTACTGATTTTTTCGGTCGTGGTTTTCTTTCTGGGGGGGATGATCAATGCCCTGCTCGTGCCAATGATGTTAGAATTTACCTCGGTAGATGTGCTGGGGCTGGTTCTTTCCATTGCCGGGAGCGGCTTGCTGCTGGGCAGCCTGGCCCTGGTTGCCTGGGGTGGTCCCCAACGCCGTCTTAACGGTATGCTTGGTTTCGGCTTGCTGTTTGGAATTTGTATCCTGTTGATAGGGACACGCGCTTCTGTGCCGCTCGTGGCCCTGAGCGCCTTTGGCGCGCATTTTGCCATCCCCTTTATCAGCGGTTTTAACCAGGCCATCTGGCAAAGTAAAGTTGCCCTAAATATGCAAGGCCGGGTCTTTGCCATGCGGCAAATGATTACGCTCGTGGCCCAACCAATCGCTCTGGTCGTAGCCGGGCCGCTCGCCGACCGCTTGTTTGAACCGCTGCTCAGCCCGGCCGGCCTGTTAGCCGGAAGTGTTGGCCGGTTGATCGGGGTGGGGAGAGGGCGTGGTATTGGTTTGCTGTTTGTAATGATGGGCATAGGGTTTATCTTGACCATGGTTACCAGTTACATGCATCCTCGCCTGCGCCATGTGGAAGATGAACTTCCTGATGCCCTGCCCGATAAGTCGGACATTAGTGGCAGTCACGTGCCTGTATTGAATTAATATTTACGAGCAAAGTGCATAAGTAAATTTGAATAATTGTTACTTTTAGTTACCATATGGAGGTAATTAGAGAGGGAACCTGTGTACGCGCTTGATGAGATTGCCGCTGACGCCGAGGCGTTTCGGACAGCGGTTATAAACGGACAACCTTACCGGCCGGTTTACGTCAAGATGAAAATTGTCTGGGCGTGCAACCTGCGCTGCGGCATGTGCAACCACTGGCGCGAGGAACGCGAGCCGCCGTTGGAGCTTGACCGGCTTAAAACCATTGTGGAAGAACTGGCCGAGCTGGGCTGCCGTAAAATCCACCTGAGCGGCGGTGAGCCGACGTTATACCGTGAGTTACCGGCTCTGATTGCCCACATGAGCGCCCTCGGTTTGCGGGTGACCATGACCACTAACGCCACCCTCCTCACCCGCGACCGGGCCGCAGCCGTGGCCGCAGCCGGACTACGCGGGGTGAATGTGTCCATCGACAGCCCCAATCCGCATTTGCACGACCGCATGCGCGGTTTGAAAGGCTCGTGGAAGCAGGCGGTCAAAGGTTTCCGCTATCTACGCCGCCGCATGAAAAAGGGTGTCGTCCGCCTCAACACGGTGGTGGGGCGGCTGAACTATGCCAGCCTGGTTGACCTGCCGGAAATGGCCGCCGGCCTAGGGGCGGATGCGATCAACCTGATTCCTTTGGACGAACACACCGGGGATTTGCAGCGGTTAAGCAAGCGCCAGATTATGGATTACAATGAACGGATTGCTCCGGTTGTGGCCGAACGGGCGCTGGCCCTGGGCCTGATCCGACACCCCTACCAGACTTATCCTTTTGGCGCAACCCGGGCGGCGGTGGAGCGGAGTAAACTGGGGCTGTATGCACGCGGTTACTATGAGCAGCACCCCTGTTTTGCCCCGTGGACGCATGCCCTGATCGATCATCTCGGTCGAGTCAGTGTTTGCTGTATGCTGCGTGAAGGCCCTATCTTGGGAGACTTGCGGCAGCAATCTTTTACCGAAATTTGGACCGGTCAAAATTTTGCCGCCTTGCGGGCGCGGACCGATTTACCGTTGTTTTCAACCTGCCGGCGCTGCGACGATTTTCTGGACGAGAACCGGCAGCTAGCTGCCCTGCTTTAGTGCTTGTTTAACAAACCTGACAGGTTTCCGAAAACCTGTCAGGTTTAGCCCAAATTCCTTGTTAAAAATGCTTTAGGCAGTTCCAAAATTTCTTGGAACGGTCTTAGCTCAAATCGGCAAACGTATCGTCGTCGTCGTCAAACACTCCCACGTCGGAGAAGACGACTAAATCCGCTGCGTCATAGGTGCGGGCCACTTCCGGTATGGCTACAGGCTGCTCCAGGCCGCGCTGGCAGGCCAGGCAGACCAAACCGCCCGGGGTCAGGCTCACATGCTCGTCGCAGAACAGGCGGCCGCATTTGACGCAGGTGGTCATCCCGACATTGGGGCAACGATGCGGTACTAGAAATCCGATAATCATGTCACATTGTTTGGTCATAATGGCCTCTACTGATGAAAATTTGTCTGTTATCTGATACCTACCCCCCCGACCCCGGTGGGCTGGCTATCTCCACCCGAAGATTAGCCTTTGGCCTGGTTACGGCCGGGCACACCGTTCACCTGTACGCTCCCGGCCAGGCGCTCCTGCCGGGCCAGGTCAGCCACACGCTTGAGGACGGGGTTAACGTGCATCGCCTCGGTCCCCACCGCCGCCCCGACGATACTCGCAGCGATTGGTTTCAACTCGTCACCGCCCAACACACCGAAACGCTGTTTGAGGTGCTGCACGGTTATTACCTGGTCGGCGCCGGGTTTGTAACTGTTTATGCCGGGCGCTATCTGGGCCTGCCAACGCTGGTCAGCGCCCGGGGCAACGACCTGGATCGGACAATTTTCGATCCGGCCCAGACCGGCCCCATCCTGTGGGTCTTGGCAAACGCAGATGCCGTCACCGCCGTATCCACCGACTTGGCCCGCAAGGCCCAGGCCTTAGCCCCAGGCCGGGAAGTACAAATCATTCCTAACGGCGTAGATGCGGGTCTCTTTGCCCCTGCCCCGCGTGATACCGCCCTGGCCGCCCGGCTGGGCTTGGGCGACGAGCCGCTCGTTGGTTTTGTGGGTGAAGCCCGCCTGAAAAAGGGGCTGACCATTTTGCTGCCTGCTTTGGCCCGTGTGGCCGCCGAGTTGAACCATACCCCGCGCCTGGCGCTGATTGGCGGCGTCCGTCAGGATGCCGCCGATATTTTGCGGGTTTTTCAAGCCCAATCGCCCCAGTTCCCTATTTCGGTGATCCCGTATACCGCTCAGGCCGAATTGCCGGCCCTCTACAATTTGCTCGATATCCTGGTTCTGCCCTCGTTGCGGGATGGCCTGCCTAATGCCCTGCTGGAGGGTATGGCCTGCGGCCGGGCAGTCGTCGCCAGCGACGTGGGCGGCATCCCCGACGTGGTGCGCCAGGGCGAAAATGGTTGGCTCGTCCCGCCGGGCAATAGCGAAGCTCTGGCGGCGGCCATTAGTCATTTATTAACGAAACCGGCAGAGCGAATAACGCTGGGCCAGGCGGCGCGCGAAACGGTCAGCCGGCGCTTCACCCCGGCGCGGGAATTGGCGGCCAATCTGAAACTTTATGCCCGCTTGACGGGCACAGCAACGCCTGATACACTGTGAGTAATCGTTTTTGAGCAACTCGCCAGGTGAACTTGTGATGAACGCGCTCGGCGGCGTTTTGGGCCAGGTGGGCGGCCATCTCCGGGTCGGCCAGAAGGGCCAGGATTGAACGGGCCAGATCGGCCGAATCATCCGGGGTGAAAAGCAGGGCTTCAAAGTCAGGGCGGGCCAACTCACGCACCACCGGCAGGTTAGAGGCAACCATTGGAACGCCACCCGCCATGTATTCCAAAACTTTGATTGGGCAGCAGCCCTGGGTCACATTCCGGTCGTTGTAACCCAGGGGGGCCACGCAAACGTTGGCCTGGGCAATGAGACCAGGCACATCTCGCTGAGGCACCGCCGGTTCAAGGCTGATGTGTTCTTCCAGTTCCAGTTTGCGGATATATTTAGCCAGTACTTTACGATGCCGGCTCCGCCCCCGGCCCACAATCCGCAGCCGGATCGGCCGCTGGGCCAGGACGTGCGGCACAGCGGTAATAAGCGTTTCCAGGCCCTGCCAATCGGCCAGCGTTCCCAGGTAGAGAATAGTAGCCGGATTGGCGGCATCCGCAGCCGGGCGGGGGTTGGGTTGAAATAGGTCAGGATCAACGCCGTTAGGAATGACCGTAATTTTTTGACGCGGCACATTCAGGCTGGCCAGGTAATCCCGCGTCACCCGCGAAGGGCAGATAACGGCATCGGCCAGGTGGAGGGTGGCTAACTCCTGTTCTTTTAGCTTGTAGAGAACCGGCGCGCTGCGCAGGGCAGGATAATGATACTTTAGCTCGATACTGGGCAGGCCGTTCACTTCGTACACTAATTTGTAGCCAAAACGGCCTCTAGCCTCGGCCAGGGGAAAACCGCTCCAGACCGACCGAAAGTGAACCAGGTCATAGGGCTGGACCGAAGCCACATGCTCCAGCACGTACTGCCCAAAATCAAGGGCGCGCCGGAGAAAGTTGGCATCATCGCCCCGGGGAACCCGGAGTACGGTCGCGCCGAAATAAGTGTCGTGTTCGGGCAGGCCCGGTTCGCCCGCCGTAATGAGCGTCACCTGGCAACCGGCCTCAACCAGGCCCCGGATAAAATAAGTGATGTGGGTGCTGGCCCCCTTGGGGCTGGGCACTACATCAAAGGCGGTGTAGAGAATTCTGGGATTCATCAGCTTATTCTAATCTAACTACAAAGTTTTCGCCAGTAAAGGAGATAGGAGCAAGATAGCCACTATGGAATGTCCCCATTGCCATACCCCGCTTAAACCCGGCGACTCTGTCTGCCCGGCCTGTAAACGTCCGGTGACGCCTGAGGCAGAGACGCCGCGGGCGGTTGCTCCGCCCTCGGCCCAGCGTCCCGCGCCCAGCGTCAAAAAAGGCCAAAGAACCCTCTTGCTGGATTTTAACCAGTCCCCCCGCGAAATTGTACGGGTGATGGACGAAACGGTCCAGAAAGTCAAAGATTACCAGTCCCAGCGCCGTAAACGAATAACCCTGCTCTGGCTGGTGTTTCCCCTGGGGCTGCCGTTCATCTGCGCCGACTCGGTTATGGGGTATAATGCCTGCACCTTCAGCCTGGTGGCCCTTACCCTCTGGCTGGGGGCGATAGCCGGCCTGATCGTCACCTGGAGGCAGGGTAAAATACCTCCCTTTGGTCCCAAGTTCGACCTGGCCCGCACCATGTTTGACACGCTCCGCGATGACGTTTCCCTCAAGCGCACCCTGGTAGGCTGGCTGGACTTAACCGGGGCGGAGCAGGAGAGTAAAAAAGCCAGGGAGAAAACCAGCGCTTCCGGCCAGCCGATTATCTATTACCGCGACGAATGGCTGCGGTTGAAGGCCAGCCTGTACGATGGGAATGTGCTGCGGGTTTCGCTGATTGACCGGGTCAAAGCGCGGCAGGGTTTTTGGAAACGGGGTAGCAGCGGCAAGCTTAAACATCGTTCCGGCTCAAGCGAAACCCAGTTCCAGCTTGAATTTTCGATCAGCGTGGATACCAGCCGCTATACCCTGCTCCCGTTTGATCGCCAGGTCACAATCATCCCCAACAGCCGTTTCGTTATCCAACAAGCTGAGGTCGGCGACGGGCGTGTCGCCCTCAGTACGGCGACGGCTAACGGTCAATTTGACGCCTGGGATATTCTCAATGCCCTCCGATTTGGGTATGATTACATCCAGCCCATGTCGGCGTAAGGCTCGTAAAAGGTAACTGTTTAGCCTACCCTATGTCTCAGCAATCCTGACCGCCGACCGTCGACCGCTGAGAGCGCCTCGCCTCCCCTTGGGGGACCGCCGAAAAGACGGGTTACAGGGCGAATTATGGCGGTCGGCGGTCCCCCACGCCCTTCGGCGCACCCGAAGGGGTGAGGGGAGGCGAGGCGCTCTCTGCCGTCAGCGGTCTATTTTCAGAGGAGATCACGATGCAATCCAGAGTAATGGTCATCACAGTTTTGGCGGTTGTCTTAATGGTGCTGGTTATGGCCGCAGCCGCGTTTATCACTTTTGCCGGTATCGCCAGCCGGGATAAATATGAAGCCAATCTGGTTTGGCGCACCCCGATCCAGAGCACCATCAGCTTGAATATCACCGACCTGACCGGGGATAAACAGCGTGATATTTTTGTCCAGGATGCCGCCGGCATAAAGCTGCTCGACCAACAAGGTCAGGTGGTGTTGGACAAATCCCTTCCCGGCCCGTTAGCTTCGACCCTGGGAGATGTTAACGGCGACAGTGTGCCCGACATTCTGGCCTATTATTGGATAGGTGAGCAAGCCAGGGTTATGGCTTTTACCGGGCAGGATCAACCTATTTGGCAGGTTGACTTGCCTGATTGGGGCAAGCCAGGCCGGGCCACGGCCATTGATTTTGACGGCGACCGCCGCAGCGAAGTGCTGGTGGGTGAAGAAGGGGGCCGGTTGATGGCCTTGTCGGCGCAAGGCGAGAGGCTGTGGCAGTACACCCTGGCGACTGCCGCGGTGTTGCGGGGGTTGGACGATGTCGTTTTGCCGGAGGGCCGGGCGATTGCCGCCGGGGTCGAGAACGGAGACGTGGTCGTACTCAACCGGCAGGGCCAGGAAATGTGGCGGACTGTTGCCTCAGGCGGACTGCGCCGCCTGCGGGCTTTTCCGCTGGGTGGACCGCAAAATGGCCGGGTTTTGGTGGGAGGTGTTAGCGGAGGGTTGACAGTTTACGAAGGGGCTACCGGCCAGTCTCTATGGAGTGTCAGCCTGGGGCAGGCAGTCAACGAAATCCGGCCCGTCGAGGTGGACGGCGACCCGGCCACGACCGAGGTCATTGCCGGCGGTAAGGATGGGGGAGTTTGGGCCTTTAGCCAGGCCGGACAACAGCTATGGGATGCTAATGTGGGCGAGAAAGTGGTCGAAATCGTCGGCGTGGACAGCACCGGCTCCGGGCAGGATGAGGTTATTATCGGCGATGAGACAGGTTCGGTGACCATCTTTGATTCCACCGGAACCCGTCTGACCGATTTTACGGTGCAGGGTATTGTCAACCGCCTGGATTCGGGCAAGCTGGCCGGGGGCCGGGAGTTTCTGGTAGCCGACGCCGGCGAAATCAAAGCTTACCAAGCCGCCAAAACGACCGCTCCTTTCTGGTATACCCCGCTTTTGGGCGGCTTGCTGGCCTGCGGGGTTATTGCCGTAGGAGCCTACTTTGTGGCGGCTGCAAAACCTGCGCCCACCGTACAGGTCAGCGCCGCCGAGATGACGGTAGAAGCTCAACGGGCGCGCCGCCGGATGCTGCACGAGAGCATTGAAGATTTGAAGAAAATGCAAGGCCGCAACGAGGTCTCGGGCGAAGCTTACCTGGCCCGGCTCAAAGAGCTGCGGCAGCAACTGGCCGAGGTTAATGCGGCTTTGATCAAACTGGGCGAACCGATCAAGGTGGAAACCTTTGCCTGCCCTCACTGCGGTGGCTCCCTGGATTTGGGCGCCGACCGCTGTGAGTTTTGCGGGCAGGTGGTGATTGTTTAAAACAAATTACGCCTCTAAAATCTTGCAGTAATTGCCGGGCAGGTGGCACATCCCGGCGTCGGCGCTAACCTGGCTGGCGCTCAGGTCGCCGATGTGGTGGAGCTGGCCCACGTGTTCGTAATCGACGAGCAGGGGAATATCGGGTGGTAGATTGGGCACAATATCCACCCCGTTGACAAAGCGATAAGTCTGGGGGACCACCTTATTGTAAAACTTCACAAAGTCGGAGTTGCCCACTTTGGGTGAGCCAAACGTGTAACAACTGACATCTTTATCCGGGAGGTGATACTTTATATCCACCGCGCACAAGGTGGCTAAGGCTCCACCCAGGCTATGGCCGGTGCATAAAATCTTTTTAAGGGGACTCTCTTTGGCTACCTTAAACATAGCCTCGCGCACCGAGTTATAACCCTCAATAAAACCGTAGTGGACCTTGACGGCTTTGTTGCCGTCGCCATACGGAAAGTCGGCCGGGGCAAACTTTAAGTCGCTGATCCAATCCGCGATACCGGTTTCTTCTGACCCCCGGTAGGCCAAGATAAGGGTATCGCCAAAAGCTACCCCAAATATTCCTTGTGTATTTGTGCCGGCGTTTTCAAAGCGGCCATGCAGCTTAAAATCCGGCATATCAAATCCTTTTCCATATGAGGCATGAGAAATCCGGGCACATAAGAGAGCAGTTTTCTTATCCATAGTTATGCTCCTTTCCCTTTGTTTGATTTGACCTATACTATAAATTTTAATATCATTTAAGTTTTGTGCAACAAGAAGGAGAGAAAATGCTGACCCCCGTCGTAAATACCATCGTTGGTATCCTGGCGCTGTTGTTTGGCCGCAGCCTCTTTTGGCTGGTGGTGGCTGTTGCCGGGTTTGTGTTTGGGCTAACCCTGACCCAGCAATTTTTGTCCGGCCAACCGGAGTGGATGATGCTGCTTATCGCCCTGATTGGTGGGCTTCTCGGAGCCGTTCTGGCGCTTGTGTTACAAGAGGTGGCCATAGGGATTGCCGGCTTCATCCTGGGCGGCTATGGCCTGGTCTCGCTGGCGGCGGCGCTTAACTTTCAAGTGGAACCGTATGGCTGGATAGTTTTTATTGTCGGCGGTATCGGCGGCGCGCTGCTGGCCTGGTATTTGTTTGACCCGGCGCTGATTGGACTGTCTAGCCTGGCCGGGGCCAGTTTGATCACCAACTCGCTCGGCCTCACCCCTCCCCTGGACTTGGCGGTTTTTGTGGCTTTATTCCTGGTGGGGATCGTGGTCCAGGCGGGGTTGATGTGGCGACAACCACCGGAACGACGGCGAATTGTACGCCGTCGAGTCTCATCCGAGTAGGTAATAAATTTGCCCTTCGTTGGTAACTACTCAG
>CAZUNT010000137.1:17961-19830 GCA_964622215.1 uncultured Caldilineaceae bacterium
AACCCTGACCGCCGACCGTCGACCGCTGACCGCCGCAAAGACGGGTTACAGGGCGAATTATGGCGGTCGGCGGTCTGCCGTCAGCGGTCATGTGGCTTATTGGGGCTGATGGCTGAGTAGTTACTACAGAACGAATTATGGCGGTCGGCGGTCTGCCGTCAGCGGTTATGTGGCTCATTGTGATGGCTGGCTGTAGTTACCTTCGTTGTAAAGTAGCCTAACGGGGAGGTTTTATGTCTACGGGCAAAGAAAGATTGGTCAAGGATTTAAGGCTGGTCGAGCAAATAGCGGCCGAGATGGAAGATTATTTGGACCGAGAGGAGATTTTTCCGCAGGTCATTAACGATGATGAACTGCAGCCGACCATCGGCGGATTTTTAGTCTGCCAGCATCGCCTCCTGGCCCTGGCGAATGTTTTACTCGATTCCACCGAAAGGCAACGTTTGCAGGCGGCCGGCCGGAAATTTGAAGAAGCAGCGGCGGCTCAGTCCGGCCGTTTTCAAGCTAAGGCTCGACAGGAGCTGGAGGTGCGGGTACAGCAGTGGGGCAAAGCTCTCCAAGATCTGCTGGAAGACGAAGCGCCGAGTTTGGCCTATTACCGTTCTGATGTGCGTTTCCGGGCTATCATCATGGCGCTAAGTGGACGGCTGGTTTCGATTCCTCCGGCCCTGGCTCAAAAGATCGAAACGCTTGATAATTTACTGCGCCAACATTGGCAGGCCGGCGAATTCGTTTGGCCGCCGGAATGGAAACCTGCTTATCCCGCCCCAAGTTACTGGTGGCTGTACGGGAAACTAAAAAACAGTTAGTATCAGTAGATCCAATTTTTGACCGTAGCAAAGGCATCCCCATGCCTTTGCGGACGGCATAGGGATGCCGTCCTACGGAAATTTGGATCTACTGAGTATATCTTTGCACAAATTCTTAGCAAAATCGGAGTGCAGACTTTAGTCTGCTTTTTAGATAGGAGCGGAATAAATTCCGCACTCCTTATTACCGGATTATTTTCTTAAAGACCATAAGTCTGCACTCCAAAACTGTCACGAACTGAGGTAAAAAATACAAATAAATGCTTAAAAAATTTCTAACCCTGGCGGCAATCTGGCTTTGGCTCTATCTGCCGCCCCCGGCTGCCGCCGGTGACCCCGCTCCTGCCCTCCAGCGAACGGCTGCCTTCGAGCCGGCCAAGTGTACCTTCGAATTCCCGATTTTTAGCTTCCTCTCCCCCGGTTGGTTTGGTTTTGAGTGTGGCTATGTCACCGTTCCGGAGCGGCACGGCGACCCGAATAGCTCCAAAATTCGTCTGGCTGTGGCTGTCTTACCCGGCCAAACGGATGATCCCGCGCCCGATCCGTTATTTATGGCTCAGGGTGGGCCGGGAGGGTCGTCGTTAGAACTCTTTCCCTTCTTGATGCTGGGCAGTCCCATTCGCGAAGAGCGCGATATTGTTATCTTTGACCAGCGCGGCACCCTCTACTCTGAGCCAAACCTGCTCTGTCCGGAACTGGATCAGCTCACCAAGGATACGATTGAACGTGACTTGACCCCGGCCGAATCAGACAAACTCGCCCTGGCCGCCTATCAGGCTTGCGGCGAACGGCTGGCCCAGACCGAAGGCGTCAACCTGGCGGCTTACAACAGCCTGGAAAACGCCGCCGATATCGACGCCGTGCGCCAGGCCCTAGGCTACGACCGGATCAATTTTTACGGGGTTTCCTACGGCACGCTCCTGGGCTTGCACTATATGCGCCAGTATCCAGCCAGCCTGCGCTCGGTGATCTTGGATGCGGTTGTGCCGACCCAGGGCAGTTTTCTGGCTCAGGCCGCCCAATCGGCCGATCGGGCTTTCAAAGAAGTGGCCCAACTTTG
>CAZUNT010000138.1:0-19772 GCA_964622215.1 uncultured Caldilineaceae bacterium
ACCGGCGGCCAAAAATCCGGCTGTGACTGCTCAAGCGGCAGCCGGGCTGGATACACCCCTGGCCGGATGTCCGGCGAGAAACTGATGGTATGCCAGTCGTTGGCCGCAGGCGAACCGAAAGCAACCTCCACTTGCCGGGTGGTCAGGTCAAACACCAGTGAATGCAGGCAGCCAAAGAACTCCCGGTAATAGTGGCAACATAATCCCGCCGGATAAATGGTTGACAGGAGGCGCTTGATCGCTTCGACGTTGAGATGAGGGGCCGCTTGATCCAGGTAAGCTTGAGCAGCCCGGTAACGAGTGCGCGAGTGATTGAACACGGTTGGCTCAAGCCGGCGCATCTCCGGCGACAAAAAGTGATTGGTGGCGATAAGATATTTGTCCGGGCCGGAGTCATCAATCCGGCGGATAGCCTTGTGCGCCCCAAAGGCCTCGGCCAGTGCTGCCGCCCCGGAAGAATCGGCCAGGATTAAGATGGGGTTACCACAATTGGGAAATTCCTGGAACACCTCGATAGCCTCTTCGACCGTGCGGCATTGTTCCAGCATGGTTCTGACCAACGCCCAGAATTGAAATCCATCACGTAGCGGTGCGCGCAAGCCCGTCATCAGCCCCACCGGCAGACCACCAACAGAAACTGTCACCGAGAGACCGTGCTCATTCAGGCCATCGTTGCGTCCAAAGAACATGTTTGAAAAACCAATGTGGGCATATTTTCCTTCAATATAGGTAGAACACAGCCGCATGTCGTCCATTGTGTCGCCAAAATCATAATTCCGGCCTACCAAAATATGCCCCGCTTCGGTCAGCGATGGCAAAACAACCAGGTGGCTGCAATGAGTGGCCGTCAAACAGGTGGAGGCATAATAAATGAGGTGTTCGGGCGGAATTTTGAGAACGTCGCAAAATCCCTCGATTTCTTCCACCAGGCCGGGGTTATACCGGCTGAATTGTGACAGGGCGTGGCGGAACTCCAGGCGGGCCGGAATGTCGCGCCCGGAACGGAAAAACTCCACAAAACCGGGAATATGCTCAATCTGGCGGGCTTGCTCCTGGCCAACTTCGTAGGCCGATCCCCGCAGAATGACATGATTGAAGGTTGTTTGAACGAGGTTTGGTTGAGTCATATTGATCTCCTGTGACTGAGTAAGATTGAATATTTAACCCAATTATATCCAACCCGGAGATCAATTGCTTTTCAATTCTTTCGATACACTTTGCAATTCTTGCGAATTTACAACGGTATCACGGGGATACAAATCTCCAGCACAAATTTACCCTCGACATTCGTTTCGGGCGTTTCGTGATAGAGTTCGTAACAGGGGTAATCGGCGGGTTGAAAACCGCTATCCGGCAGCCAATCGCGGTAAAAAGCCCGGTAAGCCCATTCGATTTGTTCGGCGCTACAAATCAATCGGTAGACTGCACACTTGTTGGCCGGAATATCCAGGAATCCCACTCGGGGGTCACGAGTCAGTTCGTCGGGGACGGTAAGACAGGCGTAATACCGGCATTTGTTTTTGGGCGTAATGAGGGGGTCATCTAACGAAAGGCCGACCATTTTTGTGTCAGTGGTCATCAAATCATGCGCCGCGGCCCAACGGCAGAGCCGATCCCAGGCCCGGCATATCTCGACCAGGCTATAACCTTTCATGTTAGCGATGTAAGCCAGATGCAAGCGGGGCATCAACCTGACCCGGATATCCAGGGCCAGTTGGGTGAGTTCGGTGGGCCGGTCGCCTGAGACCAGGACAGGCTCACTCCTACCGGCCCTGGCATATTCACTGGCGGTCAGCCCAAAGTGTTTCTTAAACGATCGGGCAAAAGTAGCCGAAGAGGAAAAGCCACAGGTCAGGGCGATGTCGGTGATGGTCAATGCCGGCGATTTTTGCAGCATGTTGGCCGCTTTCTCCAGCCGGACTCGATTGACAAAATCTTGCGGCGTCTCGCCCACAACAGCGGTAAAAATACGATGAAAATGATAGGGCGAAAAATGACTCACCTGGGCCACCTGTTTGAGGTCCAAGGTGAGGTCAAGATGCTGGTTGATGAAAGTTACGGTCTGATCGATCCGAGCCTGATAGAGTTCTCTGGAACGATTGAGGCTGCTAACCATAAGTTACCCTCAACTTCACCGCAGCTATGCTCTAGTTCTCCACGATTGAGATGATTTTGATCGTATTAAGTATAAATTCTAACACACCTCCCCATTTTTATGGAATCAAAACTAACAGGTTGCCGGGGTGTGGCTGGTAAGCAGGAGGTGTGTCCAATTTTTAGGAACAAGACCGCAGAGGTTTCAAAACCTCTGCGGTCTACCTAAAATCTGAGACAGACCCGTAAGCAGGCACCCTATTTTTCAACTCCCTAAACTATTGGTAAAATAGAGGCTCTTTTATCCATTTGTTACTACTCAACAGGTTACACAGACGCGAAGCGCACGGAGAAGACACAGACGCGAAGCACACAGAGAAAATCTCTCTGCGAATCTCTGTGCGTCCTCTGTGCATCTCGGCGACCTGGTCAGTTACATTCATTTTAAATCTAGGATTCGCTCATGAATCTACAACATTACCCTCGGCCCCATGATGACACGGGGCGCGGGGTGCATTGGTCACCGGCGCCGGCTCAGTGGGGACAGGATAATTGGGACTTTTGGCGGGATTTCCTGCTAGAGGCTCATATCAAATGGGTCAAAGTCGTCGATGACGGCGGCGGTTCGGCCAAGGGCTTGGTGGCCCGCCTGGTCAACCTGGGCATCATGCCGGTCGTCAGGCTTTACCGCCAACCGAGCTACCCCGGATTTTTGACGGCCCGAGAGACCGATTACGCCCGCGCCTTATATGAACGGTATGGCGTGGTCTACTTTGAAACCCGGAATGAACCGGACCTGAACCTGGAATGGGGCGGCCGGCGGCCGGGCAACTGGCTCGACCAAGTCATCACCTATTATCTTGACGACCGCGACAAGCTGGCCAAAGTGGGAGTGTATGCCCTATTTCCGGCTTTTGGCCCTGGCGGTGAGGGCAACCCCTTTGAAATCATCGCCCGGCGGGGCCGCCTGGACGTGTTTGAAAAGATGGTCATCGCCCTGCATAATTACTGCCTGGGCCGTCCCCTGACCTACCCCAACGACGGTATCGCCGACCACGGCCAGCCTCTTACCTATGCCGAGTGGCTGGCGGCGGGTGATGGCCGTTCCGAGACTGCATATATAGCCTGGGATCGGTGGGTTCATGCTCGCATCTCCGTCACCCGGCGGCAATTAGCCAACCCCAAAATCACCATCTATGACGATTGGACCTGTTTCCGCGCCTTCGAACGGATGGATAAATTGGTACGCGACGTCTGCGGCCATTCAGTGGCTATGATGATGACCGAGGGCGGCTATAACGTGCTACAACGGGCCGGCACCACCAGTGGTGATGACCCCCGTTATCCCAAACCCACCCCCCAACGCACCTCTGAGTTAACCATGGGGATGTTTAACTATCCTCTGCCGGATTACATGCTGGCGCTGATGCCCTGGATTGTGGGCGTAGCCAAGTTTGGGGTGCAATCGCCGGGGTTCGAACACCAGGGACCGTGGTTTACCAACGTTTACGACCGCGACTGGGGCTTGCAAGGGGAGATGCCGCTCGTCCAAATGCTCAAGGCTGATCCGGGCCGGGTGCGAATCAGCGGCCCCAGGCCAGCCACGATGGAACAGTTCCACCTGGCGCAACAGTTTGAGGATCGGCACATTGACGAGCAGCTCAAATTTTTGGAGCCAATGGTGCTGGTTGAGCCTTACCAGGGAAATAATAGTTTTTGGAAGTTAACCAAAGTTCAATTCAAAGAAAAAGGCAACGGTTACATTTACGTCAGGGTTGAAGATGCCAACGGCGTCCCGCTAGAGGGTGTCACTTTTGCGGCTTACACCAAATCCAACGAGGCCAGATTAGCTGCCACCAAGGGCAAACTTGACCAATACTGGGGCAACCTGCCTATGTTTGGCGCGCCGCTCGGAAGCTTTCGAGTGGGTATTCATAACCAACCTTCCGATTTTTTGACCGGGGTTGGCAATGGCAGCGAGGCGGGGTTTCGACTGGTGGATTACTATCTAACATTCAGAAAAGTAGAGGGGACGGGTGCAGCTATGTTTAATGTACCACAGTGGCGGCAAAATATTCTAAGTCACTATGCCAAAGGGGGCGAAGTTTATAACAACGCCGAAGCTTCCGGCGCCGGCATCAAAAAAGTCTCGCCGGAAAATCACGGGCAGTCGACGAACGAAATCTGGTGGGTGATTGGAATTCGCCAGTTGACGGCGGCTGAAAGTGGGGCTAACCAGTACCTCTACATTGACCTGGTCGACCAAAAAGGGCAGCCAATTCGAGGCGCAATCCCGCTCATAGCCTGGACGTGGGAGGGACGCCGCTCTTTTGAACCGGCCCTGCCTATTCGCCCTGACAAACCCGCCCAGGAGGCTGCCTGCAACATTGGCATGGCCGCAAATCAAAAAATCTCCGTATGGATACAAGACGGGGCCATCCCTTCAGATATGGCGATCAACCTGCAAGCGCCTCAGCGCACGTCATCCGGCAGCAGTCCGAGTCCTCAGTCCTTCTACGTACTTTTTCAGCGGCAAACCGTAACCACCGAGGCGTCTCCTCCCGTATCAGAGGTAGAAATCTTCAAGAAGTACCGCATTTCTTTTGTATTTGACGAAGAAAATTTAAAGATTGAAGACGTTCAAATCACTAAACTATAACGAGGGAATTTGCGGCCACCTACCAACCGACCGCATTCTCAATATGTTTGACCTGCGGCGCCCCTGACCCCATTTGTACGGCAATAACATCAATCCGCCAGGCTTGGGCCGAGAGTGACTTTTCTTGCAGGTAGGTTTCAGCCAATTCAATCAACCGGGCCTGTTTGGCCGGGGTAATACTTTCTTCCGCCAGGCCAAAGCGTGTCCCACTGCGGGTGCGCACCTCGACAAAAACAAGAATACCCCTCTCTGTGCCCACCAGGTCTAACTCTCCAACGGGGCAGCGCCAGTTGCGCTCGATGATCTGGTAGCCTTTCTCCCGCAAATATGCGGCAGCAATCTCCTCGCCCTGCCGGCCGGTTTGCTTACGTTTATCCATCACTCTTCCTTTTGAAAAAATCTGTGCGAATCTGTGTTCATCTGTGGACCCTACAAATTTTTAGTAGTGTTCAAAGATAACCACAGCTACCCCACCGCGCCCGACCTCAACCGTTGTCTCAACATCGAGTCCCTCAGGCGCGAGCAGGTATTGGCCCGGAACCAGGGGAGCGAACTCGCAGAAGTAGGGACCGTATTCCGGCTTGCTTCCGGTCAAACAGGTGGTGCTCCACTGCGGGGAACCATTTACCAGGATCGTTATTCGGACGGGAAACCGTAGCTCCCCTTCGACGCTGACCCGAATCACGGCAAACCAGTTGCCGGGAATGGCTGTGTTGGTGGGGACGCGCACATACCAGGCCGGTTGTGGGGTCGCCGCCGAGGTGGTCGGAGTTGGGCTGGGGGTATCCGTAGGGGTTGGGGTATACGTGCCGGTTGGTGTTTCTGTGACCGGTCCGGTAGGGGAAGTCGTCGGTCCAGGGGTGAGGGTAAAGGTTGAGGTGGGCGGTGGGGTTTCCGTTGGCGGTGGGGTTGAGGTATGGGTTGGCGTCGAGGTGGGGGTGAAAGTTGGCGTATTAGTCGGTGGAGCGGTGGGGCTGGAAGTTGGGAGTGGGGCGGCGGTCGACATGAGGGTGGCAGAAGGGGTTGGCGTCGGTGGCAGAGTTGGACTGGGGGTTGGCATCGGTGAGACAGCCGGTTCAAAAACGACTTCGGCAATCGTGCTGGGAGCCAGATCAAATTCAAAACGGGCTGATAAGCTGGGCACGGTGATAAGGTAACGACCCGGAGCCAGCGGCGCAAATTCCAAAGCATCCGGACCGTACTCCGGCTTGGAGCCGGTGGGGGCGGTGGCCCGCCAGTTCCAATTGACGGCAGCAATCATAACCGGCACCTGCCTCTGCCCGCTGACCCAAATACGGGCTATACTGGACCAGCCGTTGATCCGCACCGTACGTTTGAGCCGGCCCGCCCAGGAGGAACTGGGGGTTGTTGTTGGCGTGGCAGTAGGCGAAGATGTGGCAGTAGAGGTAGCCGTCGCCGTAGGGGCTGCAGTCGGGGTGGCCGAGGGAGTTGGGGTGGGGGTGAGCGTTGGAACGAGCGTAGCAGTAGCCGAGGCCGTCACCGGGGGGGTAGTCGTAGCAGTAGGTGAGGATGTAGACACCGGTGGATTGCCCGGCTCAAACAACACTTCGGCAATGGCGCCGGCCGGCAGGGTGAGGCGGAAAGTCGTATTCAACCCTTGCGGAGTGATAATGTACGTACCCGGGGCCAGCGGGGCAAATTCCAAAGCATCCACCCCATACTCAGGCTTGGACCCGACATACCCGGTCGTGCGCCAGCTACCCCCTTCGCTGGCAATAGTCACCGGCAGTCCAATTTGGTTTCTAACCCAAATGCGGGCAATGCTGGACCACCCCTGGATAGGGATGGTACGCAGGAGGCGCCCTTGCCAAACCGGGCTGGAAATAAGGGTGGGGGTAGCGCTAGGAGTCGGGCTGGGGCCGGGCGTGGGGGTAAACAGCGAGCCGCCTTGAAATTGGTAAGCCCCCAGCAAGGTATTATTGTTATCATAAACCAGAACGGCCATATCGGCGGGAGCCAGGTTAGGCAAAGAAAGAGAGGGTGAATGGAAAGGCTGGCCGGGTTGAAGAGAGGCCTGGGTATCATACAAGATCTCATTATTGGCCCGCCGCACCAGTAAAATTCGGGCAGTAGGAACAGAACGAGTGACCGCCAGGTGCAGCCGGGTCGTTCCAGAGATATTTTCCAGGTAAAGGGCCAGGCGATCATTGGCCCAGGTCAGGCTACCCAAACCGGCGACCGGATACCAGCGTTCCTGCCAACTGAGGCTGGTGTGGGCCTCTAAACGGCGGGTATCGGCAAAAGTGGGGGCGACGCCGCCGTGAATCTCCACATAGCTGGAGCTATCGTCGGTGTAGAGATCGGAGGAAATGGCGGTGGAACCGTTGCCGAAGGCAAAAAACTTGGCCCCCTGAGCGATGCGGCTATCGTAGGTGCGGACCACACCCTCGTCATACCCTTCATCATAAATTGCCTGGAAATCGCCGGCAGCACGAGGGCGCTGGAAAAAGCCATACCATTCTCGCCAGTTGCCCAACAAACCCCAATCAACCCCATTGTGGCTGGGCCAACCGGCGGCAGCCCAGGCCCCGGGCAGGCGATGGTCGCCACTGGAGTGGACGGTCACTTCGTCGGTGGGCATAACGATGCGCAAGCGGGGACTCACACTGTTGGCCGAACCGGGGGCTAACATGGCATTGAGCCAAAATTTGTAATCAATCGGCTGGTCTGTAGGGTTTTCAAGAGTCGGGACAACCTGGAAAAAAGCGGCATCATCCGGCAAAGTGATGGTGATTTTGGCCCGCAGGCGGTTGCTGGCCGTAGTATCCCACACCTCGACCATCGCCCCATCGGCCAAATCGGTAATCTGGTAGGCCCAGGGGATACCCCATTCGTAGCCGTGTTCCTCCACCGGCAAGCACCACTCCAGGCCGCCCACCGCCATCCACCAGCCCATCTCCGGCGGTCCCCACGGTGATGGTTTCAGCACCGGATTTTGATAGAATATATTGTTGCCTGTCGGTTTAAAGATAGCCTGGTAGATGCGTCCGCCTAACTCCGGCAGCAAGCTCACCTTGAGGTAATCATTTTCCAGAATCACCAGGTTGAAGGTCCGATTGACGATACGCCCCCCATCATACCGGCTGCGATCCAGTTTGGCGTAAGACATATTGTAGGTGGGATTGGTGTAATAAACGAGAGCCTGGTCAACCGGGTGGGTAGGGATAGTGATAGAACTGACCGTCACCGTAGTTTGCCCGGCCCCGAGTGGTTTGGCTCCGGTTTCGGCCTGGGCCAGGGGTGAGGGGTATATAAAACTATCGCCGGTTGTACCCAGCAGTAAAGCCGCAGCTACGATGAGGAGGAAGAGGAATGGTCGAAGAGGGTAAGGCAGCCAACGGGCTAAAAATTGGCAGATCGAAATCCGGGACCAAATAGATTTGGTATTCATCAAACCCTCTTGATTGATTTTTAAATTACCGACTCTAAAGTCACTACGCTTCCATAATATCACTTTCCCTATCTGGGGTCAATCACCATTTGGGGGCATGTTCTACTGGATTCGTTGACAACAAAACCCAAATATGTTATAGTCAAGTTATTATGTAATGTTGATGGGTGGTAATATCGGAGTCTATGTCCACTCTGCATCGCGTCGATGAATTGAATATTTTGACCCGGGCAAAGTATCCCATTATTTATATTGTTTCCTGGGAAGAACGGCGCATTGAGGACATGTTACGCCAGGTAGCGATTGACCGGCGTAAAAAGTTGTATGGTTGGACCCTGACCAACGGCATCGCTCCCCTTGACGTTGTACAAGCCCAGCCGGTTGATCCGGCTACCCGCGATCCGCTCAATGCCCTTGATTTTATGGCCCAATCTCAGGAAGCCGCTATTTTCGTCTTAAAGGATTTTCACCCCTTTTTGGATGATAGCCGGGGCGGTCCTGATCACCCAGTGGTAATTCGCCGCTTGCGCGACATTACCAACCAGCTCAAGGAAAGTCGCAAAACGTTAATTATCCTCTCACCTACACTTCGTTTTCCCTCAGATCTGGAAAAGGATATTACCGTTCTGGATTACTCGTTGCCCACCCTGGATGAACTTGAACTTTCCCTGGATCGGGTGGTCCGCTCGGCCCGCGAAATTTCAGGGGTGCAACTGAAGATGGGCGAAGAGGAACGCGAGCGAGTTCTAAATGCGGCTCGCGGACTGACCTGTATTGAGGCCGAAAATGTATTTGCCAAAAGCCTGGTGATGGACCGCCAGCTTAACCTGAGCATTATCATCGCCGAAAAGGAACAGCTCATCCGCCGGTCTCAGGTGTTGGAGTATTACGAGTCGGTTGAAGGGTTTGCTAATGTCGGTGGGATGGGGCTGGTTAAGCAGTGGCTGCGCAAACGCGGCATGGCCTTCACCGAGAGAGCGCGCCGTTTTGGACTGCCCGAACCCAAGGGTTTGCTCTTGCTAGGGGTACAGGGCGCCGGTAAAAGTCTATTGGCTAAAGCCGTGGCCAGCCAGTGGCAGTTGCCGTTACTGCGTCTCGACCTGGGGCGGGTATTTAGTGAGTTGGTCGGCTCGTCGGAGCAGAATATCCGCACCGCCTTGCGCCTGGCCGAGAGTGTGTCTCCTTGCGTGCTCTGGTTAGACGAAATCGAAAAGGGTCTGGCCGGAGCGACCGGCTCCGGTACTTCCGACGCCGGCACGTCGGCCCGAGTGTTTGGCAGCCTGCTAACCTGGATGCAAGAGAAAAACTCGCCGGTGTTTGTCATCGGCACAGCCAACGATATTGCGGCCCTGCCGCCCGAAGTGCTGCGTAAGGGGCGTTTTGACGAAATTTTCTTTGTCGATTTGCCGCAGCCCCAAGAACGGCGTGAAATCTTTGCCATCCACCTGGCCCGGCGAGGTCGCGATCCCCTAGAGTTTGATTTGAACGAACTGGCCCTGGCTTCCGAGGGTTTCAGCGGCGCAGAAATCGAGCAGGTGATTATTGACGGTCTATACGACGCTTTTGAAGATAGCCGCGAATTAACCGATGAGGACTTATTCCGTACTCTGAAGAGTACTGTTCCACTCTCGCAGACGATGGAGAGCAAAATTTCTGCGCTACGCCAGTGGGCGCGTACGCACGCCCGGCCGGCCTCGGAACCACCTCAACCCCAACCACTGTATCCATCTCACAACAACGGCGGGCTACGGCAGATGGAGTTGGGATAAAAGATTAATGTAAATGATTGCTCAAACGTTTAGAGGTCCCCACAACCTATATCGCCGGTATCAGGCTGTGCTAGAAAGTACCGCCACTTCCGTTGGGTTAGCCGTACTGGTAGTTTTGGCTTTACTGAATCTATCTGTTTATCCCGATAATTGGGTGTTGGTGATTGGCGTGGCCATTGCCCTCCTGGGAATCCGTTGGCCGTTGATTGGTTATATCATTGCTGTGGCCGTCCTGGTCTACCCGATCTATACCATCAACCTCTACCTGGCGGTGCTGTTTGTGGCCTTGAGCGCCCTATGCCAGCGCCCGGTGGTGCATTACCTGGGCGCAGCCGTGTTGATTTTGGGCGTGCTGATACTGGCCAAGTATCACCTCCACTGGCTGGTTCCGATTCTGGCCGGCTTGTGGTGGGGAGGCACTCGCGGAGCTTGGATCGGTGCATTGGCGGCATTGTGGGGTAAAATTTTGGGCGGTATGGCCGGTATGAATATTGATTGGTTGAGCTTGGCCGGGCAATCGCTTGAATCTCAGGCCATGGTCGCTCGTTTTGGCGAGGCTAACTCCTTACAAACTTTACTACTGTTGGTCGAGCCATTTGCTGCAACGTCAGGCGTTATCTTGTATAACTTGCTGCAAATTGTCGGTTGGGCTATGGCAGGTGGCTTTGTAGGTTCGCTAGCCGGGCGTAAGTGGGTCAAATATCGCACGCCCTGGTCAGTGTTGGTGGTAACGGCCGGGGGCGGCTTAATTTTGCTGGCGACCCACCTGGGGTTACCCTACTGGCTTCAGGAAACAGTAACCGACACGACTGTAGCCGTCCTAAGGGACCCAACCGGTCCTCTCTTTTCTTTGATTGTAGTTATTATCGTCGGCACTACCGTTTACAGCCTGAGAGAGGCGCTCGATCTGCCGGTTGCGCCCCCCCCAAATGTGCGGGCAACTCGCCGCCAGCAGGATAAAAAACAAAACACCGCCGAGTCCGGTCCTATTAGATTATTCCGGCGCGCTCGTCAAGTCGTTACGTCAGGTACAGAACCGGCCAGCGTAGACGACCTCGACCGTCCTCGCCATCCCCTGCGCGTGCCGCATTATAGCGAATTACCCGAGTGGGAACCGCCCAAGGATGACTCTGGGCTAATCCAGCTTGAAATTGATTAAAGGGTAAGTACGATGGCTACAAGATTAGAACAAGTTGAAAATGAAAAATCTGGAATTCGTCGTCGTGCCACTAGTAAGGGGTTAAGTTTTGGGCCGATTGCCACTGCTATTACCGTAGGCACCGTCGCCGTGTTGTTAGGTGTCACCTTCCTGGGTGACTGGCTGCGCACGCCCAAAATAACCGCTGAGGCCTCTCCTAGTATTATCTCGCCGAATGGCGATCAGGCCCAGGATAGTACTAATTTTAGTTACACCCTTAATGAAGATGCCCAGGTTACGGTTCAAGTTTTTAACGAAAGCAGCCGTCTGGTGCAGACAATTACCAAAAACGAATTTCAAACTCGCGGTCAGCATGTGGCCGTTTGGAATGGTAAAGACAGTCTGGGGCAGATTGCCCCAGATGGTCGCTATCGTTTGGAAGTGACGGCCAAAGGAACAATGCTGACCGGCAGCCAGAGCGCCAATGTACTGGTCGATACCGTACCGCCCACGTTACGCCTGGCCAATCTGGATGAAGTCAGCCGGGTTCGTGATGCTACGCTGACCATCGAAGGACTGACCGACCCTGACGCGGTGGTGCAGTTGGCCGGCGAGCCGCAGATTGTGCCGATTAATGCCGATGGACGCTTCAACCTAAAACGACCACTGGCCGAAGGTTCCAATACTATCCAGGTGACGGCTACCGACCCGGCGGGCAATATCGCTACCCTGAGCCGCGAAATCATCTTGGTCACCAAACCCCCGGAGATTGCCATTACCGCCCCACTCAACGATCTGTGGACCAATGAAAATATCCTTACCGTTACCGGCGTGGTACCAAAAGGGGCGTCTTTGAAGGTCAACGGGCAGGAAGCGATCGTGGGAACGGATGGTCAATTTGAACGGGAAGTTATCCTACAGGAGGGCGATAATATCCTGCGCGTCGAAGCCACCGACGACGTCGGCAACGTGACCTCACAGGAGATTATTGTCCACCGTAAGAGCGCAGCCCCCAGCCTCACGGTCAATGTGGAAGATGGAACGACGTTCCAGCAGGCGGAAGTGCAAATCATCGGCAAATCAGAACCCGGCACAACCCTGCTCGTCGGCGGTCAGACGGTAACGGTTAGCTCCCTGGGCGAGTTTCAGACGACGGTTAAACTCCTCAAGGGTGAAAACATGCTGGATGTTGTCGCGCAAGACCAGGCCGGCAATACCACCAAATTGCAGCGCCGTTTAAAATTCGAGGTGACGCCGCCTGAGTCGGAATTGGCTCGTGTCGCCCGCAATCTACCTAACCTATCCACTTATTTTGTGCCAGTGCTGCTTTCACTGCCGTTGCTGCTCATCCTGGCCTACCTGCTAACCCGGCCAGTGTCGCTGGTGCTATCTGCCGAAAGCAGCATTTTTCGACCCGGTCTGCCAGAAGAAGGGCGCTTTTTACGGGTGGGAATTGATTTATCTAAACCGGCCCGGACTACTGTAGAAATCAAGAACAGCCGGGGCAATACCATCGCCACGCTACTGCATCGCCGTCACCGGGGAGCAGGCCAACAAAATCTCTACTGGAACGGTTACGACGATTTTGGCCGGGCTGTTCTGCCTGGCGAATACACCATCCAAGCTACCGCCAGTACGACCGGCGGCACCGTTACCGGCACGCTCAATGTCTCTATCCTGGAAGACAAAGCCGTACACCGGCAGTACCTGCGTACCTCGCCCCATCAGGACGATACTCAAACGCAGGTCATCGACCACCGCGGCGAGTTTGTCCGGCCTACCGCCAAACGAGTTCGCCGCCGCTAGAACAGCAAAGCATAAACAGACCTCTAGTTCGTAGTGATGGCTTTGTTATTTAGAGTTTACGGCACACCAATTCCCCTTTTCCAATAGGGATGATCAGGGCATCCACTCTTTCATCATTCAACGCCCGTTCCAACACAGGTTGTAACGTGGCCTGATGATTAATCGCATTATCGGCGATCAAGATTCCCCCCGCTACCAGCTTGGGAATAACCCGCTCATAACACTCACCATAAATTTCTTTTTCAGCATCCAAAAAACAAAAGGCGATGGCCTCATAACGATCCAGATAGACCAGCGCATCCCCAATCACCAAACTTTTTATCATTTTTCGTATCCCCATCGGCAGGCAACTTACTTGTACCTGGCGGCAGGGGGGAGTAGAATGAGACAAAATAAACAATCACTTAATGCTACGACGAGGAACTATGCAGAACTTATTTGCCCGTAGAATGTCTAACGTTCACAAATCCTTTATCCGGGAGATCATGAAAGTGATCGGCGACCCGGAGATTATCTCCTTTGCCGGCGGACTGCCCAACCCCGAATTTTTCCCGGTTCAGGCCGTGGCCGAAGCCACCCAGCGTGTTTTTCAAGAGAGCGGCCGGGAGGCGCTCCAATACAGCACCACCGAGGGCTACAAACCGCTGCGGCAATTCATCGCCAACCGCTATCAGCAAAAATGGGGCTGGTCGGTTGACCCGGAGGAAATTATCATTACCACCGGTTCCCAGCAGGGGATTGATCTGACCGGCAAAGCCTTCCTGAATCAGGGCGATGGGGTGTTATTTGAACGGCCGGGGTATCTTGGCGCAATTCAGGCTTTGACCATGTTCGAGCCAAAACTCCTATCCGTGCCCTTACAGGAGGACGGCCTCGATACCCACCAACTCCGGTCGATTCTAAACCATCACTCAGCCAAGATGTTGTACGGCGTACCCAATTTCCAGAATCCGTCCGGCCTGACCTACTCTAACGAAAACAGAAAAGCGGTGGCGCAACTGGTAGCCGCCCATAACATGGTTTTCCTGGAAGATGATCCGTATCAAGAACTGCGCTTTATTGGCGAGGATTTGCCGCCGCTAAAGCACTATCTCAGGGAACGAGGCATCTTGCTCGGCTCATTTTCAAAGATGATCTCGCCGGGTATCCGGCTGGGTTGGGTTTACGCTTGCCGCGAGATCATGGAAAAGATCATCATCGCCAAGCAGGGAGCCGACCTCCATTCCAACTACCTGGCCCAGCGTATCGTCTATCGTTACCTGCAAGACAACGACCTGGATAGCCATCTGGCCCAGATGAGGCTGGTCTACCACCGGCAATGCAACGCAATGATCGAGGCGATGGAAGAACTCTTCCCACCCGAAGTTCAGTTTACCCGGCCGGAAGGTGGAATGTTTGTCTGGGTCACGCTGCCGGAACGGATGTCGGCTATGGAGTTGTTTGAAGAGGCTGCTCGCTCAAAAGTAGCCTTTGTACCGGGTTCCCCCTTCTACGTGGACGGAGGCGGGCATAACACCATGCGCCTGAATTTCTCCAACTCGGATGAAGCTACCATCGTGGAAGGGATTAGACGGCTGGCCGAGGCGATCAAGAAGATGGCCTGAGATTGAAATCTCAGGCTAACAACACAAGTCGGCTGAAGCCGACTCACCCTCCCCACTACTTGTCCAATCATTAGTATGCTTCAGCATACTTTAGCTATCAGCCCTGAGCTTCAGCTCGGGGCTATTGTTTCACGCCCGGCCTCGAATGCTTGCCGGTTCAACTCGGCATACTTGGCCGGAACGCGGCCCTGGATAACCTTCAGCCAGGGTTCGGCCTCCATTTCGAGCAGCGCCGATAGAGCGCCCAGAATGACGACATTAGCCATCCGGGTGTTGCCCAACGCCTCGGCTATTGCCAGGCCGTTGACCCAATAACTCTGGTTGGTCACGGTGGCCAGCGTGGCCCGGATGGTCTCGTCGTCCGGGTAGATGCCGCTGCCCGCGCTGACCGTGACCGGCAGAATACTTTGATCGTTGACCAGAACCAGACCGCCGGGCCGGAGATGATCGACAAAACGGGCAGCTTCCAGCTTTTCAAAAGCGATGAAGATGTCGGCGTCGCCCCGGGCAATAATGGGGGAGAAGACCTGCGATCCCCAACGCACGTGCGAGATCACGCTGCCGCCCCGCTGAGACATCCCATGCACCTCGGCTTTTTTTACATCGCAATCCAACGCGACGCCCACTTCAGCCAGGACATCGCTGGCCAGGATCGTCCCCTGCCCCCCAACGCCGACGAGGAGAAAGTTTATGGGTTGATTGGCTTGAATTTTCATCATTTCACCTCGACGGCCTGATCGCGGAACAGAATCGCCTCGCGCGGGCAGATTTGGGCGCAGATTTCGCAGCCGGTACATAAGGTTGGATCAATCAGGGCCAGCGGGCGTTGGTACTTGGGGTCAAGCTCATCCGATTTGAGGATGGCCGGGCAGCCAATGCGAAAACACATGGCGCAGCCGTTACATAACTCGCTGACCACCTCCAGGGGAACCCACTTGGGCCGGGCGGACGGCAGCAAGGCGCACTCGTGCCGGGCAATCAACACCGCCGGTTCGTCCGATTTCAGCCAGGTCTTGAGGGTTTGCTCGGCGGCGTCCACCTCATAGCTGTCCAGCGTGGCCACCTGCCGGATGCCCAGCGCCCGCACCAAAGCTCCTATATCCACCTGGCCCGTATCTTGCCCCTGCAAGGTTTTACCGGTGCCCGGATTTTCCTGGTGGCCGGTCATGCCGGTGGTGCGGTTATCCAGGATGATGGTAATAACATTACTCCGGTTGTAAGCCACGTTCATCAGGGCCGGGATGCCGGTATGAAAGAAGGTCGAGTCGCCGATGACGGCGATATGGCGCTCTCCGTCCCCGGCCACGGCCGCCCCATGCGCCACGCCGATGCTGGCCCCCATACAGCCGCAAGTATGTAAGGCGCTGAGCGGCGGCACTACGCCCAGGGTGTAGCAGCCAATGTCGCCGTTAATGGGCAGTTTGAGCTTGTGCAGAATGTGGAAGATACTGCGGTGTGGGCAGCCGGGGCACAGTACGGGCGGCCGCATGGGGAGATTTCCACCGGCCGGACCCGCTGCCGGTGCTCCGCCGGCGGAAGGCAGCAGCCCCGCCTGCCGGGCGCTTTCGCGGACCACTCCCGGATCAAGTTCGCCCAGGATTGGGAAGATGGATTTGCCGTTGTGAGGTTGGCCATGCGGCCTCATTAGCTCTCCTGCATCATAGAGTTCGATGCCCAGCGCCCGAACCTGCTCCTCGATGAAGGGGTCAAGTTCTTCCAGGACGATGAGCCGCTCCACCTGGCGAGCAAATGTAGCAATTAACCGGCGCGACAGGGGATAGACCATACCCAATTTGAGAATGCTAGCCTCTGGAAAAACCTCGCGGGCATATTGATAGGCCACTCCGGCGGTAATAATCCCCAATTCTGGAGAGCGCTCTTCAATCCGGTTAAATTCAAAAGTTTCGGCAAAATCGGCCAGGTCTCGGATCCGCTGCTCGATAACCGGGTGGCGGCGGCGGGCATTGGCCGGAATCATCACATATTTGGCCGGATTGCGGGGGTAAACACTCACAGGAGGCGGCGTTTCACGGGGCAGTCCCATCTCAACCAGGGTACTGGTGTGGCAAAGCCGCGTGGTGACCCGCAGCATCACCGGCGTATCGAAGCGCTCACTCAGGTCAAAGGCAGCAACCGTCATCTCCCTGGCTTCCTGGCTATCGGCCGGGTCCAGGCAGGGAATACGGGCAAACCGGGCGTACCGCCGATTATCCTGTTCGTTCTGGGAGGAATGCATGGCCGGATCGTCGGCTGAAACGATAACCAGACCGGCTTCAATGCCGGTCATCGCCGCCGAGAAGAGCGAGTCGGCGGCGACATTTAGCCCCACGTGTTTCATTGTCGCCAGCGCCCGCCGCCCGGCATAGGCCGCGCCAATGGCTACGTCGAGGGCCACCTTTTCATTCGGCGCCCATTCGGCATAGACATTCGGCAGGTGGGCCAGGTTTTCCAATATTTCGGTGCTGGGCGTGCCCGGATAACCGGAAGCCACCTTCACGCCGGCCTCCCACGCCCCCCGAGCCACCGCCTCATCACCGGAGAGTAAATACTTCATCGGCTATACAACTCCACGCTGCCAATCACATTGACCCCCGCGGCCTTTAAGACCTCAATGGCCTTATCGGGGTTGTCAAAACGGAAGATCATCATCGCCTTACCTTCGCAGCCACAGGCAAAGGCATACATATATTCAACATTTAGACTGGCGGACTCAACGTGCTCCAGAACTTCGGCCAGACCACCCGGCCGGTCATCGACCTCCAGGGCCAATACCTCGGTGGTCTTGACCACATAGCCATCCTCATCTAAAACCGCTTTAGCCCGTTCCCACTCGCCGATAATTAGCCGCAAAATACCAAACTGCTTGGTATCGGCCAGCGATAGGGTCAGAATATTGATATTGGCTTTGGCCAGCAGATCACAAGCTCGCTTCAACTGGCCCGGTTTGTTTTCCAAAAAGACGGAGAGTTGTTGTACTTTCATAGTAGCCTCCTCAAAAATAGTGGACGGTAGACGGTAGTCAGTAGTCAGGAATTAGTTAGCAGTTAGCAGTGAGCAGTGAACAGTAAACAGTCATCATTTATTGAACAAACCGATTGATTACTAATCACTATTCACTGTTCACTAATCACTATTCACTAATCACTATTCACTGACCACTACATCTGCCTTTGATCGATAACCCGCTTAGCTTTGCCCTCGCTGCGTTGGATGGTATGATATGCCACCAGGCGGACATTGACCCGCAGGCCCAGCGTCTGTTCGATGGCGTAAGAAATCTTTTCCTGCAAGTTCTCCAACGCGCCGACGGTATCGCTAAAGAATTCGGGTGTTACTTCTACCTGCACTTCCATCTGGTCCAGGCCTCGCTCGCGGGTCAACACAATCTGGTAGTGAGGCAAAGTGCCTTCCACTTGCAGCAGGGCGCTTTCCACCTGTGAGGGAAAGACGTTGATACCGCGAATGATAAACATATCGTCGCTGCGGCGGCCAACGCGCAAGAAGCGGCAGAGAGTCCGGCCGCAGCCGCATTGTTCATGGGTCAGGGTGGTGAGGTCGCGGGTACGGTAACGGATGACCGGCATAGCCTTCTTGCTCAGGGTGGTCAGCACCAGCTCACCCTCTACACCCTCGGGCAGCACTTCGCCGGTCTGCGGATCGATAATTTCAGGATAGAAGTGATCCTCGAAAATGTGCAAGCCCTGGTGCTGCGAACACTCAATTGCTACGCCTGGCCCGACGATTTCCGACAGGCCGTAGATGTCGAAGGGGGTGATATTGCTGTTTTCCCGGATGTAAGCCCGCATCGATTCGGACCAGGGTTCCGCTCCAAACACCCCTACCCGCAGCGGCAGCTCTTTCATGGCTACCCCCAATTCGCCGGCCCGCTCGATCAGGTGGACAAAATAGCTAGGTGTGCAGCAGATGGCGGTGACGCCAAAGTCTTTCATAATCATAATTTGCCGGTCGGTGTTACCGCCGGAGATGGGGATGACGGTTGCGCCCAACGCCTCTGCCCCGTAGTGCGCCCCCAGTCCACCGGTGAACAGGCCGTAGCCGTAGGCATTCTGCACGATATCACCCCGATGCAGGCCGCAGGCGGCAAAACTACGGAGCATCACGCTGGTCCACACCTCCAGGTCCTCGGTAGTGTAAGCCACCACGATGGGTTTGCCGGTCGTGCCGGAGGAGGCATGCAGCCGGACAACCTCTTCCATGGGGCTGGCGAATAGGCCAAAAGGATATGTATCGCGCAGGTCGGTTTTGACCGTAAACGGCAGGCGGCTGATGTCATCCAGCGATTGGATACTTTCCGGGGTCAGGCCACCTTCTTCCATACGCTCGCGAAAAAGAGGCACATTTTTATAGGCTCGCCCGACCACGGCCTTTAACCGCTGGAGTTGCACCGCCCGCAATTGTGGTAACGGTAAATAGTCCGGGGCGCTGGCCGGGTGAAATTTCCCGGAAGCGTCATTCCATAATTCGGTTTGCATAGTTACTTCTCCCTGGAATTTGAGACAGATAAAAGTGAGGAAACAGGCTCGCGCCAGTTGGCTTTGGTTGGAGACCTATTTTAACCGAAATTGGGTAATTTTTACAAGTCTAAGGTCCCATTCGGGAGCAATTTCAATTTGGGGGCGAATTTGGTTGACGGCGTAAGCGAACCCCCTCCCCAAACCGGACTAGACATTACCGGCCTTCTCCCCCTTCCCTCGTAGGGAAGGGGGTCGGGGGGTTAGGTCTGCCCCAAAACTGCTCGCGCCCCGGTATGTCCTTTTGACAAACCAACAAAGTTGCCGTATATTTTACAAAAGTTCAGTAATTAAACTTTTGTAAAATCCTTTATTGCAATGAACAGCAATAACAACCAGGATTTACTCCTCAAAATAGCCTGGCTCTACTACATGGAGGGGTTGACTCAGGGTGAGATTGCTCAGCGGGTTAGCCTATCTCGCCCCACCATTGTGCGGATGCTGCAACAGGCGCGTGAGGAAGGATTGGTAGAAATCCGCCTGACCCATCCCCTCCCCCAAACAACCACCCTGGAAACCGAACTAGAGAAAACTTTTGCTGCTTATGGACTGCGCGAGGTTATTGTAGCCAACGCTGCTGGTGAACAGCCCAAGGTTACCGTCGCCCAGGCTGCCGGCAATTACTTGCAACGTGTCTTGCGCCCTAACGATATCCTGGGGGTAGGTTGGAGTACTACCTTAAGTTACATCCCCGCTTATTTCACTCCCGGACAATACACACCGACCCGGATCGTCCAATTGGTCGGTTCGGTGGGAAA